>CAXUEY010000075.1:0-28106 GCA_964250225.1 uncultured Ktedonobacteraceae bacterium | reverse complement strand
AGAGATCTTCTCATGGAGACGAGCAAGGACGAACCAGCAGGTGCAGGAAAGAGGGTCACGATGACAAACCTCTCGCAGGAAGCCCAGGTAGGGTCGCTCCACCAGGAGGTGCTGCAACGGTGGATGCTTTTTTGGCATGGGGCGTTCTACGTCTCTCTCATCGTTGCCACAGGCCTGGCTTTCACATTTGGCGCTTCGACCTTTCAGCTTCGCCTGATTCTCTGCGCGCTCTCGCTGGCGTTGGGAACCTGGTATCTGGGATGTGTCCTCGTCGAGCCTGCGTACTGGCGTTCTCGAGTGCTGCTCACCTGGGGCTATCTGCTGATTGGCTGGATCATCTGGACCGGACTAATTACCGAGAGCCCCGTCTATCTCTTCGTCCTCTTCGGTCTCTATCCACAACTCTTTGTCTTCCTGCGCTTCCCCTGGAATATTGTTGGCGCTTGCATCCTGCTTGGGATTTCTCTCTGGAGCCTGGTTCCGGGACAGGGGAATTGGAATGTGGGCGTGGTCATCCTCTTCTCGTGGCCCGCGAGCGTCGGCTTAGGCATGTTCATTGAAGCCCTCGTCAGACAGAGTCGGGAGCGCGCGCGGCTGATTCATGAGCTTCAGGCGACACGCCAGGAATTAGCGCTCGCCGCGCGTCAGGCCGGAATCATGCAGGAGCGACAGCGGCTCGCGCACGACATCCATGACACCTTTACCCAGGGCTTGAGTAGCATTGTGATGCAGATCGAAACGATGGGCGCGACGCTTTCCCCAGACGATACCAAGGGCCGGCAACGCCTTGCGCTGGTGGGTCGTATCGCCCGCGAGAATCTGGCGGAGGCACGCCGTCTGCTCTGGGCTTTGCAGCCCGAAGCGTCTCCACGAGCCGGGCTTTCCGAAATGCTGCGGCCACTGGCCCAACGTTGGGCAGAGGAAAGTAGGGTAAGAGTAGGTGTGACGATCACCGGGCAGGCCACTTCCCTGCGCCCAGAGATTGAAGTGACCCTGCTGCGCACCACCCAGGAAGCCCTGGCCAATATCCGCAAACATGCCCAGGCCAGCTCAGTGGTGCTGACGCTTTCCTACATGGAGGATATCGTGGCGCTGGATATTGCCGATGATGGGATTGGCTTTGATCCGCACGATCTGCCTGCTCCCTTGCTGGGAGAGACGAGCGGCAGATTCGGACTCAAAGCTCTTCGTGAACGGATCGAGCAGTTGGAAGGGACGTTCACTCTTGAGAGTACCCTGCGTTCTGGGACGACCATCGCGGTGGCGCTGCCTGCTGTGGAGGCCAGTGCGCAGCCTGGCCGACTTCGCATCGAGGAGCAGGGCTAATGGGCCGTATTCGTATCGTGATCGCTGATGACCATCCGGTCGTGCGAGCAGGTCTGCAAGAACTACTCAGAAGCCAGCCCGATTTCGAGATCGTGGGCGAGGCGAGCAACGGGGTCGAGGTGGTCGCCCTGGCTTCACACGTGCAGCCAGATGTGGTGCTAATGGACCTGCGCATGACGCTGCTCGATGGGGCAGCGGCCACTGCCCAGATTCGCGCCCAGCAAGCGAAAACGGCGGTGCTGGTCCTGACGAGCTATGAAAGCAATGCGGATATTCTGCGTGCCATCGAAGCTGGTGCGATGGGCTACCTGCTCAAAGATGCGCAGAGAGAAGAACTCTTCACCGCCGTGCGCACCGTGGCTCAGGGGAAAGCGGTCTTCGCGCCGACCGTTGCCACTCGCCTGCTGCACCAGGTGCGCAAACCGGGCAGAGAAGCACTCAGCGCCCGCGAGGTAGAAGTCCTGGCGCTGGTCGCGCGTGGGGCCAGTAACAAAGAGATTGCGCGGGCGATGTATCTCTCGGAGGCAACCGTCAAATCTCACTTGCTCCATCTGTTTGCCAAGCTCGCTGTCTCTGACCGGACCGCCGCCGTGACCGCCGCTCTGGAACGAGGCTTGCTGCACCTGGATTCATAGAAAAGTCAGGTGCTGGCAAACACGTCGTCCTCTCTCGTCAAAAAACAAAGAAACAGACCTCTCATGATGGAGCGTAATCCGTATTTCAGTGAAGCCATCCAACCACTTGGCGAGGAGGAAGGACTCCTCTGTTTTCGGTGGCCCCCAGCCGAAAATGACTGGCTTGCCCGCTTCTTCCTCAGCTTTGGTCCTGATGCTGAAGTGCTCGCCCCTCCTGACTTGTGCTGTCTGGTTCAGCAGATGGCCCAGGAGATTGCAGATCGGTATCGCAAACAGTGACATAGGGTTGTCAGCATTCCAAGAAATATAGGACAAGATAACCACCTTTACACAAAACGAGATCAAGAATGTTCCTCATCTTCTTTACGAATCCGGGTTGTATCCTGAGCACGAAAGTTGCGGAAGATCCATTTTTTCGGGAAAAGATCATCATGTATATGACCCATTTCGCAGCTTGCTTCAAGGGCAAGCTGTGGAGAGAGAGACAAGCTGGCGCTCTCCAGGTAGCTGGAAGCTTGTAAATGAAACAGGTGCGTGTAGGTTCCATCCTGCCGGAGCAACTCGTCATGCGAGCCGTCTTCGATCACGTGGCCCTGCTCGATTACCAGAATGCGATCCGCCTTGCACACCGTCGAGAATCGATGGGCGATGATCAGCGTGGTGGCTCCGGCGGCTATCTGCTGCATGCGTCCGAAAATCTCTGCCTCCGACTCGGCATCCAGTGCGGCCGTCGGCTCGTCGAGAATGACCACAGGCGCCCGGCGCATGAAAGCACGCGCCAACGCCATTTTCTGCCATTGTCCTCCTGAAAGCTGGTGTCCTTTGGCAAACATGCGTCCAAGAATCGTCTCATAGCGCTCTGGCAGACCTTCGATTAGCGAAGCAGCGCCACTTTCTTCAGCGGCCTGCTTAATACGTACAGCATCCTGAATCTCTTCGAGGGACCCAAAGCCGATATTTTCGCGCACGGTCAACTCGTACTGGACAAAATCCTGGAAGAGAGCACTGATCTTCCGACGCAGGTCGTCCAGGTCGTACTCCTCCAGCGGAATATCATCGAGCAAAATCTGGCCCGTGGTTGGCTCATAGAGCCGGGTGAGGAGTTTGACCAGGGTGGTTTTGCCCGCCCCATTCTGCCCGACCAGCGCCACACATTCGCCTGCCCGCAAAAAGAGATTCAGCTCGTGCAGCACTTCCTGTGTAGTGCCAGGATAAGCGAAGCTGACCGAGCGAAATTCAATACCTTTCTTCAGGCGCGCAGGAACCCTCCGTGTTCCGCTCTTGATGCAGCTGGCAGGGGTATCGAGAAATTCAAACAAATTGTTCACAAAAAGGTTATGTTGATAAAGCTGGGCAAGCGATCCCAGCAAGGATTGCATAGTACCCTGGACCACACCAATAGCCTGGAGATAGCCAGCTAGAAAACCGAGTTGATTCGTGGCAATCGTGACCGCAATCGCTGAGAGCTGAGCACCGCCTGTCACCGCGCTGGTCAGGATGGTAAACGGAACCAGGGCAAGCGTTTGCTGACGGGCCAGGCGGCTGTCAACAGTGTAAAACTCGCGATAGAGCTGCTTATAACGCTCGATGAAGTAGCTGCCCAGGCGGAAGAGGCGAATCTCCTTGGATGAAGAGGCGTGGGTGACCAGAAACTGCAAATAGGAGAGTTGGCGGCGCAAAGGAGTGCGCGCGCACTCAATCAGATATTCCCGGCGGCTAAAAAAGAATTGGGACCAGACGGAGGGCAGAGGCGCCAGCAGGATGAGGAGACCCAACCACCAGTTCCAGGAGAGCAGCACGGCCACGACGGAGATGAGCGTCACAAGCTGCGATCCCAGTAGAGTCATCTGGTAAAAGATCTGATAGGGTCGGTAGCCGCTTTCGTTATTCGCCCGCTGCAGCCTATCGTAACTCTCATCGTTCTCGTAATGTGCGACATCCAGGCTGGCAGCCTTCTCCATGATTTGGAGGCTGATCGTGTTGTTCAGACGCAGCATCAAGAGGTTTTGCACTTGCTGACCCGCAAGATCAAGTAACGCGCTCACCAACAGCAGTACTCCCTGGGCAACTCCAAAAAGCAGGGCGCTATTGACCAGGGTCTGCGTATGGCTTGCGCGAACGGCCTGTACTGCGCTGCCGATGATCGCACTGGTCAATTGGATCTGTGCCGAAGGCACCAGGCCACTCAACACTGTCAGGACAAGCAAGCACGTGACGAACCAGGGTTGGGTATGCCAGAGCAATTGGAGGACCCGCCTCCAGGCTGAGGTGACGCTGGCAAGATGGGCGAGCAATCGTCTCATAAGGGCGCGTGCCCCCGTTCGTTGGGTGCATGATTCTGCCCAGGACGGCGCGCCAGAGAGTCGAGAGTATGTAGCCAGAAAGCATAGACCTGGTTTTCCCGGTTACTATCGATCCCTAGCAGGCGATTCAAGTGCATATGTGCCAGACTGCCCAGCAGCGACATTTCTGGAACCCACAGTTTTTCTGCCTCAGCAAGTTGATGGGCCTGTGCACCCAATTCGTCGAGAAAGGGTGCATATGGGCGAACCAGGTTCAACAAAAGCCCACGCTGCTCGGCAACGCTTGCCTCAAGCTGATCTCTCGAAGAGAGCAAGCCACAATAGCGCTTTCTCTCAGAGCGGTACTCTTTGCTGAAAGCATATTTCTCGCTAGCTTGCTGCGTCCACTCCAGACGCTGCTGGAACGTGCAGCCCCATGCGGTGAAGAAATGATCCAGAGTGAAGACCGCGATTGTCAGAGGATCAAGAGTTAGACGATGGGTGTGTTGAAAGGCGATAATGTCGCTGACCAGCACACTATCTACAGTAAACACTTGCTCTAGCAGATCGATGGCCTCGGGACCTCCGTAGCGTTCTACTTCGCGCTCGTAGGTATCCAGGCTGAAACGCTGGATCTGGCTGTTGCGAGCAAGCTGCACACTCCACGGCAGGACGAGCGCGAGAATCGATTGGATGCTGGTGGTATCTTTCGCGTGGAAGCGCAGGCGCAGATGAGGTTCCGGGTCGGCATAGCGGATGAAGAACCAGCGATCAAGCAGCGCATGTTCTTGCAGCGAGGACACAATATTCCGCAGAGGGCCAGCCAGCAATTCCTCGTGCTGGCTGAAAGCGGCATACAGTTTCAGGTAGATCCATTCCTCGCCTGGGAAACACTTGCGCTCAACCAGCGAAATCCCTGGCCTGGAAGAAGAGCCTGTCTTGTTCTGTGCAGCAAAGCTGGTCGGTGGATCAAATGCATCGGCACGGAGTATCGGCACGACAATCTCTGAGAAATACCCGGCCTCCTGAGTATCGCGCAGCCAGAGATGCTCAAAGTCGGGGAGGAGTTCCTCCAGGGTGAGTTGCATATGCTCCTTGAGCTTCCTCAATTCATCGCGCAATTCTGCCGCCATCAGCGGATTCTCCAGATCAAGTAACAGACGATTATCCCTTTCCGCCAGATAGATATAACGTGGGACTCGCCACTGGGTACGCCAATGCTGTAACCCCCGGAACCAGCGGACCGCCGTCGATCCCTCACCTAGAGGGAGAATCGTTGCGGCCTGGAGATGCCAGCACGCCTGGGTGATGACCAGTTTCGCTGATGGACCAATCTTCATGACCAGGCGCGGCAGAAAAGGAGCAGTGGTGAGAGGCCCCCAATCAAAAGGACTCAGGCAAGGCAGCCCATCATTGGCAATTTCTATCAGAAAGCGGCAGACATTGGGAGCAAGAAACGGATTCAGCATGTGGCTCTGGCACACCCGTACCTGCTTATTAAGGCGCAGGGAGCGCAGCGTAAAGTGCCCATTGTGGATACCGACTACCAGGTCACTGAGGGTGAGTGCTCGCTCAGGTGGAAGCGAGGGGGTGGTGCCAATGGCGATCTCATAGGAGCGCAGTGGCGGGCGAATCGCGACGTTCGCCAGGCGGGCCTGCCAGGGCTGATAGCCGAGCTCGGCAAAGATGACGCCTGGCAGCAGCGCTTCTTCACGTGCTGCCAGGTCACGCAAAGCCTCCATGCCTTGCTCTCCCAGCAGATCAAAAAAGCGCCCGAACGAACGCCCTGCACTCGGCGAGCCGCAATTACTTCCAACCACCGCGGTCCATTCGCCCTGGTCAATGGCCTCACAGGACCTGGCATGGAGCTGCAGATAGATTTCGAGCGAAAGGGGCGCTTCCTCCAGCTTAGGCGACCAGCGTTCCAACTGCTGTTGGATCTCCTCGGTCAGTTCCACCTCCTGATTCTGCTGGTTCACTGCTTCGCTCACCAATCCCAGTAACAGCTGATCGCGCGGACTCGTGGCTGGAGATTGAAGACTGGCAGGGTGATCATAGGTACGAGGTGGTCTCTCGTAGCCAGCAGGGGCATCCAGGCCGTTTTCCGAACTGAGCAGATCGAGCAGAGGCACCTCGGCCTGCTCACCATACTTTTCCAGAAAAAGCAGGCGGTATTCCTGGAGATTACGCAAACCGGTGGGTAGAGGTGTGGTACGCAGGAGGAAAGTCGCTGCGTGCGCGGCAGCCTGGCCAATTGACTGGTGAAGGAGAGTCGCTTTCACCTGGAGTGCACTATCCACTTGCAGCGGGAGAGCGTTCTTGTCTTCTCGCGAGGCATCCTTGTTTTCCGTTGGAACCAGCTTCTCCTGATCCTGGACCAACGTTGTAATCATGCTCACCGGCGCGCCGGGACCGGCACGATCCAAAGCACGACTCTCCTCCAGTACACGAGAGAGATGCGTTTTAATCTCGCCTACTCCCCGTAGCGTGTGCAGGTGTGCGTGTACATACTCGGCGGGTCGGGCAGCGGTCAAAGGCGGATGCAATTCACTGATGAGGAAGCCATGCTCCCAGAGTTGCCAGAGGACACGTTCGACCTGCTCGCTGGTCGCTTGCGGGAACACTTGTTGAAGAGCGGCCTGGAGATCTGCATAAGGGATAAGTTGCTGCGCCAGGGTAAAGACCGTGCGCACAACCGCAGTGGCGCGCAACGAGATAGCGCGGTTATCTTGTACGCCATAGGTATCAGCAAAAGGTAACATCGCGCGCTCGCCAGCGAGATAGGCCGTTTGATTGAGTCTGACTTTGAGTTGGGCTACCAGGGCCGGGTCCTTTTCCAGCAGTCGCAAGAGGGAGAGCAACCAATGCATATCCGGGCGAGTGCGGAAACTCGCGATAGCCGTCTCACCTAAGCAGAGATCCGTATACTGCGCGAAATGCCCCAATCCAACCCCTGCAAATAAGCCAAACGGCGTCGGGCGGGTACCCATACGAATCAGGTAGCGGAGCAGTCCTGCATGCACCCGCGTTTCCTGTGCCTTTTTTCCCTCGCCCTGCCGTAAACGCTCCAGCCCTTTCAAAAGTGATGGGCTTGCGATGGCTAGCGCTTGTCTCACCTCTGGCCGCGCTGCGAATTGCAGCAGCGTAGCAGCGCATACCTGCTCTCCCTTTTGGAGCGTTTCATCCATGACCTCTGTCTCCATGCACATATGTCCCGCGTTGCTCAGTTGTATAAACACCTGGGCAGGCAAGGCTGGCGCGCGCACCATGTAAAAAGGAGCTGGCAGGTAAAGTGACTCCTCCAGTTTCTTGCTCGGCTGCTTTTGTTTTGCCATAAATGTTCTTTCTAAACACATCATATTTCAGGTCGTAAAGTGCTCCATCTCTGGGTGGAGACACCCGGGAGAATCAGGAGATGGCTAACACGCGATCCCAGGTCGGAGTGACATTGGTCGCAGCAGATAGGAGCACCATCGCTACGCCGGGGGCCCCTGTCAGCCAGGCAGGCTGATCGCATGGCCCACGCTCGTCAATATCACGGAAACCCAGCGCGGAGGTGGGATCAAAGGCCTCCAGGATCTGCTCGGTCAAGATGGGAATGTGCGCATGCACCAGGTCGCTTTCACACTCGTGGGCAAAGCGCAGACAAATCTGCAAAAGCCCGGCAACTCCGTGACAGAGCGTAGGAGCATCGATGGCGCGCGCGGCCACAGGACGGCGCAGCACGGCCTCAATCGCCTTGATCCCTCTCACACACAACTCCCTGTCTCCCAGGGCGCGACCGGCCAGCCAGAGGCTGCGCGCTACACCCGGGGCGCCGTAGCACCAGGCAGAGCGCGTAGGAGGAAGCTGCTGCCAGGTCTGGGGCGCCGTAGCACACTCCAGCGGCAAGCTTGCAGGCCAGTCGCTCCCCCCCTCCTGCTCGACACGATGCGCAACAACCCAACCTGCCAACGAGGCAATCGCCTCGCGCAAGCCGGGATAACGATAGCCAGCCACCCAGGCGAGAGCGAGCGCGGCCAGAGGGCCCGGGATGCCGTGGGCCAGTCCGCAATCGAAATATCCACCGGGAAAATGCTGCCGGTGCATATCGGTGGGCAAGAGATCGGGCGGAACGTACCAGCGTTCCTGCCCCAGAGGCTGACCTGCTTCGCTTAACCACAACAGATACGCCAACAAATGGGCAATTGCGGCCTGAATTGTTGAGTCTACTTGCTCCAGTGACACCAGATAGACCAGGACCCCCGACGCCCCCATAATCAGATCAAAATCACTTGAGGCCACACCTGCAGCACTTTCGGGCCGTCGCCACGGATGGGTGAGTATCTGCCTGCACAAACCCTGGTGAACACGGGCCAGCGTTTGCTGGTAGCGTTTTCCTCCCTGGCTGGCCTGCACAAGAGTAAATGCCAGACCGGCTGTTCCGCCAAAGAGGGAGGGAAAAGCGAGCGTAGACTGTCGGGTGCCCTCGGCAGCGATGCGCAAATACTGTTGTGTCACGAGATCGAAGCCCTGGCCAGGCATGCAGGCGTCGAAGTAAGAGTACATGAGAGCCAATCCTGCGTCACCTGAGGCCACGTCGGAAGGCGAGCGATGGGAGGGAAAGAGTGCTTCGTGGTTGGCGATCTCTGCTATTTCATTAACATATGTGGAATCGCGCATGCGTTGGGCGACAAAGCAAGCGGCTTCACATGCCCGCGCACCCAAACGTTTATCCAGCAACGGCTGCCATGAGATACGGACGCTCTGGCCAGAACCATCAAAAGACAACCGGCGGGCAATTGGTGACTCAGTCTCTTGCATCGCATTTCTTTCTGTTCATGAAGTAAAGATCTCTCAAGTATCATGAAAAAGATCAACATTTTACCTGGAAAAGTGGAGAGGCAGCAATAGCAGGGCATTTCTTATTGGCCAGGAGCCGTCCTTATTTTGCGGAAAGAAATGCCTCTGCCTTCCGCTGTCTTAGTCGTGGATGCAGCGGGTTCCGACAATATGACATGTATTACATGTACATGTATTGCATGCAGAGCATGTAGCACATGTACATGTCCTCTGGTTTTGAGTATTGAACACCAGCGTGGGAACACTCACCGACGAGATGCGAATGTCGAGTTCAAATTCCTGAGCCAGTTCGTGTTCTTGGTCCTGAGAAATAGCCGTTGGCGTTGTGATCATAGGTGGCATACAAAATCTCCTTCTGTCTTTTACTTGTGGAAAAGAGGATGTTCGTGGTCACTTCTCGTAGCTTGGTGCCGGACACCTCTTTTGATGCTTTCCTAGGAATAAGTTTACTGTGGCACATTCATGGTTTGGCTGTGAATTTTTCGTCTTTCTCATCGTATATCCTATGAAGAAATCCATTCGCTTCCTTTCAAGCAACAGTAGTCTGGCAGAGAATACGAGAAGGATAAACAAGTCCTTTTCAGTGTTGCTCGCAATTCTCATCTTTTGGAGACCCAGGGAATATGTCTGGAGACCTGCAAACTCTCTCTACCAGTTTCGGCGAATTGCTAAGAACCTACCGCAAGCGCAAGCGGCTGACCCAACGGCAACTCGCACAGCAGCTTGGCGTGCAGGGGAATACTATTTCATCGTGGGAACTTGGCACGTATTTACCAGCTACCCGCGGACTTGTACTGGAACTGGCCCGATATTTAACGCTAGACGAGCCGGAGACACGATATTTGCTGGAGGCCAGCCTGACTGCACTCTCCCCACATTGGTCGGTTCCTTTGCTGCGTAATCCCTACTTCACCGGGCGCGAGGAAATCCTTGAAGCGTTGCATACGCAGCTTGGCATCGATCAGGCGGTTGCACTGACCCGATCCTCGGCACTGCATGGATTGGGCGGCGTCGGCAAGACGCAGATCGCCCTGGAGTATGCCTACCGCTACGCTCTGGAATATAGCGCCATCTTCTGGATCGGGGCGGAGACTGAAGAGCAGATCGTCTCTAGCCTCTTGCGCGTAGCCTCAGTGCTCCATCTGCCGGAACAAGCTGATCAGGACCAGCAACGCGTGATTGCAGCCGTCCAGCGCTGGCTCTCGACGCATGGCCACTGGCTCGTGATCTGGGATAATGTGGAAGATTTGGTCCTGCTCGATCGCTTTCTGCCTTCCGCCCGATCTGGGGCGACGTTGCTCACCACGCAAAGCCCTGTCCTGGGAACATGGGCGTATGGTCTGGATCTGGCACCGATGAAGCTAGAAGAGGGACTCCTGTTCCTGCTCAGGCGCGCCAAAATCCTGGTGCCCGAAGCTGGGAGCGGACAGTTGCACCAGTTTGCCGAACAGCATTCAGCCTCCTACGCCTCGGCAACTCAACTGGTGGAAGCACTCGGAGGACTGCCGTTAGCCCTGGACCAGGCAGGAGCGTATCTGGAGGCTACTCATTGTGGCGTGTCAGCGTATCTGGATCTGTTTTGCTCCCGGCGCTTTGATCTGCTGCGCAGTCGAGGCGAAAGGGCGCATGACCATCCAGCATCGGTCTCGACCACATTCATGTTAGCCCTCGCCTCGGCGATTGAGCGCTACCCCGTCGTTGGAGATCTCCTGCGAGTCTGCGCCCTCCTCCAGCCCGATGCCATCCCCGAAGAACTCTTTCGCCAGGGGGCGAAGATGCTCGGACCGGATCTAAAGACTGTATGTAGCGATCCCTTGGAGTGGGATCGCCTGATCGTGGTCGCCTGCTCTTCTTCTTTACTGTGCCGATATCCAGAGGAACAGACTCTTTCATTGCACCGGTTGGTTCAGGCAGTGCTGTTGGATACAATGACAGAGAGCCAATTGGAGATATGGAACAGGCGAACCCTTGCAGCGCTCTCTGCGGCATTTCCCAACGCCCACCCTACGGCGGCGTCTACTTCCTGGCAGCAGAGTGACCGCTTTCTGCCGCACGCGCTGCTCTGTTTGCGTCGAGTCGGATTTGCCGAGGAAGCTCTGACCTATAAGGTCGCTCAGCATCTGCTCAGGCGTGGGCAGTATGCAGAAGCAGAGCCGCTCTTTTGGCATGTGCTCGCTCTCCGAGAGCAGACTCAAGGGCCTGACCACTCCCACGTCGCTTCTGCGCTGAACTATCTGGCACTCCTATCCTGGGAGCAGGGTAAGTATGCACAGGCAGAGCCCCTGTATCAACGCGCGCTCTTCATCTACGAGCAAACCCAGGGGGCTGATCCCCTCGATATGGCTTCTACACTCAACAATCTCGCCAATCTCTACTGGAGCCAGGGGAAATACGCGCAGGCAGAAACGCTCCATCAACTCGCGCTCTCCATCTACGAGCAGACCCAGGGGGCTGATCCCCTGGATGTGGCGCGCGCGCTTAGCAATCTCGCGAGTCTGTATGGAGAGCAGGGCAAATATGCACAGGCAGAGCCACTTTTGCAACATGCATTATCCATTTCAGAGCAGACTTTAGGCCCTGATCATCACCTGGTGGCTTTCTACCTTAACAACCTGGCCGAATGCTTTGTGGAGCAAAGTAAGTACGTGGAGGCAGAAGCGCTCCATCAACGGGCACGGGCGCTCCGAGAGCAGGCTTTAGGCCCTGATCATCCCCTGGTAGCTTTCTCACTCAGCAATCTGGCATCGGTTTATACAGCACAGGGAAAGTACACGGAAGCGGAGCCGCTCTATCGGCGCGCGCTCGCTCTCCGAGAACAGCACCTGGGTCATGATCATCCCGAAACAGCCCAAACGTTGCACGATCTGGCTCTTTTCCACCAGAAGCAAGGCAATCTGAGTGAAGCCATATTCCTGGTTGAACGCGCGCTGACCATCCGCTCGCAATCTTTGGGAGACAGCCATCGCAAAACCATTGCCACTCACAAAGTATATGCCCAGTTGTCCCTGAGCCAGGTACAAGCACAGAAAGAAACACGACGAGAACGAAACATGGAAGGGGAGCCAATGCTTTTAGAGAGAGGCGAGAAGGAAGAAGAACCTCAGCAGTTCTCTTCTCATTCATCGGTCAATGACGATCCACTCCAAAACTTCCTTGATGCCTGCTGTGAACTGCATCCACGCGCCTGGTGCCGTTCTGCTGATCTCTGGCAGGCGTATGAACGATGGTCCAGGACGTATCAGGAACGCTATCCGCTCTCCCGGACGACCTTTACTCAACAGTTGAAAGCGCTTGGCTGCCGGGCTGATCGGACGAATAGCGCGCGGATTTGGCGCGGCATTACCGTGGTGAACCGAGAAACCGTGACGGATAGTGACAGAGAGTGACACCACCTGGAAATTGACATCCTCCCCGCACGCCACTAAGGAAGACAAATGAGTGTGGGAATGCTATACTCATATTAGCCCTGAATGCTTTACTATTTCTTTAGAAAGAAGGCTGCAATCATTTACCTCTTTTTTTCGATCTTAAGAGGCTATTTGCCGAAAGGAATGCAAGGCTATGGATCAACGCATCAAAAGCGTGGTTATTCTTGGAGGGGGGACAGCTGGTTGGATGGCTGCCTCTTATCTTGCCAAGACTCTCCAAAGCTCGGTGAACATCACTGTGTTAGAGGCACCATCCATCCCAAGAATAGGTGTGGGTGAGGCTACCGTTCCCAACCTTCATAAGGCTTTCTTTGCGTATCTCGGCATCCCGGAGGAAGAGTGGATGCGTGAATGCAACGCAAGCTTCAAGTTGGGCATCAAATTTATTAACTGGCGCACAAACGGTCCAGGTGTCCCGAATCCACGGGTGTTAGGTAAGTCAACAGATCATTATTATCACCTCTTTGGTCAGCTTCCCAATCACGAACAACTCCCCTTATCGCACTACTGGGTGTATGAAAAGCAGCAAGGTCTGACAAATGTGCCGTTCGACTACGCCTGCTATAAGGGGCCGCCCGCTCTTGATGCCAAACTAGCACCACGTTGGTTGGATGGAAAACGCTGGGCCAGCTATGCCTGGCATTTCGATGCCAATCTCGTCGCTGATTTCTTACGCCGCTTCGCGACTCGGACGCTGGGCGTTCAACATATTGAAGATGAAATGACAGAGGTGCTATTCGATACACGTGGCTTTATCACCGCTCTACGGACGAAAAATGGCCAGATCCTGGAGGGGGATCTCTTTGTAGACTGTTCTGGTTTCCGTGGCTTACTGATCAATCAGGCAATGAGGGAGCCGTTTCTGGATATGAGCGATCACTTGCTCTGTGATCGAGCTGTCGCTACAACGGTACCTCACGATGATGAGGCAAATGGGGTTGAACCTTATACCTCGGCAATTGCAATGAAGTCGGGCTGGGCCTGGAAGATTCCAATGCTTACACGCTTTGGCACCGGCTATGTTTATTCTAGCAGATTCTCCAGCCAGGATGAGGCCACAAAAGACTTTTGTCAACTCTGGAATCTGAATCCCGAAGAGACGCCGTTGAATCAGGTTCGATTCCGAGTTGGTCGCAACCGACGTGCATGGGTGAAGAACTGTGTAAGCATCGGTCTCTCTTCGTGCTTCCTGGAGCCGTTGGAGTCAACTGGTATTTACTTTATTACTGCTGCTATTTATCAGCTTGCGAGACACTTCCCAGATAAACGTTTCGATCAGATTCTTATTGATCGATACAACCGTGAAATTGAAATCATGTTTGATGATTCGCGTGACTTCATTCAGGCGCACTTCTACTTCTCGCCACGTGTCGATACGCCATTTTGGAGAGCAAATAAAGATCTTTATCTGGCGGACGCGCTTCGTGAAAAGATCGCCATGTACCGAGCAGGCATGCCCGTCAACATGCCCGTTGCTGAAGAAGACACGTACTACGAGAATTTTGAGGCCGAGTTCCGAAATTTCTGGACAAACAGCAACTATTACTGTATCTTCGCTGGCCTGGGGCTTTTACCCGATCATCCACTCCCAGAATTGATGCATCGGAAAGAATCGATCAAACGGGCCAAACCACTCTTCGAGAAAATCCAGGAGCAACAGCAGGAACTCACCAGGACGCTCCCAACCAACTATACGTATCTCCGTCAACTTCATGGCAACGGGGGATCTTAAGATAGGGAGAAGATTGTTGTTAGCATATATCTGGTGTGCATGAAGAGATCGGCTCTGGAGATGACTTCCCCACTGAGCTGTCCAGGCTGGTTATATGGTCAAGCACGTCTATTCCCAGGAAAATAGGTAGGATACCCTAAAGAAAGGACGATCTCATGAAGGCGAATGACCTGGTGTTTTTGCAGCGCATCTCCCGCCGCACGTTTGCCGGTGGGATGAGCGGGTTGATGGCCTTGTGTGTCGCAGGCTGTGACCTTCCCTGGCAGCACTCCTCAGCATCTCCTTCATCTTTTCCTCAAGTGATTACCTATTACGATAAACCTGGTTCGTACCATCAAACACAGGGGAAAGCCCTCTCAAGCCAGGGCTATCGGCTCCTTTCGCTCAGCCTTTATGGCGATCCTCCTCAGGCGCTCTATGCCGCTCTCTGGATCAAACGCGCCGGGCCAGCTTTCCTGACCTTCCAGGATATAAACGAACAGCAACTTCAGAACCTTCTCGCCTCCTCAGGTACCCGGCGGTATCAGCCAACCATCCTGACCATTACAGGTTCAGGCTCCCAGGCTCTTTTTGCCGGGGTGCTTGAGCAGAAGGTCGCCCCTTCTATTGTTAAGTATCATCTCCTCTCCGATCCAACCTTTGCGGACCCGCAGCAGGAACAGCCAACGATCCAGTACTGGAGCGCCTGGGCAGGAGCCAACAATTATCTGTTGCGCTGGGGCGCTCTCTATGGAGATGCACGTCAACCTCTCTATGCTGGCATTTGGGAGAAGGATACCAATGGAGTGGCCTGGAACTGGGACGATGGCTTTTACGAGAGCCTGGATGATTACCAGCGACGCCTGACAGCCGAGATCGCCCAGTGGACACAACCCACTTTCCTCACCATCTCATCCGATCAACACATCTGGTCGCTTTTTCGTGATGATGCGGCAGGTCCGACGATTGTTCAAAATAACCTGACCGGCAACGACTTTCAGTACCAGGCTCAGCATCTGAAAAGTCAGGGCTATTATCCGCTTACACTTCAGGGGAGCAGAAATGGGGCGATAACCCGCTTCGCAGCCATTTTTGTAAAATCTGAACAACGCACTCCCCGAGCCTTTCATATTACCGGCCCCTCTGTTCCTCAGTTGGCCGCCTATGATGATCTGCTCAAACAGTATATGCAGGCGAACGGGATTCGGTCTGCATCGCTAGCCATTGCCAAAGATGGCCGCCTGGTCTTTGCACGCGCTTACACCTGGGCTGAGCCAGAGTACCCGCTCACTCAACCGACCAGTCTGTTTCGGATAGCAAGCTGCACAAAACCTCTGACAAGTATTATTGTGCACCGCCTGATCGAACAACAAAGATTGAGCCTGGACACAAATATGCAGCAAATACTTCAGCTTCGCACTCTCCGCAGTGATCCCCCAATAGATCCAAGATTCTCCCGGGTACTCGTCTGGCACTTGCTCTCACATATGGGCGGTTGGGATTTGAGCCAGAGCTTTGATCCTTTGGAGCAAGACCTTACAGTGGCGCAGGCTTTTTCTCTGCCGCTGCCGGTAAGCAAATATCAGATTGCCTCTTATATGGCCGGGCAACCCCTGCAATTTGAACCTGGTAGCTCCTCAGCGTATTCGCCCTTTGGCTATAGCCTGTTGGGGCAGATCATCGAGAAAGTGACGGGTAAACCATTTAACCAGGCGATGCAGCAACTGTTGTGGCAACCATTGGGACTCAAACGCCCTCGCCCAGCTCGTTCGCTGTTGCGTAACCGCGCCCCCGGCGAGGTTTTCTATCACGGCCAGACGCCGTATGTGAGGCCCAACGTGGTCGCGCCTGATAACCAGCTCGTTCCTTATGCTTACGGTGGCATCAGCATGGAGACACGAGATTCAACTGGAGGGAATATAATGGCTGCCGCTGATTATGCGAAGGTGCTGGCGGCCTTTGACCTGGGCGAGCGAAATCCCCTGTTGCGACCTGCGACGGTGCAGATCATGTGGACGGAGCCGCCTGGTGCGGGTATGTTGCGCGGCTGGTATACCGAAAAGCTCGGCGATGGCCAGACGATCATTGGTCACGAAGGCGATTTTCCCGGCTCAACCTCAACGGCCTTTCGTCGCTCGGATGGGATCTCGTTTGTGCTCTTTGTGAATAAGGACCCGCTCGCGCCCCCTGTCACACTGGACGAACCGCTGAGTCGTCTTGCCGATGGCATCACTTCCTGGCCCGGTCGAGATCTCTTTCCAGACCTTGCTATTCCTGCCTTGAGATAGGACCATTATCCTGGATATATCTCAGGGATGCGTACCGAAGACAAGCGAGGCCAGATCTTGAGCAATCTTGAGCACATCGGTGCTTTCCAGGTTGCTCAGGACTACGATATCGACGTCTTGATCAGGATAAAAGCCATTAAACGAGATATAACCATCAATGCCACCCAGGTGATAGTTGAGGCGACCGGCTGGTTCTTTCGCAATATACCAGCCATAGCTATAGCCAAGATCGGTGGGAAGAGAACAATCATCAGCGCAGGAGACATGAGGAGTAAACAGAGCCTTATACCCGGCTTGAGAGAGGAGTTGGTGGTGAGTCAGAGCCTGGTCCCAGAGATACATATCCTCAACGCTCGAAGCAAGGGCACCCGCTGCATAGGGCAGCGACATGTCCACAAACATGGCCTTCACATTCTGCTGGTAATAGCCAGTGGCATGATCAGGTAGCCTGGGATGGTTGTCATCATAACTGGTAGCGTCCATATGCAATGGTTGAAAGATATTTTCCCGCAAAAAGGTGGCATAGGATGTGCCTGTTACTTTTTCAATGATAAATCCCAGGAGAATATAGCCAGAATTGCTATAGCTGAACTTTGTACCAGGAGGAAAAAGCAAGGGCTTATCTCGAAAACGGGCGATCAACCCCTCCACCGTAACAGGCTGGCCCATAGTCGAGACAAAATTGGGGAAGTCTGTGTAGCTTGGGATACCAGAGGTGTGGATTAACAACTGATAAATTGTGATGGGGCGCCAGTCTTGAGGGCAGGCTGGGACGTAGTTGCACAGGCGATCCTGAACATGCAACTTACCCTGATCTTGCAGCATGAGAATGGCCAGCGCGGTAAATTGCTTGGTAATAGAACCAATGCGAAAACGCGTATGCGCCGTATTGGGAATATGCGCGTCATTGTCTGCCAGGCCATATCCCTGCTTGAATACGGCTCCATGCTGCGCCACAAGTACCGCGCCTTGCATATTCAGGCGGCGCAGGTAGGCGTCGATACGGGCTGCGCTGGCAAGTGGCCGAGGCACACTTGTGGAAGCAGGGGCATGATGCGGTTGCGCTCCCGAGAAACTACATCCCTGAGTAAAGAGCAAAGAGGCGATGAACAAGCACGCGACACAGCGCCATTTCACATGCGACCAGTTCTGTTGACGGGTGAAATGGCGAGCATGGTGCCTTATATAGTGAGCATGAATTGTATTCATATGTCCCTCGCTTATCTGACTTGAAGGTGAGTTATGAAGGACCGCAGAATCTTCATGGTCGCTTGAGAAAGGTGTTCAACCGTCTCGGAACGATACTGATGTGAGCTGTAGAGCCATTGCATGCGTAACTGTCCGTGGTTGATGGAACCAGTTATCTGGAACGATGGCTCCTCTATAACGTCGTTTAACGTATGTATCCTGCCATTATAGGGGCCAGCTACTTTATCGCCAGTTGCCTCAGGAACAATGGACGTTCCTACATAGTTGAAAAATACTTCTGATGCAGGTAAAGCTGATAAATGCTCCACAATTACAGGGTCCGTGTGCATGTGTCGCAAAACGCCGTAGCCAATACCGTGATGGGGCACCTGGTGGAATTGTGTGTGAACGGACTGCAAGGATAATTCAAAATCATCGATGTCATCTAGCTCCAGGAGCAGGGGATAATCTATGGCAAAAGTTCCTACAGTGCGGGAGAGATCGATATCATCGAAAAGGGGTTCGCGTCCATGACACTCAATTGTGACCAGCATTGAGTGTTTTTCTGTCCATTGCATGAACGCGAGCGCCAGAGCCGTTAGTAAGATAATCTCGATCTGCCTGTCTTCTCGCTGGCTCACAATGTGGAGGAGTGCCTGTGTCTCTTCCTCGTCGAACCGCTGCATCACGCTTTGCATGGATGGACCAGAGAATATCCCACCGGGATAATCCATAGGCAGAGGTGCAATCATCCGCCGGGGTTCACTCAACCAGTACAATAGTTCCGCGCTTTCTGCAACCGATCTGGCGTAATCAAGCAAATGTTCTGCCCACTGCTTGTAGGCAGTTGTTTTAGGTGGAGGCTGAAGAGTACCGTTAGAACTCAGTTGCTGATAGGCGGATTTGAAGGAGTCCAACAAGATTTGCCAGGATTGCAGATCTCCCACAAGGCTGTGACAGGCGATAATAAGCGGCGTTGGCTGGTGAGGCCCGAGATAGCAAAGCGTGACACGCAAAAGCGCGTCTCCGGCCAGGTTATAATTGGTAACCATGCCTGTGATAACGTTTTTAATCGATGTGATCTGTTCTGCTTCCGACAGACGGGAAAAATCGACCTGTTGAAAGGGCAGGTGTTCATCTGGTGGCGCGATAAAGAGTTCCCATGTGTTTTCCTCGCGGAGAGCACGCAGGCGAAGCGCGTCGTGATAGGTTAGCAAATGTCGGACAACTTCCTTCACCAGCGCGGGATTATAGGGGGTTGGCGCTTCAAGAACGAAAGCCATGCTATGACAGCTTGCATCGCCCATATTCGGCCCCAGGTTGAAACGCTGGGCTGGCATCATGGGTATACGGCCTGTCACCGGACCTTGCTCGGCTAGAATATGCGTTGTATCAAGCGCGGGAGCTAGTTCTGCTATGGTTTGATAGCTGAAAAGTTGTTTGACCGTAATAGCAAGGCCCTCTTGATTAGCATAAGATACCACACGAATCGTCATGAGAGAGTCGCCTCCCAGTTCAAAGAAGTTATCGTGTATCCCAATCTGTTCAATGTTCAGCACGCGGGACCAGATGGCCGCCAGGGTGCTCTCTCTGGCATTACGTGGAGCAACAAAGGCGTTTTTCAAGGTGGGACGGCTGCTATCAGGTTCTGGCAACGCTCGGCGATCCACTTTGCCGCTGGGAGTTAAGGGCAAAGCCTCCAGCATTATGAGCGTGGGAAGCATATAGTCTGGCAGCTTCTGTTTGAGATAGTCACGTAATTCCGGCAGCAATTGATTGGACGCTTCGGATCTGAAAGGATCGTTTGTGTACAACTGCCACCAGCGTTCTGTCATTGGAAACGCTCTTTCTGAATCCAGCGCTCCCGCCACAGACCATCGTTGATTACTCTCGGTTTTTTTGACGAATGAGACATCATAGCATTCGGGATGATCGGGTGCTGACCAGGCGATAGACACCATATAGGGTGTACTGCGCTCTAATTCCCAGAATACCTCGGGATCAATACTTTCGTGGGTATGCGTACGCAACCATTCCCACACATCGTCTACCCGGCCACGGTATGTTTCGTCTGCCAGCAGGTGGACAACCTGAAGTTCCTGAACAAGTCGGGCATTTGGAACCTGTTTGCACAGAAGAAGCTCGGGTTCCTCTGCGTGGAGCAATTGCCGTATGCCACCAACAGTCCATTCCTCTTCCTGCCAGTTGATAACGCGACCTGGGCCAGTCACATTACTACTATGCCCCAGGCCTTCTACACGGAGCAGTACATCATAGCGGAAGCGTGTCAGTTCATTGTATTTTTCCCCCCGCTTGAGCTGAATCTGAACCTGGTTGATCTGGGGCAGGTGGCGTGGGAGAACTGTAAAAAACCTGGGGTCCAGGAGCAGTTCATTCTCTTGCTCCACGCGTTTGGTTATCTGTTGGCGCAACTGCGAGATCTGCAGAGAGAGGGGTGCTTTCCGCAGCGCCACTGAGGTATGGAAGGCTTCCAACAAGCCTGGATGACGCAGATCACCGATAAAGAGCGTTCCTCCAGGAGCGAGCAAACGGACTGCGCCCTCTAGCACACGTACAAGATAGGTAGCGTGTGGGAAATATTGCACGACTGAATTAAGGATTACCATGTCAAAGACCCCCTGCTGATCGGCCAGGGGTCCCTCAAAGTTGTCAGCAGCCTGCTCAAAGAGGCGCACCTGGGAGAGTTCTAGCGCGCTGACCTGTTTGCGCAGGCCCTGTAAAGCCACTGGGGAAAGGTCGCTTCCCCAATATACTTCGCAGGAAGGAGCCAGGCGCAGCAGCAACAATCCAGTGCCGCAGCCAATTTCGAGCACACGACGGGGAGAGCACGCGAGGATGCGATCTACCGTTTGCTCGACCCAAACGCGCATTTCCTCGGCTGGAATTGGCTGGCCAGTATAGCTACTGCTCCAACCGGTAATGTTAAAGGTAGCATTCCCTTCCGCGCTTTCCTGGCGATAGGTCGTATTGAAGACTTGTTGCCAGTGTTGTACCTGTGCTGCCGACCAGGTGTTGACAGCCTGCGCTTCTGTCTGCTGGGTAAGCTGGCGGCGCACAACATAAGCCAGGAGACGGTTGCTACTCTCTTCCTGTGCTTCAGAACCCCGTTTACGCGCAACCACGGCAGCTTCGGCAATAGCTGGATGTTGGAGCAGAGCATTCTCGATCTCTCCCAACTCGATACGGAAGCCGCGTATCTTCACTTGTTGATCGTTGCGCCCCAGGTATTCGAGATGCCCATTGGAGAGATAACGGGCAAGGTCACCGGTCTTATAAAGGCGCTGACCAGGCCGGTTGCTGAAAGGATGAGGAATAAAACGCTCAGCCGTCAGATCTGGATTCTGGAGATAACCACGAGCCAGGCCAGCACCACCGATGTAGAGTTCGCCAGGAATGCCGACAGGGACCAGGCGCAGCTCGGCGTCCAGCACATAGGCTTGCAGATCGGTAAGAGGACGACCAATGACGCTACCTGGTTGAGAGAGAGGATCTTCCCGGGTTAAGGGACGGGCGGTCACATGGACGGTTGTTTCAGTTATTCCATACATATTCACCAGGCGGGGGAGCTGATCGCCATAGAGTGCAAACCAGGGAGACAGGCTTTGCAGATTGAGCGCTTCGCCACCAAAGATAATCCATTGCAGGGCCAACGCGGGCTTTTCCTGCTTCTCCGTCAGGATGTTGAGGAGTTGAGTAAAAGCCGAGGGCGTCTGGCTGAGAATGGTGACAGCGTGGCTTTGCAGAAAGGACAGAAACGCCTCTGGTGCGCGGCTAGTCTCGTAAGGCACAATATCCAGGCGCCCGCCAAAGAGAAGAGCGCCCCATATCTCCCAGACCGAGAAATCAAACGCGTAGGAGTGGAAGAGTGTCCAGACATCGCTAGCGTCGCAAGGCAACCATGCATGCGTGGCGGAAAAAAGGCGCACGACGTTGGCATGGCTGACAGCGACCCCTTTAGGGCGACCTGTTGAGCCTGAGGTATAGATAATATACGCCAGGTTAGCAGGCGTAATTTCACACAATGGTGGTAGAGAAACCTCAACAGGGATGTCTGGCAAAGCAGTATCCAGGCATACTACGGGAATAGCCAGGTCTGGAAACTGGTGGAGTAAATGCTGCTGAGTTAGCAATACAGAAACACCTGAATCGGTCAGCATAAAGGTCAGGCGCGCGTCTGGATAGGTAGGATCAAGTGGAACGTAGGCGCCACCAGCTTTCAGAAGAGCGAGAAGCGCTACGATCATTTCAAGCGAACGCTCTACACAGAGTCCCACCAGCACCTCTGGACCCACCCCAAGCTTGTGCAAGGTATAGGCAAGCTGGTTGGCCCTCTGATCCAGGGCGCTATAGGTCAGCCAGTTCTCTTCATAGACCACGGCGGGTGCGTCAGGTCGTTGCCTGGCCTGGTCTTCAAATAGCTGGTGCAAGCAACGTTCAGGGAAAAGCTGGTCGGGTAGGGGGTGCCACTCAACCAGCAATTGCTGGCGCTCAGCAGGAGTCAGGAGGGGAATGGAAACAAGTGGACAGTCGGGATCTGCGGTAATCGCTTCTAGCATTACTTCGAGATGATTGAGCATACGATGCATGGTGGATTCTTCAAAGAGATCACTATTATATTCGATCTCCAAAAACATTTCCTGCTGGCTGGTAAGGGCGTAGAGCGTCAAATCGAACTTGGCCGTTCTGGTTTCCGCTATCAATGACTGTAACGCAAGATCTGGGAGGGTAAGCGTGTTTTTGGGAGCGTTCTGAAGTACAAACATGACTTGCGTCAAGGGGTTTGAGATGCTGAGATCGCGCTCTGGTTGCATCTCATCTACCAGGCGTTCAAAAGGTAGATCTTGATACTCATAAGCCTCAAGGCACATTTCACGCACACGTTTCAGGAGTTCACGAAAACGGGGATTACCTGAGAGATCGACACGCAAGACCAGCGTGTTGACAAAAAAACCGATGAGATTTTCGATCTCGGTACGATTGCGGTTCGCAATAACCGTGCCTATCGGTATATCATCGCTGTCAGTATAACGCGCCAGTAGAAGCGCAAATGTTGCTAACAGGATCATAAACAGTGAATCGTGTTCCTGCTGGCTCAATGCTTGCAAGCGGATGGCGAGGGGTACAGGGAGCTGATGAGAGACCCACGAGCCGCGCATGCTGCGCACAACGGGGCGCGGGCGATCTGTAGGCAAATGCAATGCGGGGAGATCAGAAAGCTGGCGTTTCCAGTATGCTAACTGCCGTTGCAATGTCTCGCCCTGGAACCACTGACGTTGCCAGAGCGCGAAGTCAGCGTACTGGATGGGCAGCACAGGCAAGGGCGGCTGCTCTTCTCGCAGGGCTGCGCTGTAGAGGGCGGTCAAGTCGCGCACAAAGACGCCCCTGGACCAACCATCTGAAATAATATGATGCCAGGTCAGGAGAAGGATATGCTTCTCATCTGCCAGGCGCAGAATCGTGCCGCGCAAAAGTGGCCCCTGGGCCAGATCAAAGGGCCTCTGTTTTTCCTGCTCTCTAAGACGCGAGGACTCAGCTTCGCGTACTTCTTCAGGCAGTCCCTGTAGATCAATGATGGGGAGCGCGAGCCTCTGAAGGGGTGCAATTATTTGTATGGGTTCACCATCGAGAAGAGGAAAAGTAGTACGCAAGATTTCGTGCCTGATGACAAGCGCGTCAAACGCATGTTGTAACAGGGCGCAATGCAGCGTGCCCTGCAGCAGCCAGATTTCTGGCATATTATAGAGAGAGGTGCCTGGCTCAAACTGTTCCAGAAACCAGAGCCGTTGTTGAGCAAATGAGAGCGGAAGGGGACCTTCTTCCTCTGTGCGGCGCGTGAGAGGAATGCCGGTAACTGGGCGTTGTCCCTTTTTCTCACGCTTCAATTGTTCAAAGAAAGCAAGACGATCCTCCGGTGAGAGTTCCGCAAGCCGCTTCCGATAGTCTAGGTTGCCCATGTCATGCTCCTTTTATCTATCTATACTCTAAACATTGATATTCGCCTGGCTGCGTGGAATTACGCGAGAGATCCGCAGATCACGTATTTTTATGATGCTGTGCCAGAAAGACTTCTAGTTCGTTGCTATCTGCTTCTACAAGTCCCTGGAGGACAATAGCTTCAGCCAGTTCTGCGATGGTAGGCCCATCAAAAATGGCGCGCACTGGCAATTCCATCTGAAAAAACTCCCGCACGCGTGAGATGACCTGCGTGGCGCGCAAGGAGTGGCCACCGATCTCAAAGAAATTATCATGGATGCCCACTTGCTGCAAGCCGAGTACGTAGATCCAGATCTGAGCGACTGTTTCTTCTACCGAATTGCGTGGAGGGACAAAAGTCGCCTCTCTTCCCACCAATGCCTGATCTGGCGAGGGCAAGGCGCGCCGGTCCAGTTTGCCGCCTACGGTAAGTGGAAGCTGAGCCATCCACACGAGGGTGGTCGGAATCATGTACGCGGGCAAAGACTGTTTGAGGGCGTGGCGTAGGGCGCTGGTTGCAGCCTGCTGTGCCTCCGCTGCTCCCACGAGATCTGCTGATGCAGGTAGCAGATAGGCGACCAGGTACCGTTCACCCTGCTGATCTGCGCGCGCCAGAACCACGCATTCCTGGATAGACGGGTGTTTTTTGAGCGCGACCTCGATCTCGCCTAATTCAATACGATACCCACGGATCTTCACCTGGTGATCGAGGCGCCCAAGAAATTCAAGATTGCCGTCGGGCAGATAGCGCACGCGATCACCGGTGCGATACAAACGCGCTCCTGGTTCAGAACTGAAAGGGTGAGGGACAAAGCGTTCGCCAGTCACATCAGGCTGGTTCAGATAGCCACGGGTGACGCCCACACCACCGAGATACAGTTCGCCGGGAACAGAGATAGCAACGACGCGCATAGAGCGATCCAGTACATATCCTTGAGTATTGGCGACAGGTTTGCCAATGGGAATACAAGCAGGAAACTCCTCTTCCCGGCAGGAAGGCGCTATATACGTCGTGGCGGTCACTGTCGTCTCGGTTGGTCCATAAGTATTGCTCCAGGTAATCTCCCTGTCAGCGCGCTCACGCCAGAGACGATAGGAGGCAACGTCTACTTTCTCAGCTCCAACGATAACCAGGCGCAAATGGCACGGCGGGCGAAGGTGTGTGGAAAGCCCATGCACGGTCCATTCCTTCCAGAATGACGCTGGAAAGTTGAGTATGGTCAGGTTATGCTGCTCGGCAAAGGCGGTGAAATCTGGCAGAGAGAGCGAGGCTGCCACACGGTCTGGGGCCAGGATGAGTGTGCCACCGCTATACCAGGTGGGAAAAATTTCCTCAACCGCCGCATCAAAAGAGAGGGAAGAAAATTGCAGAACGCGATCTGTTGAGCACAGGTCAAAGCGGCGCAAGAAAGCATAACTATAATTGACAGCCCCCTGGTGAGGAACGAGTACGCCTCTGGGCGTGCCTATCGATCCAGAGGTGTAGATAACATAGGCCAGGTTCAGGGGCCATATGGTCAGTGGGGACCGAAATGTAGGGGCCGGGTTCGCTTGCCAGGGAGCAGAATCCAGGGAGAGAATCTGGATCTGGCCCGGGAAAGAGGGTGTGATGTCAGAGAAAGCCCGCTCAAAAATCGCTTGCCTGGTCAATAGGACTGAGATCTGCGCGTCGGTTACGATGAAGTGGAGGCGCTCTTGTGGATAGGTTGGATCAAGGGGAACATAGGCACCCCCAGCTTTAAGGCAGGCCAGCAGACCGATAAAGAGTTCTGCGGAGCGTTCCATGCAGAGACCCACTCGTGATTCTGGCCTCACACCAAGTTCGCATAACCTGTGAGCAAGCTGATCAGCATATGCGTTAAGCGCGCCATACGTTATATGGTGGTCTTCATGCACCAGTGCCACTGCTTCAGGTGTCTTTGCCGCCTGCGCCTCAAAGATGGTATGCAGGCAATCTTCCTGGGGGAAATCCGCCGTGGTGGTGTTCCATTCGATGAGCACCTGGTGACGTTCCTGCTGCGTAAGATAGGGGAGTTCCTCAAGGCGCATCTGCGGGTTGGCGACAATGTGCTCCAGGAGCATACGCAAGTGCTCAAACATGCGCGCGATAGTTGGTTCGCTAAAGCGCGTGGGATCATAACTGATACGCAGCAGCAATTCCGCTTGGGACCCAACGCTTAGCGTCAGTGGATAATTGGTGCGTTCGCTCGACGACCAGGAACTATAGGTTGTGTCCTGGTGAGTCGGCTGATTCGGTGTGACCGACTGGCGCGGGTAGTTTTCGATGACGAGTAGACTTTCAAACAGCGATTGCCCCGCGGGAATCTCGCTCCACCTTTGAAGCTCAGCCAGAGGAGCATAATCGTATTGACGCGCCTCCGCCTGCTCTGCTTGTAATGTTCTGAGCCAGGTTGTCACCTCGGCCTGGGGAGGGAGTCGCACGCGTACAGGCAATGTGTTGATAAAGAGGCCGATCATAGACTCAACTCCGGCCAGATCGACAGGCCGGGTTGAGATCGTGTGCCCAAAAATCACATCCGTTTCACCGCTATAGTGACTGAGTAGAAGCGCCCAGGCTCCTTGTAATACAGTATTGAGTGTCAATTGATGTTGACGGGCATACGTTTGCAGCGCGGCGGTTGTAGTAGACGAGAGATGCTCATCACGTTCCTGAGAGTCGATCTGCTCAAAACCCCTGCTTGCCGTTTGCTGGGAAAACTGGGCACCTATGAGCGGTGTGGGTTCCGTAAAACCGGCGAGATAGTGGCGCCAGAAAGTTTCAGCGGCCTGCGAATTCTGGGCCTGCAACCAGGCCATATATTCCCGATAGGGGTGAGGTGGTTGCAGTAGAAGGAATGGAGCACCTTGCCGCAATGCTTCATAGTAAGCAAAAACCTCGTCAAGCAGCAACATAATGGACCAGCCATCCAATAGCAGGTGGTGATAGCTCCAGATGAAATGATATGCGTCCTGAGGGAGACGCAGGAGCGTCAAACGCAACAGCGGTGCTCGCCCAGGCTCGAAGCCGCGCTTGAGATCGTCCCTTCGGAAAGCCTCTAGCCTGGCAGTTTGTTCACCTGGCGAGAGCGCCCGCCAATCCTGTTCTTCCCAGGGCAGCGCTATCTGTTGATGAACAACCTGTAGCGGTTCCTCAAGTTCCTCCCAGAGAAAGGCCGTGCGCAGAATTGTATGACGCGCAATAACAGATTGCCACGCTGCCTTGAAAGACGCGCTATCGAAAGAAGGCTGAAAAAGAATGCCTAATTGTTCACAATATATTCCTGAGTCAGGAGCATAGAGCGAATGAAAGAGCATACCCTGCTGGAGAGGCGCCAGTGGATAGATATCTTCAACATTTTGCATGATTATCTCTCCCTTTCGAGCAGCCGCGAGATTTTGTTCAAAGCTTTTGTATCGAGGCGGGCCAGCGGAAAATCCGTAGGAGTAAGGGCTTCGGGAAGCTGACGCTGGGCAAGTAAAGCTCGCATGCTCTCTTGATAGCGTTGGGCGAGTCCCTCAATTGTGACGCGTTCGTGTACGTGTTTGCTATAGAGCCAGGTCAGAGTGAGCTGTCCAGAATTGATGCTTCCGACGATTTCCAGGAGATAATGTCTTTTCCCACGCAGATCAAAGCCAGGGCCGGTAGATACACGCGCCGGGCGGAACATCCCCGTTTCTTCCTGCGAGCGCTCAGCTTGCCCGAGATAGTTAAAGCTGATTTCAGCCTGTGGCAACGCTCGCAATTGCGCTGCAATTTCCTCTGTTCCCGACAGATAGCGTAGCACACCATACCCGATACCATGATGAGGAATGGAGCGCAGTTGTTCTTTGATCATCTGTAGAGCCTGGCGCATATCCTGGCTGCTTTCAAGATCGAGCAGAACAGGATAGAGGGTTGTGAACCAGCCAACAGTGCGCGAGAGATCCACATTCTCCATCACCGGCTCGCGCCCATGACCTTCCAGGTCGATGAGTAATCTCGCCGTGCCAGTCCAGGGCTGAAAGGCATAGACCAGGGCCGTAAGGAGAGCATCATTGATCTGAGTGCGGAAGACTTTGGGCAGATCCTGGACCAGAGCCTGGGTCTCTTCTACCCCGAAGGTGATCACAATGCGTTCAAGAGAGCCTTCGGTGTTGGCCTCTCTTCCTTTAGAGAAGTCCCGCGGCAAAGGTTGCGTTGATTTTTGCTGCATAGCGAGCCAGTAAGCCGCTTCCTGCTGTAGTTTGTCAGAACGGGCATATTCGGTCAGACAACTCGACCAGTATTGAAACGAGGTGGTTTTTGCTGGCAAGCATACAGGTTCTCCGCCGCGCAATTGACGGTAGGCCGTTGTCAGGTCTTCCAGGAGAATATTCCCGGAGATGCCATCAACAACCAGGTGGTGAATGATCAAGAGCAGACGCTGCCGACG
>CAXUEY010000074.1:0-28183 GCA_964250225.1 uncultured Ktedonobacteraceae bacterium | reverse complement strand
TTGTATCTCTATATCCTAGTATACACGTCCTGTCAACAAGCGAGCGGTATTACTCGTGTGAGACAAGGTGGGAGGCGCGTCCCAGCGCCTTCTCTGTGATGCTGGCCAGCGGCACCTTTTCCCGCTGAGCCAGGGGTCATAGCCGCTTGACAGCATCTTTCTGTTCTGGTAAGATTATATCGTAATACGATAGAAAAAGGAAATGACTTTGAATGAATCCTTTATCTTCCGTGCTGGAGAGCCGCTGGACTCCCTTTCTTGTGGCCAGAGTGGAAAGGAGGAATCCTCTGATTTGAACGCGCATGATTACCAGGCGCTGGGTGAGTTTCGCCACCAGTTGCGCAACTTCCTGGCGTTTAGCGAACAGGCGGCGCGCGCTGTGGGACTGGAGCCGCAGCAGCATCAGCTCTTATTGGCGCTCAAGGGGTTCTCTGACCATGAGAAGGTCACGATCAGCGACCTGGCTGAGCGGCTCAAGATCCAGCACCATAGCACCGTGGAGCTGCTGAACCGCATGGTGGAGCGCGACCTGGTGCAGCGCAGCCGCGACGAGCAGGATCAGCGACGTGTGCTGGTGACGTTGACCGCGCATGGCGAGGAAGTCTTGCGCAGGCTCTCGCTCTTGCACCGCACAGAACTGCGCTCAACCGGTCCCGACCTGGTGCGAACTTTGCAAACTATTATTGGCGAATCTTCTCTACATAAACCTATAAAGGAGTAATTGTTTTGTTCTCTGGTATCTGGCGTAAAATCGGCCACCAGGAGGCACAGGGCCGCCTGGGCGATTTTACATTATCCCCACGCACACTACTGATTTCCCTGGCAGCCATCGGTATCGGTGCGTGTAGCGCCCTGATTGCACTTTTGCTGCTACGACTCATCGCACTTATTAGTAATCTGGCATTTTATCAACACTGGGATTGGACTTTAACTTCTCCTGCCAACAATACGCTTGGTATATTGGTGATTGCCGTTCCAATCGTTGGCTCGCTTATCGTGGGCCTGATTGCGCGCTACGGCTCGGAGCGTATTCGCGGGCATGGCATCCCCGAAGCGCTGGAGGCCATTCTGATGAATGGTAGCCGCGTGGAGCCCAAAGTGGCACTACTCAAGCCGATTGCCTCGGCCATCGCGATTGGGACCGGTGGTCCATTCGGCGCTGAGGGTCCGATCATTATGACCGGTGGCGCCTTTGGCTCGATGATCGCGCAACTTTTCCACCTGACCAGTGCTGAACGCAAAACCCTGCTGGTCGCGGGTGCGGCTGGTGGCATGGCGGCGATCTTTAACACCCCTATCGCGGCGACCTTGTTAGCGGTAGAGCTGATGTTGTTTGAGTGGAAGCCGCGCAGCCTGATCCCTGTGGCGCTGGCCAGCGTGGTCGCGACGATGGTGCGTTCCTACCTGCCCGGTCTCGGTCCCGACGCCCTTTTCCTTACACCTCTGCACGCGCCGGTCTGGGGAGTGACGCCGCTGCTGGCCTGCGCGTTCGTGGGTCTGCTGGCCGGTGTGCTGGCGATTCTGCTGACCCTCTCGATCTATGCCAGCGAGGATGTGTTCCACAAGCTGCCCATTCACTGGATGTGGTGGCCCCTGATCGGCGGCGTGGTCATTGGTATCGGTGGTCTCATCTATCCGCCCGCGCTCGGCGTTGGCTATGACCTTATCCATCAATTGCTGCTGGGCCACTTCACCTTGCAGATGATCCTGGGCTTGTTGATTGTGAAATCGCTCATCTGGGCTATCTCGCTCAGTTCCGGCACATCCGGCGGCGTGCTGGCGCCTTTGCTACTGGTAGGCGGCGCGTTGGGTGGACTGGCAAGCCTTTTCCTGCCGCATGTCTTCCCCGGCTTCTGGCCGCTGGTGAGCATGACCGCGACCCTGGGAGCGGTCATTGGTTGTCCGCTGACGATTATTGTCTTCTCCATTGAGCTGACGCACGACGTGACGATGTTCCTGCCCTTGCTGGTTACGACTATCGTGGCCTATAGCGTTGTCGCGCTGGTCATGCGCCGCTCTATCCTGACCGAGAAGATTAGTCGGCGCGGTTATCATCTCAGCCGCGAGTACGCCACCGACCCGCTGGAGATCCTCTTTGTGCGCGAGGCCATGCGCACCAACGTCGTGGCTCTGAACGCGACGATCAACGGCGGCGATCTGCGCAAATTGCTGAGTAGGACCGTCAAGGCCGATGAAGAGACAAGTACCTTCCAGCGCCAGTCCCAGCGCCTCTATCCTGTGCTGGACGCTGAGAAACGTCTGCTCGGTGTGGTCACGCGCCAGGATTTGGAAAAGCTGCTGCATAATCATGGGCATGCTCAGGAGAGCGCGAGCGATGCGCAGGTGTACCAGCTCGCTGAGGTCATGCGTGCTCAACCTGTGGTGGCCTATGCCGACGAACCGTTGCGCTTTGCCGTCTATCGCATGGCGGAATTTGGCTATACGCGCTTCCCCGTGGTGGACCGCGCGCAACCCGACCAACTGCTTGGGATCATTTCGCTGCGCGACCTGCTCAAGGCCCGCGTACACAATCTCGACGAGGAACGCCACCGCGAACGCGTGCTCAATCTGCGTCTGCTCTTCTCACCCGCGCGTACTGCCGAGTCCGAGCCAGAGCGCGAGCTTGAGCAGGTATAAGTAAACTTCTTCCTACCTTCTTAGAGCACAGGGGGCGTGTCCATTATGGGCACGCCCCCTGTGTTTTCCCGTCGATCTCGTGTGAAAATATTGCCAATTGTATGAGATAATTTGCCAAAGTATTGACATTATTTGTTATACATGGTAACATTGCCATATGAGCATATGAAAAGAGCCAGAGAGGTGGCAATTTTTACCATATGAAGCCCTAAATGGTTGTAGATCTTGTAGTGATGATGGGTTTGGCAGGTGGAAAGATACAAACCTGCACAATTTTCTCCGTAAAATAGACCATAAAAGGAAGGAATTTTCTACATGACTGATATTCGTTTACAGCGCATGGCGCACACCCTCGTGCATTATTCTTTGAGCCTGCAGCGTGGGGATCGCCTGGCTATCATGGCAGGCCCGATAAGCTGCTCCGCTGGTCTACGAAGTGGTACGCGAGGCTCTGCGCGTGGGAGCGCACGTCGAACCCTTTATCAATCTGCCGGGTATGCGCGAACTGGTGTTGCAGGAGGCTTCTGATGAGCAGTTAGCTTATATTCCCCCTCTGCAACGCCTTATCTATGAGGAATATGAAGCTCTGCTCACGATCAGTTCCGAGGAGAATACGCGCTGCACGCGCAATATTCTGCATCGAATTTTTCTCAGCTCCTTGACAATCCAATTTTAATGATCTATTATTATTACACGATCAAAAATTTTTGAATGATAAAGGATTGCCGATGAAAGAGCGTTATGAAATTGAGACGGTGGAGCAGTTGCGTGCCATCGCCGATGTATTGCGGATACGCATTATCGATATCCTGGAGAAGCATGCCATGACGGTGACGCAGCTTGGTGAGCAGCTCGGCCTGGCTCCGGCCAAAGTACATTATCATGTGCGCGAACTGGAGCGCGTCGGTCTGCTGGAACTGGTGGAGACGCGTGAGAAAGGCGGGATTCTGGAGAAATACTACCAGCCCATCGCGCATAACATCAGTGTGAACAAGGCGTTGCTCACGGCTCCCTCGAACGAAACGCTGGCCATGTTGCAAGAGCTGTTTGAGCAGATTTCGAGTGGTTATCTGCGGGCGGTACGTCAGGCGGTAGCTCAACCGGAGTCGCTGCTCGATAAGGGGATCAGCCTGGGCATGTCGCATCTCTATCTGACCGTCGAGGAGCAGAATACGCTGCTTGAACAGCTTGGTACGATATTCAAGTCGTTTGAGGAGAAGCGCGGGATTGAAGGCGAGCGGGAAATTGCACTCTCGCTACTCACGTACCCGCCGACTCCATCAGCCGAGGAGCAGCAGGAAGAGGCTCGTTCCTCCGCGAAGATTGTCCGAACTATCACGATTGGCGTTATGGTCTTTACGCGTAAGGATCTGCTGGCCCATCGCGCAAAGGGGGAGCGTTTGCGCATCAATGTGATTGGTTTTTGTCATTTTGCCCAGGATATCAGCGCCTCGTTAGCTGAAGAGACGGTCGAATCTTTTCAACTGATGGGGAAATTGACGGCCTCACCAGAGGTCAGGACTGTTTTACAGCATAAGGAAGCGCAGGTTTAACATATGATATCAGATCCATCGTGTAAGAAGGGCTGGCTGATCAATCGCAACTTCACGCTGCTCTCGGTGGCGCAGGGCATCTCCAGCATGGGCGATTTTGTCTATAGCACTACCTTATTGATCTGGGTCTTCGCGCTGGGTGGCTCAGCGGCGGCTGTGAGTGGAGTGCTGGTGGCGCAGGCGCTGCCGATGTTTGTGCTGGGACCGCTTGCCGGGGTCTTCGTGGACCGCTGGCACCGTTTGCGCACCATGCTTACCTCTGATCTCACGAGGACAGTGATCGCGCTGCTGCCGCTGCTCGCGCCGGGTCCGTTGCGTTTGCCAGCCATTTATACCAGCGTGCTGCTGATCTCGGCGATTTCGTGTTTCTTCAATCCCGCCAGATCAGCCGTGATCCAGGTCATCGTCTCTGAGCAGCAGCAGTCGCAGGCCGCGTCTATTGGCCAGGTGACCTTCGCGCTGGCGATCATTCTTGGTCCGGCGCTGGCTTCGCCGCTCTACTTTCTGGTTGGGCCAGTGATTGCTGTGAGCATCAACGCCGCATCCTATCTGCTCTCAGCCGCATGTCTCTGGCGCATGCGGGTACCCAGCGCGGACCTGCTGCCCTCGGCCTTCAAGAGCAAGACCGGTTCGCTTGTGCAAACGGCCAGCGGCATGGGAGCGATTTTGCGTGAAATGCGCGCAGGTTTTGGCTTTGTGTTGAAAACGCGTATGTTGCTGATCATGACGATCCTGGTGCTGATCGGGATGTTCGGGGCTGGCGCGGTCAACGCGCTGGATATCATCTTTGTGACCCAGCGTTTACACGCCAGCGCCAGTCTGTATGGCTATCTGGGTGCCACAGGCGGCCTGGGCATGCTGATTGGAGCGATTGGCGCGGGTCTGCTGGCCAAACGCGTACCAGCGCGACGTATGTTGGCGGGCAGCGTAATCCTGCTGGGTCTGGGCCTCGTGATCTATGCCCTGCAAGTCTGGTTTGTGATGGCGTTGGTCATCACGCTCCTGATGAGTTCAACGCAGGGCGGGATCGAGATCGGCTTTGCTCCGTTGTTAATGAGCGTCACGCCGCGCCATTTGATGGGGCGCGTGCAGTCCGTGCTCAACACTGCGATGTTCGGAGCAAGTATGCTCTCCAGCGCGCTGGCAGGCTTCCTGGGTACGTTGCTGCCAGCCTACCTGGTCCTGTTGAGCGGTGGTTTGTTGCTCGCGCTGGCGGGCGTCTTCGGTTGGTTTGCCCTGCCAGCACCCCCGCCATCAGTAATGCTCATGCAGGAAGGGGAGGTGGCCGAGAGCGAGGCTGAGCCTGTGTCTATTCATTGATGTCGGGTTCTCGCTGAACGGGCAACCTGCCAGAGCATCGTTTGCCTGTTCAGCGAGAAGTTGCTTCTTGTTCTAAGTTGTCCTTATTGTCCTGTAGCATACTCTAAAATATGCTATAAGTCTTGATTCAATTTCAGAAAGAGGTGTATTTCATGGGTGATCTTCGTATGCAGCGTATGGCTGATGTTCTGGTTAACTATTCTATCGGCGTGCAAAAGGGCGAGCGCATGGCGATAGATACGCCTGCGATCTCAGCTCCCCTGGTGCGCGAGATCTATCGCGCGGCTCTGCGTGCCGGCGCTTTCCCTGAACTCTTTATCTCTCTTCCGGGCATCTCTGAGATCTTCTTCAAAGAAGCCTCCGATGAGCAACTCGCGCATATTCCCCCCATAAAGCGCCTGGTGTTGGAGGAGTATGAGACGCTAGTATCGATGTGGGCCGATACAAATACCAAAGAATTGAACAATGTCGATCACTCGCGCATGGTGCTGGCTGCACAGGCCAGCCACGGGCTGATGGATACCTACATGCGGCGCACGGTGGAGGGTACGCTGCGCTGGGTGGCTGCGCTCTACCCCACCGACGCCTCCGCTCAAGACGCTGAGATGTCCCTGAGCGACTTTGAGGACTTTTGTTATCGCGCCTGTTTCCTGGACGATCCTGACCCTGTGGCGCGCTGGAAAGAACTGAGCGTGGAGCAGGAGCGCCGGGTGCAGTGGCTCAAGGGCAAGCGGGCGATCCATCTGTTGGGCCAGGATACCGACCTGACCTTCTCGATTGAGGGCCGCCCCTTTGTGAACTGCGATGGTCGCCTGAACTTCCCGGATGGCGAGTTCTTTACCAGTCCAATTGAGAATTCGGCCAACGGGCATATCCGTTACAGCTTCCCCTGTTCCCTCAACGGCGTCTCTGTGGAAGATGTACGCCTGCGCTTTGAGAACGGCGTGGTCGTCGAGGCAACAGCCGGGCGCGGCCAGGATTACCTGGACCAGATGCTCAGCGTGGACGAGGGGGCGCGCCGCCTGGGTGAGTTCGCCTTTGGCAACAATCCCTACGTGGACCGCTGTATCCGTCACACGCTTTTCGACGAGAAGATGGCTGGTACCGTGCACCTGGCTCTGGGTAAGAGCATCCCTACGTCGATGGGCGTCAACGAATCGGCCATCCACTGGGATATGGTCTGCGATCTGCGCCAGGGCAGCGAGATTCGCGTTGACGATGTGGTCTTCTGCAAAGACGGCAAATTTATCGTTTAACAGGCGTAACATAGAATAAAGAGTCGCAGGTACGTCTGCGGCTCTTTATTCTATGTTACGCTGCTTGTTTTACAGCATTGGGCGAATCGAACGGATCGTATAGCTGGTCACGCCGCCGGGCGTCGAAACCTCCACCACATCCCCTTCTCGATGCCCCATCAACGCTTTGCCGACAGGCGATTGGTCGGAAATCATCCCCGTTTTCGCGTCGGCCTCGAAGGTCTCCACAATCTTAAAGAGGCGTGGGGAGCCGCTGGAATTGGTCAGTTCCACCTGCATGCCAATGCGTACCGTTGGCGGGCCATCGACGCCATCGTGCATATCGGGTGTCATAACCTGGGCCATGCTGAGCAGGATCTCCAGCTTGCGGATCTCACCTTCCACCATCGCCTGATCGTTTTTCGCTTCCTCATACGCGCTGCTCTCGCTGATATCACCGGCCTCTTTTGCCTCGTGGATATAATCGGCAACCTCTTTGCGTTTGACTGTACGCAGCCATTCCAGCCGCTCTGTATTTTTCGCATACCCTTCGGGCGTCAGATGAACAACTTTCTGCTCAGACTCGTTCTGTCCGCCAATACTCATTCTAAAACTCCTCCCTGGTGTTGAGGGAAAATTGGGCGTGATCGTGAGAGACGTGTGTGCTCTACTCGTTTCGTTACCCACATGAACAATATAAACACTAAACCAAAAAGACGCCGAGCATGGAATATGTACGCTGAGCTTGCGTCTGCAGAAGCCCGCTGCTCGTTCCATTGCCCTGGCTTGCCAGGATCGGCTCGTTTTGAGGAACTCTTTTGAGAGCAGTCAGTTTCAGACACGCAGGTGATTATACTTTCTAAAAAATATGCCGTCAAGTGCCGGTGTGCGCTTTTGGCCCTCGTCTCCAAAATTCGGTGCTCAGGTGAGTTTACCGATACGCGTGATCGTGGTTCCACAGACGGAGCAGCTTCCCCGTATGGCTGGACGGCCATTCTTCATGGTAAATTCGCTGGCGTTCACCACCTCTCTCTTCTGTTTGCATTTGACACAATAGGCCAGGATGCCAGGACTTTGTGGTAAGTGGTCGGCAGGGCTGATCTGTGTTGGCTCCGAGAGTGTTGCGGCGTGAACAGGCTTCTCATAAGGTGTGACAGACTCTTCATGAAGTATAACCGGTTCCTCAAGTCGTGCAGCAGGTTCTTCACGCGATATAAACTGCTCCTCACGCGGCGCAACCGACTCTTCTCGTGGTATAACCAGTTTCTCACGCGGTACGGCGGGTTCTTCCTGTGGCATCATTGGTTCCCCACGTTGTGTCGCGATGCTAGGCGTTTGCGTGGTGCGCGTTGGCTCAGCGTGGACGCGTGATGTGCGCGCGGACTCGGCTGGGCTGGTGGTGTAGTGCAGTTCAGCAACAGGGTCGGGTATGGGGAGCGCGGAACTGGCTGAGAGTTGCGGACGCGCCTCGGCCTGCCAGCGTCGAATAGCTGCCACGACGCTCTCCGGCTGCTCCTCGTGGACCGCGAGACCTGCTCCCTGGATCAGTTCGATCTCTCTGGCCCGGCGCAACGAACTGCTCTCGTGCAGGCTGGCGAGGTTACGCTGATCCTCAAGCGCCTGCGCCCCCCAGATCAGCAAGATCGGCTGCTGGAGTGCTGCAAACTCGCGTGTACTATCCAGAACAAGTTTGCCAGCCAGTAGAGCCATCGCAGCGTGTTCTGCGCCCAACTGGTGGGTAGTGGCGTAGAATTGGGCAAACTCGGCTTGCCTGTTGCTCGGCGCCTGGGTGAGCTGGAAGGCCAGTCTCGTACACAGAAGGGGATAGAGGAGCGCCTTGCACCACGGCTTTTCCGCGAGGTTGCGCAAGACCTGCGGCTGCTCCGGGTCGCCCCGCAGCACGAGGGGCGAGATCAGGACCAGGCCCGTGCATAGCTCCGGCTCGCGCGCGGCCAGGGTCACGGCATAATTGCAGCTCAGTCCGCTGGCGACGAGCGTGGCTGGCCGCTTGACCACCTCGCGCACAAAATCGTGGCAGAGTTCGCCGTACATGGCCGCCGAGTACTCGATGCCCGGTTTGTCCGAGATGCCAAAGCCCAGCAGGTCTGGTGCATAGACGCGATAGGTCAGCGCCAACGGCTCCATAATGTGCTGCATCTCGTGCGCGGACGCGCCGATATCGGGGGTGTGTAAGAGCACGAGTGGCGGCGCGTCCACTGGCCCCAGCACCTTATAAAAAATACTGCGTTTGCGCCATATATATAACAACGCTTCGCCTGGCAGTGTACTTTTCAAGGGTTGCGGGGTCTCCAACATATGGCGTACAGCCACAAATCCCGCGGTGAGCGCGGCGGCTGAGAGGCTCATCCCGATGCAAGTTCTGAGACTCCGACGTACTGGCTTTTTCATTCTATCCTCCATTTTTTAAGTATAGCATATGGGCCTGCTTGCTCGTATAATCTCAGCCGTGAGAAACCCAGCGCAAAGGGTATTACTGAAGCACGTGGTATAATATCCGACAACTATTCCGTTTAATTTGGAGAGGAACGAGTGCTATGAATCTCGCGGATATGCAACAGGCTTTGAGCCAGGAAGGGCTGGATGGCTGGCTCTTCTACGATTTTCGCCAATCCAACGTCATTGCGTACCAGATCCTGGGGCTGTCCCTGGAGGATTTCCATTCGCGGCGCTGGTGGTATTTTGTGCCAGCGCAGGGCACGCCAACGGCCCTGATCAGCGCCGTCGAGTCACATGTGCTGCGCGAGCTGCCTGGCCAGCGCCTGATCTTTCAGACATGGGGGGAGATGCGTGAGCATCTTGCTACGCTGCTTTTGCGAGGCAAGCGCGTGGCGATGGAATATTCGCCCATGAACGCTATTCCCTATATTGCGCGGGTGGACGCGGGCACGGTAGAGCTGGTGCGCTCGTATGGCGTGGAGGTGGTCAGCTCGGCCAATATCTCGCAGCGCTATGTGGCGCAGTTGAGTACGCAACAGATCGAGGGGCAGCGCGAGGCGGGCCGACGGTTGATTGCCTCTAAAGATCAGATTTTCGCGCAATTGAGCGACGACTTGCGTCAGGGCATGCAACTCGACGAGTATGGCGTGCAGCAACGGTTCGCGGAGTTGATTCGCGCGCAGGGCCTGGTGCCCGCTGAGGGGCCGCTGGTGGCTGTGAACGGCAATGCCAGCAATCCTCATTACTCGCCGAACGCGCAGACCAGCACGCCCATTCGGCGCGGCGACCTGGTGCTCTTCGATTTTGGGGGGCATTTTCCAGAGGCCGACGCGATTTTCGGCGACTATACCTGGATGGCTTTCGCGGGAACACGCGAGGAGATCCCTGCCCATCAGCGCGAGGTCTTTGAGGTGGTACGCGCGGCCCGCGATGCTGGCGTGAACTTTATACGTGGACGCGTGGCCGCTGGCGAGCCGGTACGCGGTTGCGAGGCCGATGATGTTGTGCGCAAGGTCATCGCGGATGCGGGCTATGGACAGTATTTTGTGCATCGCACCGGCCACAATATCGGCATCAATGAGCATGGCAACGGGGCTAACCTCGATAACTTTGAGACGCAGGATGAGCGCCAGTTGCTGCCCGCGACCTGTTGTTCGGTAGAACCTGGGATTTATCTGCCAGAATTTGGGGTGCGCAGTGAGATCGATCTGCTGATAGCTGAGCGCGATGTCGAGGTGACAGGCGTGCCTGTGCAAATGGAGATTACACCGCTACTTTAAAGGTCTAGCGATTATCTGGTGCCCCACGGTCTACAACTCTCGTCCTGTTCCAGCGTATATGCTTATGAAAAGTCCAGAGTTCATAGGGGCGCCACATTTTGATCGCGCGCTCCCTAATCATGGAGGCACAATTATGGGAGATGAATGGCAGTACAGGCCCGGCTATAATCCGCAAAATTCAAAGCCGCACCCGGCACCAGAGGATGCGCGTGACACGCAGGAGCCGCTGATCCCGGAAGAAGCGCCGGAAATACAGGAACCCGCCTCACCGAATGTTTTACCAGAGGCAGAGGAAACAACGGATGGGCAGGATATCCCGGACGGGCAGCCGTTTAACCAGGAGAATATAGACAAACGTATCGAAGAGATCAAACGCATGGTAATTCAGGGCGCGAGCGAGGCGACGCGGCGTGTGAGCCGGGTGGCCGGGCGCGCCAACGAGTACTGGCAGCAGGCCAACGTCCAGCTTGAGCCGTATCATTCCTCAAACACCGAGGAGGAGCATATTCGCCAGATGGCCAATAAATGGAGTTCTGGCAACTGGCAGATCGCGCGCGAACTGGGCAATTATATGGAGATCGTCTCGACTCACGCGGACGAGGCCTGGGAAATCAGCTTGCAGACGCGCTGGGAGACGCGCAGCATCGAGACCACCTCAGAGGCGTATACCGGACGTGGCCCCGTCCAGCGTGGACCTGTGCTGCCCATCTGGGACTACGAGATGCCGGCGGTCACAGGTCTGAAAGCCCCCGATACGCGGGTGCGCCTGGAGACCAACGACGAGGTAATCTCCTGCACCGCCTGTAATAGCACTGGCCATTTGCTGTGCGCGGGCTGTGCCGGACGCGGCTGGAATGTGTGTCCTGATTGTAAGGGACGCACGCGCATTCGCTGCGAAACCTGCCGGGGGCGTGGCTATGTCTCTGACTGGGCTGACCAGAAGAAGAGGCCGTTTTTCCGGCGTAGTACCGAACGTCTGGCCGATAGCGTCAACGACAAGATTTCTGGTATGCTCGATGGCATCCGTCAGCAGGGTGTGCCGCTGCCCAGCGCGGTAGATAACGATCCCGCCAACAAAGGGCGCACCGTGCCCTGTCCCGATTGCGTCAATGGCGAGGTCGAATGCACCTGTGGCACGGGCAAACGCATCTGCGAGAGCTGTCATGGCTCAAAGAGCGAGATATGCGACAACTGTGGCGGCACTGGGAAAATCGTGCGTCACCGCGATCTCGTGCGCCACTTTGAGATGGACAACCAGTCACAGATCGTTGGCAACGGGCCGATTCCAGAGGCGCGTTTCACGAACATCAGCGGCGATCTTGTCTACAATGCCGAGCTTAGCGAGATGCTCTATCCCGAAGCGCCGCCGGAGTCCGTGCCGATAGACGTCTGGCGCGCCGCTGTTCAGCTAGTGGAGAAGGCCAGCCAGCGCGAAGCGAGCAAAGGTCGCGCGAATATCGTCAAATCCGAATCGCGTCCGAGTTTGCAGGTGCTGGAACTGGTGCGTATACCCTATACTCAGGTCGATTATCGCTACGCCAGCCAGGACTTCACCTTCTACATCTACGACGTGGAGGACAAAGAGAAGTTCTATGCCGAGCGCTATCCAGCGCGTTGGGACCGCATCGAGCGGCTGGTGAAGTCCATCAGCGCGGACCTCATGGCCCCCGTGCAATCCCAGTCTGCGCCGCCCGCTAATCCCGCGAGCAACCAGGCGCGTGGCTACCGCGTGCCCATCGAGCACACGCCCTATACACCATCGTCCTATACCCCACCGGAAGATGACGACGGGGCTGAATAGCAACCTATAGCAACGCACTGAAACGTTACAAAAAAGCGTGGCCGCGGCCACGCTTTTTTGTAACGTTTCCTCAACCTCATGCGATTGGAACAATGAGGCCTCAAATATTCCAGAGAGAAGATATGCAACTCTCGAAGACAAGCATTGTAAGTGGTTGAAGATATGCAGCTCTCGAAGACAGGCGTTTCAAGCAGTTCGCACGCAGCCAGGCTCTATGAACTGCACGCCCCGGCCCTGTTCGCGTATCTGCGCCAGAGAACCGTCTCGCGTGAAGACGCGGAGGATGTGCTGGTGGAGATATTCGTTGCTGCCGTCGAGCATGGCGAGCTTACCCGGCTGAGCGAGCAAGAGCAGGTCGCGTGGCTCTGGCGAGTGGCGCGCAATAAAGCGGTGGATGCCTATCGGCGTTCACACGTCCGGCAAAGTTTGGACCTGGCTGTGTTCGCGGACATGCTCTATGAGGACGATGCACACGCGCCTGAGCAGGTCAGTTTGCAACGTGAGGAGCATGCCCACCTGCACGCGCATTTGGAGAAGCTCTCGCCCATCCAGCGGCGGGCCATCCAGTTGCGTTTCGCCAATAACCTGCGCTGCTCTGAGATCGCCACGATTCTGGGCAAACGCGAGGGCGCGGTCCGCGTGATGCTCTCGCGCACACTCAACTATTTGCGCGGCGCCTACGCCAAAGATCAGGGGGAAACTCACTCATGAAAGACCATCGGCATTTTTTCACGCCTGACAATGTAGATGAACAGGTGGAGCAACTGGCCCCAAACCCCAAAGTGACCCGCTTGCCGCGTAATGAGCAGAACCAGCAGCCGGTTCAGGCAGAAGAGCGCCTGGTGCAGAACCTCCAGGCATACTATCGACCTGAGGGGCAAAAGGATGCCGCCTCACTTGTACAGGCGTGGCAGCGCGTCTCAACCAGGGTTGCTGGAAACCACGAGCTATCTTCCCCTGCCGAGAAACTATCGTTGACAGATCATTTGAGGTCTTCTCAAGAAAGGACTCGCACGATGCGCAAGCACGTTCTTCCACACCCCAGAGGCGGCAAAATGCTGCGCGGTCTGAGCAGCGTGGCTGCTGTGCTGCTGGTGGCACTCCTTGTCGGTGCTATGGTTTTTGCTCTGAACGCAGCTCACCAGCAAGCAGCCAACCATCGGCACAACACCAATGTGGCCAATACAGGCCCTCAAAAAGCTCTGCCCCCATCTCTCCTGCCAGATACGCCTTCGTCTCCTGGCCTCTATATACTGGCTACGCAAGATTTTCATGCAGAAACGAGCCAGGTTATGAAGGTAGATAAGGACACAGGCGCAATCCTCTGGCATCACGATATTGGCCTGAGCGAAGCGATGTCTGTGATCGTTGATGATAATATCGTCTTTGGCACATCAGGAGATCCGGGTGCATATGGAGGTAATGGAGGTAATCATAGCTATGTGTATGCACTCGATGCGCAAACTGGCTCACTGCGTTGGCGTACTGCACTGGCCGCCAGGGTCGTTAATACCAATTTGGGTAGTTCTCCATACAATCTCGGCGTGCTGGGTCAGCTAACCTTTGCTAATGGCGTGATCTACGTGGGAAACGCGGGCGGTCAGCTTTTTGCACTCAATGGAGCAGATGGGGCGCTTCTCTGGACCTATGATGCTCACGCCGCAGATCTTGTAAATGGAACCGCCTATAGCATCAGTCGCGTGGCGGTGGCCAATGGCGTGACCTATGGTGCGACCTATAACAAGCTCTATGCGCTCGATACAAAGACGGGCAAAGCCTTGTGGACGAGCGCGATTGACCCCGGCTATACCCTGAATTCGCCGCAGATTGTCAATGGAACCATCTACATTGCTGCCGGCATATTGAGTACACATACTGGTTCGACATCAGGCAAATCTTCTGTGTATGCTTTCTCCGCTGATCATGGCCAGCAACTCTGGCGCACCGACGGTTTTACCTGGATGGACTTCAGCCCACTCACGGTAGCCAATGGCATGGTCTATGTGGCTGATTATTATTATGGGGTGTATGGCCTGGATGCTTCAAACGGCCATATCCAATGGAAGCATGGGATCGGCGGGAGCAGTCAACCAGTGGTGGCCAATAACGTGCTATATGTGAATGGCGGTACATATCAGGCCCCTTTGCTCTCTGCCTACAACGCGAGCAACGGCGCGCAACTCTGGGTAAAGTTTACACCCGCCAATCCAGTAGCAGTGAGCAACGGTAAGCTCTATGCCACTGCTCAACCAGGTCTGCTCTTCGTGTTCGATGCCGCGAGCGGTTCACAGCTTTCACGTCGTGTGTATGGCCAGGTTGGTATCGATAAAACCGGCCAGCCAAATGCAGCCCCTCTGGGGATAGTTCTGGTACCATAACCATCCTGAAAGAAATACAGCAATAAGACGATTTGTCTCTGGCCAGGAAATGTGGCAGGGGCGAATCGTCTTATTGCTGTGACATTTTCCCACGCCCAACGATTTAGAATAGTATGATATCCCGATGCATTGAGGATGGCATGCAACACAACGACTGCATGGCGCTGGATAATTCATCTCTGGCTCTGCTCTATCAGCGTTTTGCACCCGTATTATTTGCTTTTATCTATCGCAAAATGGCCTCGCGTGAGGATGCTGAAGACCTCTTGTTGGAGGTCTTTCTGGCTGCTCTGGAACGTCCCGCCTTTACGACACTGGGCGCGAAGGAGCAGGAGAACTGGTTGTGGAGCGTGGCGCGCAACAAATTGATCGATCACTATCGACGGAGCGCGCGCCGTCCGGGTATACAGCTTGATTTGGTGGTGGATGATCTCTATGAACGCGATGAATATGCCCCCGAACAGGTGACGCTGCGGCGCGAGGAGTACGCGCGCCTGCGTACCCATATTGAGCAATTGCCGGAACTGCAACAAGAGTTGCTGCGCCTGCGTTTCGCCAACGATCTGCGCTGTGCTGAAATTGCCGCTGTGTTGCAAAAGAACGAGGGTGCAGTACGTATGCTGCTCTCGCGCACGATGAAGTTTTTGCGCGCGCTCTATGAACAAGAAGCAAGGGGGCGAGACGATGCCTGATAAGCAGAATTTTTTCTCTTCTGAATATATGGATGAGCATCTGGAACGTCCCTTGTTCACCCGCGCCTCAAATGATGCCGCGTCTATGGATCGGGATATCCTGCTGGTCCACGATCTACGCGCATTGTATGATGTCGAGGGGACTGAGAATAACCATTCGTTGCAGCGCGTGTGGGAGCGGCTGGCGGAAGAACAGATGCAGCGCCAGAGTGGAACATTTCACACAGCGGGACGGCTACACGCGCTCAAGCAGCGTGAAGAGACCGCGCCTGTGGCCAGAAGTGTACGGCGCAAACGCGCGTCGAGCCCCTTCTTCACCGCGCTGGCAGCCCTGCTCTTCCTGACGATTATGGTGGGGAGTTTGCTGGCGCTTGTGCATTTCACGCGTACATCCTCTGGCGCACCTCCTGTGGTTGCAGGGACCCCCACGCCGGGGCAGGACACGTCCACGCCGGGTCCAGACTATGCCTATCCAGCGCCCGGCGACACGCTCTCGATCTCGTCGCCCTCGCCCGCTGGCTTCTCCGGGCTGGCCTGGTCGCAGGATAGTCGGCAGGTCGCGGCCAGCACGCGGGGCAAGGTCTGGATCTGGAGTGCAATGGCCGATGGGCAGCCGCTGATTTTTGATGCAGGGGCGGGCAATAGCCCTGTCGCCCTGGCCTGGTCACCCGGTGCGCCTCGCCTGGCCGTTGGCTCAAACCGCGTGCAGGTCATCGATCCCGGCAATGGCGTGGTAAAGTTTGTCTATCCTGCTTTATCGAGCTTCACTGAGGGCAATGGCCTGGCTCGTGTGACTGCCCTGGCCTGGTCGCCCGATGGCACGCGATTGGCTGTGGCCACGCACGACCCCGCGTCTGGCAATAGCGTGCGTATTTGGAGTGTGACCGCCGGGCGCCTTTTGTATACCTTTACCCACCAGTTGCCCGGCGTGGCTATCTCGTCCGTCTCCTGGTCGAGCGATGGGCAGTATCTTGCTTCCGCCAATGGCCAGAGTGTGCAGTCCTGGAATGCCAGTAGCGGAGTGGTCATTTTCCAGCGCGCCATCCCTGCCCCAACTAGCATAGCCTGGTCGCCCGGCGCGGACAATGCCGGTGATCTGGCCTTCGCTGATGGCGACACCACCGAGGTTTGGAATGTCTGGAGCACGACAATGGTCAGCAGCTATGCCCATACTGCGGGCGGCGTGCTGGCCTGGGCGCCGGATGGCAAGTATCTCGCTTCGGCCAGTGGGCACGCGGTGGTGATCTGGGATGCGAGCAGCGGCGCGCGCCTCTACACCTATGCCGATCACAGCGGCCCCGTCAACACGCTGGCCTGGTCGCAGGATGGCAACTATCTGGCCTCCGGCGAGAGTGGTGGACCCGCTGGTGAAAATGTCGTGCGTGTTTGGCGGGCGTGATGCGCATAGTATAAATTAAAAGGTGGGATGTATGTGCGCGCTGGCCTGGTTGCCCGATGGAAGTACATTGTTTCCGGGAGTGGCGCTTCCTACGGCAAGAGCTATGCCAGGGTCTGGATTGCGTGAGAGAAGACACAGGAATGGTTGTTAGCCTGAAAGAACACTTTTCAGGCTAACAACCATTCCTGTGTCTAAAACAAAGATTTATCCCGCCGCGCGTTTGAGTTCATTGGGTGGGAAGGCGCCGGCGGCGATGCAGGCGTCCGACCACTGGTTGAGTTGGGTGAGTAGTGGCTCAAGGTCGTCGCCGATGGCGTTGAGGAGAGGCTGCTCCATTGCGTCGGTGTGCTCCTCGATCTCTTCGCGCACACGCAGGCCACTGGGAGTGAGCGTTTCGCCATCGAGCAGGCCAGCGTTTTGCAGATGGGCGACGTTGCTGGCAATGGTGTCGGGACTCCAGCCACGCGAGGCCGTGTATGAGCCGAGAGGCATGCCGACGTAGAGTTCGGTGAGGATGTTCATCTGCACGGGATTGAAGCCCGCGGTGATATAGGCTGCGATATGGCTATCGCCGCGATGCTCGCGCACCATCTCGCAGGCGCGCCAGAGCTGCCCGGCGAGCGCATCGGGCCAGGGACGCGCTTGCAGACCGGCGAAGAGGGCGCGCCCGGTGCCCCGGCGCAGGGTGCTCACGGCAAAGCTCAGATCGGCCTGAGGCAGGATGTGTTGCAGGCTGCTGGTCGTGGCCTCGTCGCGTCTGGCCAGCAGTTCCGCGCGTCCCACCTGGCTGCGTGCCTCTTCATACACGCCGGTGACAAGGCCTGGCTCGAAGGCAGCAAAGGCCGCCACGACCAGCGAGGCCGGCGGCTCTCCCAGCGCAGAGGCGCGACCCCAGACATAGCTGGTAAGGAAGTTCAGGCCAAGCGCGGCCAGGCGCTCATTGGTCAGGCGTGCCCAGACGGGGTGCATGGCCAGCGGTTCGCAGGCGTCGCGCAAGCGTCTGGCCGGACGCGCGTTCGCGACGGGATAGGGCGTGGGTGTGTCAGTTGGCGCGGGTTGGAAAAAGACCTGGATAGCGCTATCGTAATCCATGAAGGCCTCCTTGCTTGTGAAAGCATGCAGTTAAAAATACGCGTACAAAAGACAAATTCGCTTCGAGGTTCTATTATACCTTCTCAAAGGGGGTAAGAAGCGTCTGTTATACCGCCTCGCGTTTGGTGAGTTCCTCGTGCTTCAGGCGCTCCTCGCGTTTGATTTGCAGGCGCGTGCTCCAGGTGAGCAGCGCGGCCATGAGGACGACGGCCAGGGCGATGGCCAGGATTTTGTAGGCTGGAGGCAGGAAGAGCGCGCACGCGCCCAGTAGTAGCGTTGAGGCGTAGAGCACCAGGCAGACCTGACGCACGCTCAGGCCGCCTAAGAGCAGGCGATAGTGCAGGTGGGTCTGGCGCGCGTAGCGGGGCAGCTCGTCGCGCTTCATGGGATGCTGTCCGCGCCTGATACGGTTGATGATCACCCAGGCGATATCCAGAATGGGAATGCCCAATACGAGCAGCAGCAGGGCAAATTTGGCCCCACCGATGACCGCGAGCGTGGCCAGGCCTATGCCCAGGAAGGTCGCGCCGCTATCGCCCATCCAGATGCGCGCGGGACTCCAATTGTGTGGCAGGAAGCCCGCCACCGCGCCCGTGAAGATCACTGCGAACAGGGCTATCGTACCCTGACCGAGCTTCCAACTGATGATGGCGATAAAGAGGCCCGCGATAGCTACCGTGCCAGCCGCCAGACCGTCGATGCCGTCGATAAAGTTGACCGCGTTCATCATTCCGACCATCCAGAACCACGTGAAGAGCACCGCAGGAATGGCCAGCAAGGTGACAGCGGGTAACGAGTTATTGAGCGTGGTAATAAACAGCGTCAGTTCTGACTGCCGGTACCACGGCAGATTTGCAGTGGGGCCAGGGGCCGCAAGGGGGTTATGAACGCCGAAGAAGAGCACACCATGAAAATAGTGCAGGCCAGGCCCCATGAGAATCAGAACCGCAACGGTCTGTGCGATGAGCTTGGGCAGAGGTTTGAGAGGATGCACGTCGTCGTAGGCGTGGACTCCAACGATGATGGCTGATGCAATGACAAACAGGACGTAAAAGACCAGTTCTCTGGGATAGGGATGGCCAAAAATGCTCTCCGTATCAGGCGGGGCATGTTTCGTCAGGACATAGGGTATATAGAGCAGCAGTGAGGCTACAAGAAAGGACACGTACATGCCTAGCCCACCCAGCCGCGGCATACTTTTGGTATGGAGTTTGCCCGCGACTGGCTTTTCGACCCAGCCTGCTTTACGTGAAAGTGCGATTACGCCAAAGGTGAAGAGGTAAGTGAGCAGGAAAGCGACTCCCCCCCCTAACAGCAGCGTCAATATATTAAACGGTATTAGTTGTGCCATGATGATAGCTAGATCCCTCAAATTGTGCCTGGTGATATGTAAGCTCTGTCTGTTATAACCGCTACCGGCCTGGCAGAGTAACGCTCTCAAGCAAATGTACTAAAGCGGCGTGTTCTACTCCTGTCTCATCCCGATAAACAGGCACATTGTGGTGCAATGCCAGGCGAGGAAGCGCACTATAAGGCTGAGAGAAGCCAGAGAGCGTTTGCGCCTGTGAGGGTTGTCGTTGCCAAAAGGGACAAAGAAGCGCCTCTACCGGGCGGGGTAGAGGCGTTTTCGTGTGAGGAGAGATGTACTTTAATATGAGGAGAACGGCTGGGCGTTCTTCTCATCCCCATCGTCAAAGTGGCTCATGCGAGAAATTCTTCCAACTTTCTTTTGCGACTGAGTGGATCGAGTTTTTTGAGAGCGCGGCACTCGATCTGGCGCACCGCTTCGTGGCTCAGCTCCAGTTTGCGCCCGACCTCACTCAGGCTATATTCGTGTCCATCTTCCAATCCGTAGCGCAGGCCGATAACTGCGCGCTCGCGGGGCTTGAGGTTATTGAGTAGTTCGCGGACCAGCACCTCCAATGTTTGCGTCACGACAATGCGTTCGGGCGAGTTCCTCTGATCGTCTTCCAGCAGGTCGCTCAGGGGGATCTCGTCCTCACCTATGCGCTTCTGCAGGTCCAGGCTCAGGGTATCTTGCGCCTTCAGCATCGTCAGAAGTTCGATGACCTGCTCTACGCTGACTTCCATGCGCTCGGCCAGCTCTTCCAGCGTTGGCTCTTTTTCCAGACCTTGCTCCAGACTCTGACGTGCCTTGCTTAGCCGCTTGATCTTCTCCATCTTATATAGCGGCACGCGGATCATCTGGGCCTGCTCGGTCAGGGCGCGCGAGATCGCCTGGCGAATCCACCAGATGGCGTAGGTACTGAATCTAAATCCTTTCCGATAGTCATACTTTTCGACGGCATGCATGAGTCCCAGGTTACCTTCCTGGATCAGGTCCATCAGGTCCATCTCCAAGCCTCTGTAACGCCTGGCTACGTGGATGACCAGGCGCAGGTTGGCCTCGATCAGGCGATTTCTGGCCTGGTCCCCAGCCTCGATCAGCTCTTGCTGCCCAGGCTGACCAGGGCGCGTTGCCGCGACTCGTCCCCTTTCTATACATTGGGCCAGGTGTACCACTTCTTCCGATGTCAGCAGGTCGGCGTGCCCAACCTCGTCGCGATATAGACGTGAGGAGTCGCTTGCCTGCAAACGCTCTGTCTCCAGATCGATCCGCTCGCCCTGCCGTTTGCGCGCGCCCCCAAATTGTTCCCTCACTAACGGCGCCAATGTTTCAAATATGTCCGCGCTCAGGCCCTCCTCCCACACGCGCTCCTTTTCCTGAACCTGCGCGCGTTGTGCTGGCTCTCCCTGTGGGCGTGCCGGCATGGTTGCATGCGCTACCATATACTCTGCAACTTTCCTTCTTTCTGATAATACAATGCTCATACTTGATCTCCTCTGCCGTGGGGTGTACATTTCTCGTCTCACCAGGGAAGTATAGCTCAGCGCTCTTCTCATGGTCTCCCGTAAGACTCCCAATGCACATTAGCGAGGTGGACGTCTCAGATTCTGTGGACGTGTACCTGCTCTCTGGCGGGCATTTTCGCGGGTTTTTGCGTATCTTCTTTTTGCCAGAAATCACGCAAGTGGTGAAGGATAGATGGCTGCGTTGCGCGGGGGAGATCCACTTTTTTTCGTGTCTTATACCGGTCTTCTGATAGGAGTGCTATCCAGAAAAGATAGAGTTGTAGTGGGAAAATGATAAATTTGTATGGTATGCATAATAGGATGATGTAGAAAAGTCAGGCCGCATGTAATATGGTTGAATGCGTAGGGACAAATACTCAACCATAGTGCCCATGCGTTATCTGAAGAGAATCTCGTCACGTTGAGATCACCCTTCCCATACAGCAGAAAGAGGCAATGGCTTCGTCGCCCGTGATCTCCCTCTTAAAATGCAGTGGCCCAGGTTCAAGGCAGCACGCGTACTACCAGCAGGCTCACATTGTCTTTGCCGCCAGCCTGGAGCGCGGCGCGGAGTAGCGCGTTGCTGGCCAGAACCGGCGCGCTGGCATACGTGGCAAGGATTTCGGTGATGCGCGGATCGCGCACCATCTCCCAGAGTCCGTCCGAGCAGAGCAGTAGCAGATCGCCGACCTGGACCGGCAGGATAAACCAGTCCACCGTCACATCCGTTTGATCCCCCAGACCGCGATAGACCTTGTTGCGCTCTGGATGGGTATAGATGGCATCGGGTGGAATCGCCCCGGTCTCGACCAGGCGCGCCACCAGCGAGTGGTCGCGGGTGATCTGGGTCAGGCCAGCATCGGGCCTGTACACATAAGTTCGGCTATCCCCAACGTTGATGATATAGGCGAGTTCGTCGAGTAGGAGCACCGCCGTAATGGTCGTGCCCATATCCTCCTCACGCTCTCTACCATACTCATAGATCACCTGGTTGGCCCAATGTACGCCATCGATCAACACATCGACAATCTGCTCGCTTTCCAGCGTTTTGCTGCTGACCAGACCGGGGATCACCGTTTCAAGCATGCCTTTGATCGCCAGGTGGCTGGCCAGACGACCATGCGCGTGGCCACCCATGCCGTCGGCCACGATATGCAGCTCGAAGGGCAACAGACGATCCGCGAAATTGCAGGCTCCGCGCAAGGTTAGCACGCTATCCTCGTTGGGCCGACCTTTGCGCGTCAGACCCACGTCCCAGGCCACACCGGGCTCGCTGGTCAGGGCCAGAGCAGGCCAATCCCCCCGCGGTGTACTGGTGAAAGGGTCGCTCTGTAGGGAAGCTGCGCGCAGTGTGCTGGCGGAAGCGTTGTTCTGTGTAGCAGTCGCGTGTGGTGTGCTGGTAGTGGGGTCGTTTTGTGCAGGTGTCGCCCGTGGTCGTATCAGCGGCACGGTGGGGTGTACGAACTGGCGCGGTGAACTCGCTGTCGCCACTTCGACCCCTGGCGCCGGGCGCGTGAGCACTGCGCTCGGACTCTGCGCGCCCTCCCGTCTCGGCTCGTGCTGCTGGGTCACTTGCGTTTGTCTTAACGCTGGTGTATGCTCCTGCACGGGCTGCGTCTGTGTTGGCACCAGGGCTGGTCGGTATCTTTGTGGTGCTGCCAGAGGATGCGCGGGCTTCTGCGGCATCCCCAGACGCTGCGACGCATCTGCCATCCGCTGCGAGTTGGCTGCCGTATTTCCCAACCTCGCTGGATATTGTGTTGGGTCGCCTGCCCTGGTGCGTAAGGGCGTGGTAGAAGGATCATGTTCGGCCTGCCCTGTTGTGTCTATATAGGGCCTCCAGCCGCTGGCCAGGACGGTCTGGGTGTGATAGAGACGCCATGTCGAAAGAATGAGGATGCGCCCCACGTGGAGATACAGTCCCCAGAGCACCAGCCAGGTGAGCGCCTGAACGAACAACGCGAGCAATGATACAAACGCCGCCAGGCCGTGCAGAACCAGCAGATGCCCGGCCACAGATAGATCGTGCCAGAGCGACGCAAAAACGGGCGGTGGGAAGCCGCCGGGCACGAGAATCAGTAGCACACCCGTCAGGAGTAGCACGGCCAGACTCAGATAACGCAACCAGGCATACGTCTCATAGCTTAAACGCAACTGGGCGCGCAGCGAAATGGTTGCGTGCTCAATCTCTGGCAGTTCACCAGCATAAGGTGCAGAACGTATTTTCTGTGGCATTACAAAGCAACCTCCCAAAAAAGCAGTTACCCGACCGCTTTACAAAGCAACCGCCGAAAAAGCAGTTATGCTGACCAGCATTACAAAGCCATCTCCTGGAATGTCGTAATTTTCGCCTGAGCGCCGCCCTGAATCTGTATCCCGATGCCAGCGCGTCCAGTCGTTAGCGCGCTATCCGCCACTGAAATCTGCCAGTCTGCGGGCGGTGGCTGCTTCGCGGGCCAGGCCATCGCGGAGAGCTGCGTCCCATCGGCGCGGAAGCGGAACGTATACAGTGCGTCGTTGCGCGCGGGAAAAGCGATATGTTGCAATGGAACACTCATCCCATCCATCACGCGCAGCAGCGTCAAATTCTGCCCGTCCAGCACTATTTTATAGAAAGTATCCGGTCCAGCCCAGCGCAGGATGGCACAGAGAGCCGACGGGCCGTAGCGAGTCAGCGAGGCAGTAAAGGTCACTTCCAGATTGGGTTCAATCGGGCCGAGAAGAGCCTCGCAAAATACGCAGTTGGGCGCTGCTTTGACCAGACCGGCGGCATGCGATACCGTGAAATTGCTATCCGTCTGCGCGTCTTGTAGCCAGTTCTGTCCGCTGGAAGCCTTGCCCCAGTACGCCTGGTCCGCGCGCTGAAAAGTATCGCTGGCCAGGATTGCCTGCGCGCCGCTCATTGGTGCAGCCACCATTGGGTTCGTGCTTTGTTGGGATGCTGGCGTGCTCAGTGTCAGCGCCGCCTGCATTTGCGAGGTTCCCAGGGCGGCAAACCCATCGACCAGTAGTAGCAGAGCCAGCAGCAACAAAGTCAGGCGCAACAGACGCGGGGCAAAGAGCCGATAGCGGCGCCGCAGTGAACGAGGTAGACGGGGCATACCAACTGCCTTTCTCAATAAAGATGTACAGCCTTGTGATCCGCGCAGCAACTCACGTCTCAGGCGCATCCATAATCTCGTTATAGATCCCATAGACCAGCAGATTCGCGGCCTCCTCACCCAACTGGCTTGTCAGGCTATCCTGGCAGGCCCCAATGTGTTCCATACGCGCGGTAATAAATGTGTGGCGGGCCGTCCCACTGGAAAGCCCGGAGAGGCCGCGTCGCATCGCGACTAGCTGGATCTCGATCTGTTCGCGTAAGCGCGCAACTTCGCTCACATGACTCTCAATGGTTTGCATAGTTAGTTGCTCCTTGTCTTATACCAGTCTTCTGACACTCCATACGTTGTCTTTTTTTCACAAAGGCTCTGCTCTTCATGGCGAAGCGACGTGGTTTGGCGAGTAGCTCCAGCAGAAAAGGCCGGGAGATACTGCGCTACCATTGCCAGCAAATCTTGCGTGCGAAATGGCTTCACCAGGTAGGCGCGAGCGCCCGCCAGACGGCACTTCACGCGGTCCAGTACACTATCACGCGATGAAAGCATGACGATCACCATCCGATCAAATTCGGCATGGCTCCTGAGCAGGCGCAGCAGATCAAAGCCATCAATGAGGGGGAGATTGATGTCGAGAAAGATCAGGTCTGGTGGCTGGCTCAGGTGCGTTTGAAAGGCGCGCAGTGCCTCATAGCCATCGCGAAAACTCAGGCAGTTCACACCCGCTCTGCTCATGCTCGTCTCCACAATCTTGCGTACTACCACCGAATCGTCGATAATCGCTACACAATTCATACGCCTGTGTCCCTTCTCGCTAACGGATCTGCCTCCCTCGGAGTTGTGTCCTTTCTCACTGACTGATCCGTATACCTAAGTAGAAGGTAGATGCCCTCTTTTGGTAAGCCAGGCATGGCGAGCTTGCTGCAGTTTTCCCGCCACGCCGTCAGGAATTCGCTATGACCAGGCCAGCGACTCGAGGAGAAAGGAAACGAGAAACCCGGCGAACTGATTGCGAGCGACGTACCTGGTGAGAATATACATCGACGCGCTTTCCCTGAACTCCTTCGTGCCTTCCCAAAAATCAGCAATGGTGATGCAGGAAAGCAAAAAATTCTCGGTGAAGATGCAGGTCGTTCAAAAACTCTGCCGGGCAATAAAGCTAAAGCATATACACCAATCCGTACTTGTAGTATGATTGGGACATCACAGAGATACGCGAGAGGTGCTGCAACCTATGGCAACAAAAAAGCAAGAGGATCTCAGTCCTCCTGAATCAGAACCGCAGGATAAACACGACAAAGACGAACACAGAGGCTCGTTTCGCAACGTGCTGCTGAATCGTTCCTTTGTCTTTCTCTGGCTGGCGCAACTGATCTCTCAGATTGGTTTTAACGCAGCAAATTATGGCCTGATTACTATCGTTACCGAGGTCACCAGGTCAACTGCGATGGTCGGCATCGCGATTGTGTGCTTCACTCTGCCGGCGGTCCCATTTAGCCTGCTGGCTGGGGTGTACGTAGATTATCTGGATAAACGCCTGGTGATGTGGGTCAGCAATGCCCTGCGCGCAATTGCTACCGCGCTGATCGTCCTGGCGCTCATCTGGAACCCGCATGGGGTGTTCTTCCTGTTCTTATTCACCTTCCTTATTTCGATGATTACGCAGTTCTTTATGCCAGCGGAAGCTTCGGCTATTCCCCTGCTGGTGGGCAAACGGGATCTGGTGGCAGCGCTCTCGCTCTTTAATATCACGCTCAATGTCGCTCAAGCTATCGGTTTCTTGCTGTTGGGCCGCCTGATTGAGAGCTTCTTCGCGCCTTTTTCTATTCGCCTGGGCTTTACCAGCATACACGTGACGCCCCACGATATGCTCTTTGTCGTGATCGCCATCGGCTACGCGCTCTGCGTGCTGCTCATCCTGGCTATTCCACGCGATAAATTGCACTCCATCGTGCAGGGTGAACAGAAACTTCCCAAATCGGTGGGCAAGGAGATGTGGGCCATTGTCCAGCACGATGTCAAGGGCACCTGGCATTTTGTGCGCAAAGATCACAAGTTGCTGCTCTCGATTCTCCAGGTTTCGTTTATCAGCGTGCTACTCCTGGTCATCGGTGAACTGGCCGGACCTTTTGTGCAGCAGATTCTCCACCTGCCGGTCGATGATCTGACCCTGCTTTTCGCGCCAGCAGGCTTTGGACTCGTGCTGGGTGGCATTGTCATGCCCCTGCTGACTCGCTACCTGGGCAAAGGCTTTAGTATTACGCTGGGAGCCATTCTGACCGCGATTGGTCTGGTGCTCCTGCCGCTCAGCCAGGTGCTGGTCGGGCAGCTCAGCTTCCTGGCCCCCTGGTCGTCCTTCATCGTTGGGGTAACGGCCTTTGTGCTGGGGGTGGCGCTGGATATGGTCAATATCCCGGCCCAGACGATTATGCAGGAGCGCGCGCCTGAAGAGGAACGCGCCCGTGTGCTCTCGTTCCAGTTTATGCTCTATAACGCCGGCTCAATTCCGGTGCTGCTCTTCGCGGGCCTGATCGCTGACTTTGTGGGGATCGCGACGGTGATGTATGGTCTGGGGGCTGCAATTCTCATCTCGCTCTGGCTGTCGGCGCGCTATGAACGCACGACCCATGTCCAGAGCAGTGAGGCCGAGGCCTGAGCGAGGCATATACCGAAAAAAACACAACAAGCGGGGGTCAGGATGGCACGCTCCTGACCCCCGCTTGTGAGGAGTACGCTGGCAGTACCCCAAAGCAAATTCCCTCACCACATGTCTGACCACACAGGCAAAGGTACACAATTCCCCAACACTACCTCTCGGTTCCATCACAACCCGACCTTGCGCAACCGCTCCGCTGCCGCGACATGTGGGGAAGAGGAGAGGGTGATAATGTGTTCCCCTCGTCCGCTTCTCCTGTAGCTGCTGGCCTTTCTCGCCTCTGTTTGAGACCTTTTCCTCGCTCAAAAAGCTCAGATTCCAGTCGATGAACAGGCTACCTCATTCTGGTACGCTGCACATTCATAAATAGTTTCACTATTACTCTCTTATAAACAGACCAATTATATAATTCATCGAGGCTGGTTAGTGTGTACCTCAACTATTTTGCGAATGGCCTCTCACGAAAAATCCTGACCTTGCATGCTCTCTTCCCTTTTTCGTGCCAGAAACAGGAACAGGAACACTTTTCAGTAGCGCTTAGAAATATCTCGCCCTTTTTACTATGCACGCATCGACAAAACTCAAGCTGGTGGTGAAAGCAGGGGAGGGGATTCAGGAGAAAAGGCTGGCGAGATTGATTGGAAAAAGAGTGTGGAAGTAGCTCCATCCCTGCGTCCGCGCACTAGCGGGTCCATCCAGACCAATAGCTGCTGGACCACTATGAAATAGAGGTGGCGCGCGAAACTATCGCCTTCCTGCGTTCGCGCGTCAACGGCTCCTTCCATCCCAACAATAAAGTGTGGGCGCTCGATGAGCCACAAAGCGTTCCTGATAGGAACCTATCAAAAACGATCTTCGATGGCGATCACCTTACACGAAGTATATCATAATTTGCGGGAAATTGGTATAGAGAACTATAAGATCATACAAAAGTAATAGGTCTTTGTGCCTGGGAAAGTTCGTGTGGATGAGGAAGAAAGATGGGAGCATCATGAAAAAATGCCTGTTGCTCAGGCAAACACGCTTGTCTGAGCAACAGGCAGGTTGAGACAGAGAAGACTGACTCTAGAGGTTCGGTAAGACGGTTACTTCGCTGGCCGGAACCCAGGCCTGGCGATGGTTGAAGTTGATTTCATACCAGCGGTTGGTAGCTCCATCTTCAATCACGGTGTTGGTTGAGACAAAAACCGCGTGATCGGGGGCGTCGCCAATCAAGTAGAGGCCATCGGTCCTGGTGATGGGGTCGCCAAACACCTGGGCCGTTTTTGAGCCTTTTTGATGCAGCGTGACCAGGGTACCAGAGCCTTCCGTGACATCTGTCCCGGCAGGCACAGCTACCCAGGCGATTTTGGCATCCGCGTAATATAGCGAGTCCTTTGGATAGTTGGGGTCTTGCACGTGGTCGGCCTCACCATACCAGATGCCATACATGGTGTCGCCGGTTCCTGCCAGATCCGGGATTTTCGCCACATAGAAGTAGCTCATATCCGGCTCGATATTATCGGTTTCGTCGGTGATATCGGTGGTGCCGATACTGGCGTGTGGAATCAGCCCTGATTTGGTGCTGGGGCCTTTGTACAGGTAATCGAAATTGAAATCGGCAGATGTTTCCTTGCTGCCGTTGCTCAACTGGTGTTTCGTGTGGATCTCGAAGGTATTAAAGGGATGGTTGAGCGTGGGGAACGGCACCCCTTGCTGATGGATCAGATCGAAGTAGTAGTCCCACATCCAG
>CAXUEY010000073.1:0-28495 GCA_964250225.1 uncultured Ktedonobacteraceae bacterium | reverse complement strand
ATCATCGACGACGTGTTCAGGTTCAGGAGCAAACAGGTCCAGGCAGAAAGCGAGCGCGCAGCAGCGGCTCGCTTTTTTGTGTTCTCCAATCGCTCATTGCTCATTTGCGTCCAGGTATAAGAAAACAGCTATCACGCATTCCTGCATTTGTGAGCGACGCGAATGCGTTATGCATCAAGATGACGCGAGTTTCCAGTACCCTCGGAAGACGCGTATCTATGAGCGGAGGAAGTCACCGCCGATGTGGTATAGTATCGGCAGAGTTGAGGGAAAACCAGTGAATAGCTACTATCGTGGAAAAAACGCCCAACGCTACAACACATACTGGCAAGCGTACACAGCGAAAACGCTTGCTGAAGCCAGCGCGATGATCGATTACACCACATTGCAACAGATAGCAGAGCAGGGACAACGAATCCCGTGCATGCTCGATCTCGCTTGCGGCACAGGAGTATTGCTGCGCCAGATCGCGGAGCAGGTGCCTGAAATGGGTTTGTACGGGATAGATGCAAGCGCAGATATGCTGGAGCAGGCGCGCGAATTATTGAAAAATCAGCCACATATGCATTTAGCACAGACAGATCTCAATACGGACGAACTGACGCATGTATTCTCTTCACCACACTCTTTCGACCTGATTACCTGTACCAATGTCTTGCACGATCTCGCCCATCCACTCAAATTCCTTGAGAGTTTGCGAGCACTGCTGGCGCCGGGTGGACAACTAGTGATCGAGGATTTCGCTCCGCGCCATCCTATCGTGCTCTGGCGAGCCTTTGAACGATTGCTGGGGTGGGTTGAAAAAGTGCCTGTGCATGCTCTCACCTTGCATGAAGTACAGAGCTTGTGTGAGGCAGCAGGGTTGCGCGTAGCTGTGCAAAAGACGTTTGCCATCGACTGGTTCTGGCACGGCTGGGTATTACACTACGCGTTAGGGAGTTAAAAAATCGTAGTCAAATCCTTTTGCAATGCGCAGGACAAATGATCTATCCTTGAGGTCTATAAAATACACTTCATTCGATTGTCCCCTGTTGATACGAGTAATTTGCTCGATGTTCATGCCCATTGCTTTTTGCACAATCTTATTTAAAATGTTTGCATTCGTTGTATGAATGAGCTGAAGCTGCTTCTGTTGATCATTCATAAAATATCCAATCTATCGGGCCCTATTTTTCTTTCGTGTACTATAAAAATCGAATGAGGCCAACTACCAGGAGAAAAAGGTATATCTGCGAAGCAGGGTTGCTGCTGTATGGCCAGTACAAATTCGGCCGTACAGTAGCAACACCATGCACCGCGTTTTTTTAGAGTTTCACGAGGGTCAGGCCAAAAATATCGCCCGCTTCACACATCTCAGCCATCGCCCAATCGGGAATGGGCTTATCCACTGAGATGATCATCAGCGCGGTATCTGGCGGCTGTTGGGGGTCACGGTGTTGCGGCGCGCGTACACTTGGCCCCACGTCCATACGACAGATATTCACGTTTGCTTTACCCAGCACGGTCCCGACGCGCCCGATCATGCCTGGCTGGTCGAGGTTGCGGCAAAACAGGATATAACCCTCCGGTGCCATCTCGGTCCAGTAGCGTCCGATGCGCACGATACGCGGGACGCCATGCATGACGGTGCCGCTCAGCACCTCAACGCGTTCATCGCCCGAACCGGGTTTGCCGGCGAATGATGAGGTGTGGCCGTTGCTATCCAGCACGCGCATGGTAATCAGGTTGGCGAACTCGCTCGGCGTGCTCGATTTCTGCTCGATAATCTCCAGGCCGCGTTGCCTGGCCAGCGCTGGCGCGTTAATCATGTTCACGTGCGCGTCCGACACCGACTCCAGCAGGCCCTTAATCAGCGCGGCTTTGAGCGGGCGCAGATCGTAATCGGCGATTTCACCGCTGCATGATAGCTCAACCCGGCTCAACGGACCTGGCTGGAGCTGCGTGTAGAGGCGACCCATCTTCTCGACCAGTTGCATATAGGGCTGCAACACCTGCAAGGTCTCCGGTAGAATCAGTGGCGCGTTCACCGCCGCGCGTGGGAAGCCGCCGCGCAAGACTGACACGATCTGTTCCGCTACGTCAACGGCCACGCCAACCTGGGCCTCTTCGGTGGAAGCGCCCAGATGCGGCGTGGCGATGACACGGTCGTTGGCCAGTAGCAGATTCAGCACCTCGTTCTCGCGAATCGGCTCCTGGCTAAAGACATCCAGCGCCACACCAGCTATACGCCCCTCATTGAGCGCGTGTAGCAGCGCCTCCTCGTCGATCAGGCCGCCGCGCGCGCAGTTAATCAAACGCGCCGTGGGTTTCATCAGGCTGAGTTCATGAGCGCCGATCAGCCCGCGCGTGCCCTGGGGGCCGCTGGTCAGCGAGGTGTGCAGGGTCACAAAGTCGGCCTGTTGCAAGACCTCTTCCAGGCTGTTCATCGTCACGCCCAGTTTGCGTGCCTGGTCTGGGGCGACGTAGGGGTCGAAGGCGATGACCTGCATCTCCAGACCCTGAGCGCGCCTGGTGACTTCGGTGCCGACTTTTCCCAGACCTATGACGCCGAGAACCTTGTTGCGTACCTCGACGCCGACAAAACGGTTCTTCTCCCATTTGCCGGCTCGCGTGCTGCTATTCGCGGCTGGAATATGGCGGGCCAGGGCCATCAGCATAGCGATGGTATGTTCCGCCGCAGCGACGATATTGCCGGTAGGCGAATTGACCACCATAATGCCGTGATTGGTCGCGGCCTCGGTATCGATATTGTCCACGCCCACGCCAGCGCGTCCAACGATCTTTAACTGGCGGGCCTCGGCTAGAATGTCGGCGCTCACCTGCGTTGCACTGCGCACGATCAGGGCGCTATACTCGCCAATAATCGCGCGCAATTGCTCAGGCTTCAGACCAACTCGAATATCGACCTCTGCTGTGGGCAATTGCTGGTGTAGAAGATCCACGCCCTCCTGTGCGATCTCGTCGGCGATAAGTATCCTGTTTCCCGCGGATGCCTCTCCCATGATAGGTATACGTCCTCTCTACTACTTCTTATAGCCAGACTCACTCAGACGTGCCTCCAGGCGGTCCATCGCCGCGACCAGTTCTGGCTGCTCGAAGCCGCCCAGGTGGCCAATGCGGAAGATTTTGCCCTCCAGGTGCGCCTGGCCAGCGGCCAGCACCACATGATCCTGCTCACGCAGCACTTTGAGCAGCGCTTTCGTGTCGATGCCCTCCGGGGTGTAGATGGCCGTGACGGTGTTCGAGGCTCTGGGATGATCGGCCAGCAAGTGCAGACCCAATGCCCTGGCACGTCCACGCACATAGTCACCGGCTTGCTGATGTTTCGTGAAAATCGCCTCACGTCCCTCTTCCAGCATCATCTCCAGCGCCTCGTCCAGCGCGTAGAATAGTGAGATTGGCGGGGTTGTCGGGTGTTGCCACTTCTCCAGACCTTTGCGCGTCAGTTCCCAGTCAAAATAGAAGCGCGGCAGATTCGCCGTTTTGTTAGCTTCCCAGGCGCGCGGACCCACACCGATCATCATCAGACCTGGCGGGACCATCCAGCCCTTCTGCGAACCGGTCAGCACCACATCAATATCCCAGGGGTCCATTTCCAGAGGCACGCAGCCCAGCGAACTGACGGCATCCACCACGATCAACGCGTCGGGATTGTCCTGGCGAATGACTTTGCTCAATGCCTCGATATCGTTCATCACCCCGGTCGAGGTCTCATTATGCGTCACCAGCACGCCCTTGTAGGGAGCGTTGACCCGCAGGTGCGTCGCAACCGCTTCAGGGTCGGCAGCTTCTCCCCAGGGGAAATCGATCTTCGTGACATTCAGCCCGAATTTGCTGGCGATAGTGGCCAGACGGTTGCCAAAAGCGCCTATCGAGAGCGCGATCACGTGGTCGCCGCTTGAGAAAAGATTCGCGATAGCAGCTTCCTGGCCGCCGGTGCCCGAAGCCGGGAAGGTCAGCACAGGCGAGGCTGTCTGGAAGAAATATTGCAGGCGCGCGGTAACTCTGCGCAGGATCGCGGCGAATTCGGGGCCGCGGTGGTTGATCATCGGCTTTGTCATCTCCGCCAGGACGCGGGCGGGCACCGGAGTTGGGCCGGGCACGCGCAAGTTCTGTGGCGGGATAGGCTGACGAGGCTCAACCTGAGGAATCGCGATGGCTCGTTGTGTCTGGGTGGTCATAGTCTTCTCCATCTCTGCTGGCCGTATCTGGCCAGATACTCCACAAGATCGTATACTTCTGCCCCGTTGCACCAATGCGCGGCGGGATACGCTCGTTGTATCCGCCGCGCGGCTGATCTTTTACCCTCCTAGTATATCACCTGACCAGACCGATTGCCAGATTTTTTAGCCCACCTCTCTTTTTTTGTAGGGAATTCTACACATAGCATATGCTGAGCTAGTGGATAGTATGTCTATAAAATAACGTCAGAGATAAGGAACCATTTACTTTCTCAGAAAAACTTGCAGCCAGCTAACAAATACAGTACACTCATCTGGATGAATAAGGACAACGGCGTCCGTGAGAGTATGGCATCGCTGCTGTGTGGGGGAGCGATTCCTCTCGTGTATTTTTTCGAGGAATGAGTTGTTATGCGTCGTACCAAGATTGTTTGTACTATTGGCCCGGCCACGAGCAGCGAGGAGCAGCTGGAAGACTTGATGCGGGCAGGAATGAATGTCGCGCGGCTCAACTTTTCGCATGGCAAGCAGGAGGAGCACGCGATAGTGATCGAGCGCATACGCGCCATTTCCAAACGCCTGAACTGCGCGGCAGCTATTCTGCAAGATTTGCAGGGGCCGAAAATCCGCGTGGGTGCGCTCCAGGATGGTCAGCCCATCAAACTCGTCAGTAATAGCTGGGTGACCATCACCACGCGTCCCGTAGCGGGCGATGCCGCGACGATTCCCACGACCTATCAGCAGTTGCCGCAGGATGTCAGGGTTGGTGACCGCATCCTGCTCGACGATGGCCTGATGGAACTGCGCGTGGGTGACGCCACAGCCACCGATATCCATTGCCTGGTCGTGCATGGTGGCCTGCTCAAAGAGCACAAAGGCATCAACCTGCCAGGAGTCGCCGTCAGTGCGCCCGCCCTGACCGAGAAAGATCGCGCCGATCTGCGCTTTGGCCTCGCTCACGGCGTCGATTACGTTGCGCTGAGTTTTGTGCGCAAACCTGAGGATGTACGCGAGGCTCGCCGTCTGCTACACCAGTACCAGGGCGAACTGGGTCTGAGTAGCAAACAGACACAAGGGGGCGCGCAGTTAATCGTGAAGCTGGAGAAGCCCGAAGCAGTAGCGCGGCTCGACGAGATCCTTGAAACCACGGATGGCGTAATGGTTGCGCGCGGCGACCTGGGCGTCGAGATGCCCCCGGAGAAGGTGCCGTTGATCCAGAAGCGTATCATCGCCCGCTGCAACGCGCTGGGTCTGCCCGTCATCACTGCGACGCAGATGCTAGAGTCGATGGTCACGAATCCCCGTCCCACGCGTGCTGAAGTCAACGACGTGTCAAATGCGATCCTCGATGGTACCGACGCCGTGATGTTGAGCGCTGAAACCGCTACCGGCGCGTATCCTATCGAGGCGGTTGAAATGATGGTGCGCATCGCCTGCGAAACCGAGGCTGGTGGTACGACTGCGCATCAGCCCCAGTGCCAGCGCCTTTCACAGGAGCACGCGGTCAGTCACGCCGCTCGCGCACTCTCGGAAGAGGCCACCGTCAAGGCTATCGTGGTGCTCACGCGTTCTGGCAATTCAGCACGCTTGATCTCGAAAGATCGTCCACGCCCGCCTATTTTTGCCTATACGCCCTCTGAACGCGTCTATCACCAGCTCGCCCTCTGGTGGGGTGTCTGGCCGGACTGCATCTCTATGGATGAGGCAACTGATACCCTGCTGGAAGATATTGGTCAGCGCCTGCTCGACGCCAGCCTGATCCATTCCGGGGAGCACGTGGTGATTATGGGCGGCCTGCCCATCGGGAGTACCGCACGCACCAATTTTGTGAAGTTACATCGCGTGCTCGCGAAAAGCTGATCGTCTGCCAATCGCTGCTGCATGCTCTGGTGTTGAGCGCGATGGCATGCCTCATTATGTTCATCAGCATGAGCAAATGGTAGTACTTTTGTGAGGTTGTGTTGTCGGTTGTGCTTTGGAGAGGAGGCGTTTCGTCAGAAATAGACAATAGATAAGGAAAAGCGTCTGTCCTCAGAGAGAGAACCTGGAAAACGTCTTGAAACATCTCAAATGTAGCTCCCATGAGTTATGGGCCTGCCTCGTGCTCATAGGTGCCCTGACATTGCGTCTCCTGCTGGCTCAGGGATACTGGCCGCTGCCGAACAGCGATGAGGCGACGATGGGGCTGATGGCCATGCATATCCAGCATGGCGAATGGCCGATCTTTTTCTATGGACAGCATTATATGGGCGCGCTGGAGGCTTATGTTGCGGCCCCGCTCTTTTCAGTGTTCGGGGTCTCAATTTTTACCCTGCGTCTGAGCCTCACTCTGCTGTTTATGCTGTTCCTTGTGGTGATGTATCTGCTGGTACGTACTCTCTATACCAGGGATTTCGCGCTTTTTACGCTGCTTTTATTCAGTCTGGGGTCAAATGCAGTGCTCTCCCGCGAATTGAGCGTGATTGGCGGCTATATCGAGACATTGTTGTTTGCCGCGCTCTCTTTTTTGCTAGCGACCTGGCTGGCCCTCTCCGCTGGGAGTCAGGGGCGCTATGCCCGGCTCTGGCGTTTGGCTGCCTATGCCGCGTGGGGGCTGGTGATCGGTCTGGGCGTGTGGTCCGACCTGCTCATCCTGCCTCTGGCGTTGTGTTCTGGGCTGATTCTGCTGCTCTTTTGCCGACGTGAGATGGCCAGAGGCGCGGTGCTGCCCCTCGTGCTCTTCTTCCTGCTTGGAACCACGCCACTGATCGTGTACAATCTCCATGCCTCTCCTGGCCAGGATTCGTGGTCGGTGCTGCTGTCTCAGCAAGGACACGAACCATTGAGCGAGCTGGGCAACCAGCTTGGCAATACGCTTGAACTGAGCCTGCCCACCATCACTGGTAGCCCTTCCTGCCATTATTCTGAATTTGCGAACCTGGATTTGTTGGGCTATGAAAGCTCACACGCTCTGACACTTCAATGTGCAGCAATCAATGTAAGCTGGTCACTTGTGTATCTAGGCCTGTTTGGGTTGGCCTCAGGTATACTCGGCGTGGCCCTTTGGAAGGAGCGTTTCGTGTGGCGAACACGTGCCCGGCCTGTTGATGAGAGAACAGCGGCTATCAAGCTGGTTGTACAGGTGTTGCTCTGTCTCAGCGGTATTCTGACGCTTTTCCTGTTCCTGCATAGCAGTGCTCCTCTCAGCCTCCCATCCGTCCGTTCCCGCTATATGATTGCTTTATGGATCTCTGCGCCCGTTGTGATCTGGCCTCTCTGGAAAAGCGCCAGCGCTTTCAAACAAATCTTTACTGGCGGAGGGGGATACTGGCCGTGGTTGAAGGGTGCCAGTTCTCTAGCTCTCTTGCTGGCTTTGCTGGCCATCTTTTTGGGCGGCAGTGTGCGCACACTTTTTGAATTGCCTGCGGCTATGCAAGCCAGGCACTATGAGCAAGGATTGATTGACGGGTTGCGTCAAGCTGACATCACCCATGTCTATTCCTCAGATTATTGGACTTGCAATCGCCTGATTTTTGAGACTCAGGAACAGCTGATCTGCGCCGTCATCAATGAGAACTTGCAGAAAGGCTACACCCGCGGCGATCAGTACTTTACCACGGTCAGCCATGATCCGCAGGCGTCGTATCTATTTCCATTGGAATTATCGAATGCGCATATTGTAATGGCTGCTGAGCAGAGGTTCCAGCGGGAGAAGAGAACGTATCGTCGTTTTGTGATTGAAGATTATGTGGTTATTCAGCCCTTATCCCAATGATTCGTGTATGCTGTTGGAGTATAGGTCACGCACACATACGTAACCTGTACCCCAACAGCTTTTATTGCTCTATCAGCACACCATCGTTGATTTGTAGCACCCGATCCGCAACAGAGACGACCATTGCATCGTGGGTGGCGACAAGCAAGCCAATCTGCGTCTGGCGCACAATGTTCCGTAGCAGATTGGTAATCGTCTGGCCCGTTTGCAGATCGAGATTGCCTGTTGGCTCATCAGCAACGACGAAGCGCGGCTGGTGGACCAGGGCACGTGCCAGCGCCACGCGTTGCTGCTCACCGCCTGAGAGTTCAAGCGCCCGGTGCTGGATACGCGCGGCTAGCCCGACCAGTTCCAGAGCCTCTAACGCGCGCCGCCGACGCTCCGTGGGCAGAGTCGCCTGCAAACGCAGAGCCAGCTCGACATTTTCCAGCGCGCTCAATGATGGGAAGAGATGGGCGTTCTGGAAGAGCAGTCCCAGGCTCTCGCGGCGCAGGGCTGCGCGAGCTGGTTCATGAAGCGTGGCCAGATTGCGCCCCAACACAGTGACCTGGCCACTGCTGGGGTCGTCCAGGCCCACCAGGATGTTGAGCAGGGTGGTTTTGCCTGAGCCGGAACGTCCACGCAATGCGACAAACTCGCCGGGGCTGATACAGAGATCGATGCCGCGTAAGACCTGGATTATCCCACCTCCTGTTTTGAAATTCCGTGTGATATTATAGGCCTCCACAACAGCAGTTGCTATTATTGCTTGTGTCATTGCACACCATCCATTCTACTTGTTTGTGCCAGCGCCCCCTGCGCGGCCAGTTCGCCGACGTTAAAGGGCCGGAGGATCACGCGATCTCCCTCTACCTGAACTTCCACGCGGCCATTGGCGGGAATAAGCTCCAGCGCCTCTCTGGGTAGCTGGAGTCGTCCGTTGCGATCTACCAGTACCAGTTCGCGGTGTGAAGTGAGTGAGAGTCCGATGATCGAGCTTGTCCCACCAGGTGTAGTTTGACGTTCTACTAGAGGCCGGGCACCGCCAGGCCAGATTTCGAGATGGTCGCCCACCTGCTGAATCTTCACCTGCTCACGTAATTCACCCTGTTCCAGCGTTTGCATCAACAGTTGCAAGAGGGTGGGTGCGGCAGGTACCGCGCCTGGCATTACAGTGGGAATCGGCTCAACCAGTGTGGTTTGAGGGGTGCTGACTTCCACGGGCTGTAGCACGCTGACCGGGTTGCGGCGGATCGTCTCGGTACTCGTATGCCCGTCGCGGATGGCCAGGGTGCGGTCAACGCGCGCGGCCACGGCGGTATCGTGTGTGACCAGGATCATCGTCTGGCCTAATTCGCGGTTGATCTGGCGCAGGACATCGAGCAATTCTTGCGCGGTGAGGGAATCGACCTCGCCGGTTGGTTCATCGGCCAGCAGCAGGATGGGTGCGTTGGCGAGGGCGACAGCAATGGCCACGCGCTGCTGTTCGCCTCCCGAAAGCTGAAAGGGTCGTTTGTTGCCCTGTGCGGCCAGCCCGACCAGTTCCAGCAGTTCATGTGTACGCCGTCTCGCGTGGGCAGAGGAGACGCCGTTGAGCATTTGCGGCAGGTTCACATTCGCCGTCACGCTGAGATCTGGCAGCAGGTTGCGCCCGCTCTGCTGCCAGAGATAGCCAACGACCAGGTTGCGATAGCGTGTGCGCTGTTCCTCATCCAGGCGCGTCAGATCGTACTCGCCCACGCCGCAGTGTCCGGCGCTGGGCGTATCCAGGCCGCCCAGAATGTTCATGAGTGTAGTCTTGCCGGACCCTGAGGCGCCAACCAGGGCGATCATCTCGCCGCGCGCGACTTGCAGGTCCAGTCCTTGTAAGGCGACCACTTCTAAATCATCGACCTTATAGATTTTTATCAAGTTATCGCAGGTTACGAGTTGCTCTTGCATAAAAACTCCTTTTGTATCAATGGGATTGCTTCACTCAATCTTCGTTCAGACGGAGAATCTGACCCAGCGAGGGGCGCGCTACCAGGCGTGCCATCAGTGCCAGGGCCATTCCGCAAATCACTACCAGGGCGCCCAGCAGGCCGACGATTAGCCCGATTGGAGCGATAAGCTGGACTGGCAAGGTATAGAATGACGTCGTATTGGTGCTCTCGGCGGTGATGATGTCGGTGAAGACGAGCGCCTGTTTCACAAAGATTAGCAGGAACCCCCCCAGTGCCAGGCCGAGCATAAGCGCGGCCATATAGATGCCGCCCTGCTCCCAAAACAGTACGGCAGCGATCTGGCGCGGTGCCATGCCCAGCGCGCGCAGCACTGCGAAATTGGTCAGGCGCCCCGCCGCATTGAGCCAGGAGAAGAAGAGTGTACCCAGCAGTGCCAGCAGCAGGGCCGTGGCAATACCCAGGTAGAGCACGCCCGTCACATTCACGTACAATGGATTCACTTCGGCGGTATCGATGAGTGCGCGACGATCCTGCAAGCTGGGGAAGGCGTGGCGCACGCTGTTAAGCGAGTTTGCATCATCATGCGTTTTCAACCAGACCATGTTGGGATCGAGCGTGTTGCCGCTATTCTTCGCGTAGACAGTTGCATAGCTTGTGTAGTCACATAACATGCCAGACTCACTGACACGGTAGGAACCATCGTAGATGCCAGGGATAGCGTGAATCTGACCAAGCACGACAAAATGGATGTTGTAGCCATCGGCTGTAGGCAGAATAAACGAGGAGCCTGGAGAGATTCCCTGCTGCTTTGCCATAGTGTCGTCCACCAGCGTATACACTGTATCGTGATTGATGGCGTCCGAGCGATGCTCCACCAGGGACGCCATCAGGCTGGAGAGCGCTTGATCGGAGTACTGCGCGGTCCAGAGAGCGGTGCTGGCATAGGTATCAGCATCCACGGCTGTCACATCGGTCTGAGCGTTTGTCTGATTGGAACGAATCTGAGCCGTATAACCAGCTGTAACAGAGGTCACACCTGGCCTGACGCGATACGTGGCGGTCTGTTGCGCCAGGCTCGGATGATGGGTATTCGCTACAATTGGTTCGCTGAAATCCGCGCCAACCGCGAAATTCGTCGCATCGATGGTGCGCTGCTGCTGGGTCGCGGTATAGGTGAGAATAAACATGGTCGTCGAGATGACCAGGGCCAGCAGTAGAATCATGCGCGAGGCTGGGCGTGGCGCGCGTTCCATCTGAGCGAAGGCCAGCACCGCCGGAGCCTTGCGTCTACGCGCAGCCAGTCGACTGCCCAGGCGCAGGCAGAGCGGGTAGAGACGCAGAAACAGCGTGAAAAAGATCAGCGACGCCAGAAATGGTGCTATTAACGCGATCAGGCCTTGTATGGCCAGCAGGCCGGGACCAATTCGCTGGGCCAACGCTGGCTGTGAGAGATAATAATTTCCCACAAAACCCAGCGCGAGCAGCACCGCGCCGATAATATCCAGGTTGAGGCGACGCCAGAAGGGTCGGCGTGTCGAACGCGCGGACTCACGCCGAAACGCCAGCACATCCATCCGGGTTGCACGACGTACCGAGATAACCAGTGCCAGTACCGCGCAAATTACGGCTGCCAGAGCAAACCACCGCACGCTCAGTGCTGCCTGCAAGAGATTATCCGTCAGCACATTCAGCGAGGATGATGGCGCGGCTGGCAATAAAACGTGTATCAGCATCTCAACCAGTAGTATGGCCACAAAAGGACCGATCAGCAGGGCCAGCAAGCCCAGGATCATACCTTGTGTGACAAATGTGCCGAAGACGTGGCGACGCGTCGCCCCTCGACTGCGCAGCGTCGCGATGGTCGCGGTCTGGCGCTCCACCAGGGTCACCGACATCGTGCTCACCAGAAACAGGACGAGAGCCAGGATCAGTGCCAACAGAGCCGTGATCGGGATGGCGGCAATCTTCGTCTCCAATGAGTAACTGGAGAGCACACTGAAGACCGCACCCTGGGGAGATCGCTGGAAAAGCGAGGCGTCCTGGATACGTACCAGCGTATTGTCCAGTTGATCAGAAAGTGTATTCGTACTCTGCACAAGTGTGTCGAGCTGATTGGCATCCACACGCGCGACATCAAAGGGATAGCTCCAGACCAGATTAAAGAAAGGACGGACACCGGCCACGAACAATTGTTTATCGCCAAATTGCTGACGATCAGTCAGGGCAATCTGCATTGAGGCAATCTGAGGCAGGAGCGTTGTACTGGAGGCTATTGCCTGGTATAAAGTGCCACCTGATGTGTTTACTGGCTGCGGATTGGTGGCGTATTCCCAGCTGGCTTGAGGTGCGACAATGCCCACAACGTGCAATTGCCAGCTCACTGAGCCAGCGTAGGAGGGGAAGGTCACGTTCAGCACCGAGCCAACGCGGGCTTTAAGCCCACTAGCCATTGGCTGCGTCAGGACAATCTCGCTCTGAGAACTCGTCGCGCCTGGCAGTCGCCCTTGCACAACGCTTAATTCGCTGCCGACCTGGTCCAGCTCATAACCAGTGAGATTTAACAGAGCCGGACTGCTGTTGCTGTGCGTGGCAGAAGTCTGGAGCGTAAGCGGTGGCAGTGTCACCGCGAAATGGGACGTGCCGGAGGTGTAATTCCCCAGGTTTTGCTGCACCAGTTGCGTAATTTGCTGATGCGCCTGAAGAATCTGATTGGCTGTGGGATGGTTGCTCGCAAAGCTCACTGTCACGCGCTGCTGAGCGGGCGGCACGTTGCTCAGGGCATTGCGCAGGCCCACCGTGCTAGAAACCTGGGTGAAGAGCGGCACAGAGCAGATTAACACGACTAGCGCGATCATCCCCAGCCATGTAACCAGCAACGCGCGCCACATCTGTGTCAGGCGCCACCAGGCCAGTTTGATAATCGTGGGGAAGAGCGCCAGTGTAGAACGTCGCGCCAGGGTGGTTGGTGGAGAAGCCATAAGAACTCCTTTTCATGTAATATAGTAGCAAATGAGATTTCAATCCATATCTCGTATAGAGAGATATGGTCGAATGACCTGCATCATTCGATACTCAAACTATAAAGCACAGGCCATAAAGAACTGATGAAGAACATATCAAGAAGGGATGAGGATAATTGAGAATCAGGCGAGTATCGGGAGTGTGAAGGAGAAGCAGGAGCCGTGAGCAGGCTGGCTCTCAACGCGCATCTGGCCGCCATGTGCCTGCACGACCTGCTTGACGATGGCCAGGCCCAGACCGCTACCGCCGGTTGTGCGCGTTCGCGAGGGGTCAGCGCGATAGAAACGCTCAAAAATGTAGGGCAGGTGTTGCACCTCAATTCCACAGCCGCTATCGCGCACGTGCACAGTAATCGTGTCCTCATTCTCGCTCTCGACAGCGCTCACTGTAATGACGCCCCCGGCGGGCGTGTGCGTAATCGCATTACAGAGCAGATTGCGCAACACCTGGGCCACGCGCTCAGGATCGGCCTCGACGCGGGGCAGCTTAGCAGGCAATTCTACCTGAAGCTCGATTTGCTTCTGCTCAGCCTGCAAGCGCAACATCTGCACGGCTTTGAGAATACTCTCACGAAGGACCAGTGGTCGGCGTACCAGGCAGAGCTGACCTGCCTCAGCCAGACTCAACTCCTGCAAATCGGCCACCAGGCGGGTCAGCAGTGAGGATTCTTCGTAGAGTGAAGAGATGATTGTGGGCGTTGGCTCGACCACCCGATCTTCCAGTGCCTCGAGATAGCCGCGAATATTAGTCAGGGGCGTGCGCAGTTCGTGGGCAATGTCGTTGATCATATTGTGACGGAGGTGTTCAGAATGTTGCAAGCCATCGGCCATCGTGTTGAGCGCGTGGGCCAGTTCGCCAAGCTCATCACGCTTCTTTATCGTGAGCCGCTGACTAAGATCGCCTCCCTCCATGCGTCTGGCTACGGCAGTCATACGCTTGATTGGCTTGATAAGGGTGTAGGAGAAAGCCAGGCTTAGCAGCAGCGCAATCAATCCTGCCAGCAAGACGCCGGTGAGTAAGGAATGGTTGACCGAATTCAGAAAAAGTTGCTCAGGGGATCTGTTTGGTTCAGACGAGATACTTTTCTCGGATGCATTGCCTGACCCGGTACGGGGTGCAGATTGATCCGGGCAAAAGGTTGTGGCATTTGTAGAAACAACGATGCTAGAGGGGGCTAAATCTGCACAGGAAACGGTTATGCTTGCCGCCTGTGCGGTCATCTCAGACTTCTGAAGAGATGCCCGTGTAATGAAGCTCCCAATCCATTTTTGGGGGGTGCCAGCAATGATCTGGCCAGCGGGATTCACCACAAGAACCTGCACACGATAGTCACGTGCAAACTGCTCAACCATCCATTGCTCAAACGCGGGATCAGGATGGTAGTCCGCTTTGCGGTTATAGTCATCCAGCCAGTTCACAATCTGGTTACGCGTCGTCTGGTTGTTTTTCGAGACGTAGTCGTTGAAGGAGCCAGTGGTGTTCAAATCGGCGAATAGCGAGACGACGCCAACGGTAACTAGAACGATCAACAAGAACATCAGCAGCAACCGCAAGCGCAGGCTGTGGAAGACGCGGGGCAGGTGCATAGGTCGTTCGCGTGCCATTTTAGTCCCTCCGAAATTTATATCCGACGCCATAGACGGTGAGCAGATAGGCTGGATTATTGGGATCGGCCTCAATCTTCTTGCGCAGATTCATCATATGCACATCGACGGTGCGTTCAAAGCCCTCGTAGTCCAGGCCGAAGACGCGCCTGACCAGTTCCTCTCGGCTAAACGCGCGCCCAGGCTCGCGGGCCAGTGTCTCCAGCAGCTTAAATTCTTTGGGAGTTAGCCGCAGCAGTTCACCAGAACGCTCGACCTCGTGGGCCGCAAAATCGATGAGCAGTTCGCCAACGCGCAGGGACAGCGTCGGTTCCTCTTCTGGGGCTATGCGACGTAGCACAACCCGCACGCGCGCCACCAGCTCGCGTGGGCTAAATGGCTTGGTCACATAATCATCGGCGCCCAGATCGAGGCCTAGCAACTTGTCCTCTTCAGTTGAGCGCGCGGTGAGCATAATAATGGGAACGGCGGATTCGGCGCGCAGAATGCGGCAGATATCCAGGCCATCGACTTTGGGGAGCATCCAATCGAGGATAATCAGGCTCGGTGTACGCTGACGCGCAATCTCTAATGCCTCACGCCCATCATACGCCACCAATACCTGATGCTGCTCTCGTTCCAGGTAGAGGCGGATCAAATCCACCGTTTTTTTATCATCATCGACGACCAGTATCTTGCGTTTCATGAAAACATTCCCGACCAGGTGTGTCTGCGCTCTGTTCAACAGCGTATCCCATAGAAAAAGTATGATCTTTGTCTCTAGTATAACCGATGGTTGTGAAGTTTTGATGAAGAGACGTGCTGTTTACTACCTGTCTTGCATGCGAACTCAGTTAATGGCACTACACTACTTCATAAATTGTGACGCCATCCCGATCATAGGCCACGCGCAGCATGCCGTCCTGCACCATATGCTTGAATTTGTCGAGGCCAGCGCTGGATTGGGGGGCGAAGGCTGCGCGTTCGAGAGCGCCGACGTAGATGTAGTGCACATGATAGTGGTGGATCAATTCGATGGCAAGCGTGGGATCGGGCAGGCTGTAGATCAGGCTCACATCGGTCTGGCGGTTGACTGCCTGGTCCTGATAGCGCTGCTCGCCCTCGTGACCGGTCCAGCCGATGACTGTGGGCAGGCCGGTGTAGACGGAGACGCGTCCAAACCAGGTGAAGTCGTAGGGCGTGGCGGCCTCCAGAATGACCGGAGAGCCGGAGATGTGCGCGTTCAGCCACTCGATGGCCTCAGCGTCGCCAGGATACCAGGCGCGCACAAAGGCAAAACCGTCCAGCGTTGGCAGGTAGTTCGCGTTGCCAGATGGACTCTGGTACGTGATCCAATGCTGATGGTCCTGCACGCGCGCGTAGGTGCCATCAACCAGAAAAATCGAGCCACCGAACAGCAGCAGCCCCAATGCCGCTAACCATCCTTGTTTGGCGAGGCCGCGCAATCTGCTCCAGATCTGCCCAATTGCCAGCGCACCCCCGATGGCCAGGCAAAGCCAGAGTTGCATGGAGAACTTGAAGAAGGTATTCATGCGTGCATAATCGCCGCCATCGAGGAAATCCCGAATGTAGATTAGCTCAATTCCCAGGCTAATCCCCAGGCCGACCAGCAGCAGCACATACGTGTAGCGGGTAGTCGCGTTCCAGTGGTGTTCGTCGCGTGAATGCGCGGAGAAGACTCCGCGCAGGAGAAAGAGCGCAAGGCCCAGCGCCAGCAACGCGCCCAGCAAGACTCTGACCCCCAACATGGCTAGATCACTCAACGCCAGTGTGCCGACGCCTATATACAGGCTCACGCGCAACCAGGCCGGTCTATACCAGAGACGTGCCAGCAGAGAAGATGGGCGCCTCTCTACAGCCAGTTGCCAGCAGTGGTAGAGTTCCAGCAAGAGAAAGCTCGCCGCCAGGAAGAGCCAGATGCCAGAGACGTGCAGATAGTCGCCGAGGCTGGTGCTTGCTTTCACAAAGCCAATGCCACTGACATAGAGTTCCTGGTACGAGGCGTAGAAAGGCCAGAAATAGACGTAGCTCATGAAGAAGAGTAAAACAGCCAGACAGAGCGTTTGCACTGTACCGAGCACACGGCGTAGCAACGCTTCCTCGCGCAGCGCGTAGAAGTTTTCAATTAATAGGCTTGCCCCCAGGATCAGCGCGTAGACCGGCATATCCCAGGGGTTCACACAGGCGATGGCCCCAAAAATAAAGGCCGCCAGCACATACCAGAGCACGCGACTGACTCTGATCTCGCGTTTTGTCGCTACCGGTACTTTGCGGGCCAGAAAAAGCGAGGCAGCCAGGCCCAGCGCCAGCACCGAAAAGGGCATGGCGATGACGTGGGGATGCATATCGGCGAAGAGGAAGCTCCAGAATGGGAACTCGTGGATGGTGAAAGGGATCACGCGACTGCTCTGCCAGTAGTTAAAGGGATGTATCGGTACATGCCGCACTACGTCCCCAAGCTGTTGTAAAACCTGGACTGCGCCATCGAGGTTGCCCAGCAGCGCCACCATATACCCACCCAGCAGGGCCAGGGGGACGCGGTGGCTAAAACTATGCACAATGGAGAAAGCGCCGCAAAAGGTCAGGGCGAAGAGCGTGGGGATGGCCAGATTAAAGGCCGTGGTCGGGACGATGCTGGTGAATTTAACCAGAGCGCCAATAATCACGTAGCCAAAATAATAGTAGTTGATCAGGCCCCCAGAGAACCAGGGATCGAGCGGCGGCATATAGGGACTGCGCAGGATGCCATTGAGAAAGGCCAGTTCCATCGGCTTTTCACCACCCAGAAAGGGTTGCCAGAGGTCGGGATCGAACGAACGGATGGTCACAAAGAGGAGAAACGCGAGGGTAAAGAGGCATTCTTCAAGCAACAATAGGCGCCAGCGTTCGCGCAGGAAGGCCCAGAGGGTTCTGCGCTGCCAGACGACCAGCAACAGCGCCACGCCTGCCAGCAGACCCGCGCTCAGCAACGTTGAGAAATGGCTGAACGGCAGCAGATGCCAGTTGGCGAACAACCAGCTACAATAGCTCAGCAGGAGCACACCCAGCGTTTTCGCGAAGAGATAGCCGCGATCCGAGAGGCCGCGCAGGATCAGGAAGATCAGGGGATAGACCAGCAGCCCCAGCAGGGTCAGCGCAAACCACCAGAAGAAGAGTGGCCAGCGGTTGGCGAGACTATTGGCGGGAAATTGTTGCGCGAACGGCGGCGAGATCTGATCGTCGGCAATCTGTTGGGGGCTGAGCAGCAGCGATTTCTGCGCGCCCGTCTGTTGCGGATTGAGCGGTGGCAGGCGCACCCCGTCCATCAGCTTTGTGGCCAACTGATTCACGTTCTGGAACGGGAAAGGATTGTCGCGTACAAAGATGCGCGCGGTGGGATGATCGAAAACCGAGTAGCTCTCGTCGGCCCCATTGTCGTCGAGGGTAATGCCCAGGAAGCTGGGGTGATTGCTAAAGGTCGCGGCCAGGTGGAAGCCGAGCTGTCCACTGAATAATAGTTGATAGTAGTGGATGGTCAGGGGATAGCGGTCGGGCAGACGCGGGATCGACTTATCCAGGCGGTCAGTGGGCATGGTGATCGCGCCCACCTGCATCAGCATCGAGGCGAGCATCTGAGCCTTCGCCGGTGTATCGTCGCCATAGAGGTCCAGGCCGGTCTGGGGTTGGCCTTGCGCATCGGTATAGCTGGCCTGCGGATAGAGCGCGGGATCATGCCCATCCACCGCGAAGGGCAGCGAATCGTCCCACTGCTCATAGGTCAGCAGTGTGCCGGGCTTGAGATGCGCGAAGATCCACTCAGAGGCCTGGATGCGCGTGTTTGGCTGGCTGTAGATAGTGTCCAGAGCCAGACATTGGAAGAGCGTGCCTGCCAGCACCAGACCGATCAGGATAGCAGATCCAACCTTCACCAACCGCGCCTGGATATTGCCCCAGCTCGTTGTATCAAGCGAGGCCAGCGAGACCAGCATGCACGCGCCCATCAGCACGAGAAATGGGTAGATCGGCAGCAGGTAGCGCATATATTTCACGAAGAAGCTGCAATTGATGCCACCATACACCAGCACCCAGGAGAGCAGCACCAGCCAGATCGCCATTTCGTGCCGCCAGAGTCGCCAGCAGAGCCAGAGCAGGCCAGCCAGCGCGCTCAGGCCAAGCATCAGACCCATGCCCCACAAGACCAGGTTTTGCACCTGATCGAGCACAGGCGTGGTACCGGCGAACTGGCGCACATAGGGCAGGTCGATCAGGCCGCGCGCGAGGTTGCCCTGGTACGAAACCTGCTGCACAAACTCCGACAGATCGAGAAACGCGTAGGGCATAGCCACGATAAAGACCAGGATCGTCGTGCAGCCCGCGTAGATCAGCGCGATCACGAAGTCCCAGGCATCGCGCCGATAATACCAGCGCAAACCCAGCGCCACGAGCAGCGGCACCAGCAGGGGAGCGGCGTTAAACTTGGTTGCCAGGGCCAGCCCGTAGCCCAGGCCAGTCAGCAGCGCCCAGCGCACCGGTCTCTCTGTATGCACCAGCTTCACGCAAGCCAGGATTGTCAACATGATAAAGAACAGCGCCATTGTATCGACGGTATAGAAGTGCGAGAGCTGTACCTGGAGCGGTGTAAACGCCACACACGCGGCAGCCAGTAGCGCCACCGACCATTGTTTGTTCGAGTAGGAGGCGTGTGCTGGGTCGGGGGAGGCGTCGTTGTAATGGGCGGTCAGTAGTAGAGCCAGCCACGCGGTTAGCAGAATAGTGCCAACGTCGAAAAACGCGTTCAGCACGCGCCCGGCGAGGGTGAGATGGGCAAAATCGGCCAGGACTGGTGAAATATGCGAAAGCAGATTGCCGATGCTTGCCAATAAATAGAGTGGAAAGGTGCCATAGGCAAAGAAATGCGGATTGAGCGGTGAATTCGCCTGATTCAGAAATTGCGCCCAGCTATGTGGCCAGCTCAGTTTCACCACCTGATACATAATCTGGCGCTCGTCGGGATGAAAGTTCGCGCCCGCGCTGGCGCCGGGGCCATACAGGTGGTTCATCGTTTGCGAGCGAGCCAGCATCGCGTCCCAATCTAACCCATAGAGACGCACGGCCAGACCCAGCAGGGCCGTGATGCCCAGGGTCAGAGGACGCCAGAGCGTCGTGATTCTCCGCCCACGCGTCTGTTCATCCGCGCTTGTATCCGTCGGCGTGGTGTGCTTCTTTACTTTTAACACGTCTTTCCTCGTTCCTGGCCAGGAAAATTGCACCTTATTCAAACCTGGCTCTAGTATAGGGAGTGGAAAGGGAAATGGTCAAGATGTGCAAACTATGGTCTCAGAGATCTGTTATCCTTTCCCAAAGCGCTGCAACACCTGATAGACTGCTTCGGTACCGGCCTGCATTGTCTCGACGGGGATACGTTCGTTGGCGGCGTGGATGGTCGCGAGTAAACAGGCGCGAACACTTTTTATGAAACTGATAAACCTACAACTTATTCAATGCTATTCGAACATCATCAACATTTTAGCTTGTGTAGTATGTCACCCTTCCTGCCTTATTAACGTATATATATGTGTATCACATTGATGCTACAAACTTATTCAGGTTGATATCCTCCTACGGCTCGCGCCGGGGATTTCCAGCGATGGAGGATCATAACGCGCCTGATGGATATAGCTTGAGTGAAGCGTTATGAATTTCTTTCACAGGTTTAAAAGGGCCTGTATGATAGATACATGCCTGTAAACCGAAACTCTCTCAAAATTCATAGCTTTTGTAGTAAAAATACCTGTATTATTGTAGTTCATGTCTTTTCTCGGCCCACGAAGTGGTCTTGAGCCAGGAAAAACAGACAAACAATAGATATATCGAGAGGAGCTATCCACATGATACGTGTGCTCATAGTTAATTGTAATGTGCTCGTACGAATTGGCTTGCACACACTACTTAGTAGCATTGAGGATATAGAATTAGTAGGAGAAGTAGCTAATGGATACGAAATAGGGAAACAATGCGAAGAACTTCAGCCAGATGTAATTCTATGGGATTTGAACATGCCAGGCCCTCAGACGCTTGAACTTCTTTCTTTTTTGCAAGAAAAACAGATTAAGTCAAAATTGGTAGTAGTTACGTATCATAGAGAAAAGAATTGTGTAAGAGAGTTAATCAGTGCAGGAATCACGGGCTATGTGCTCATTGAAGAGGCCGAGACTGAGCAAGCTATCATGTATGCTATACACACGGCCATACATGGAGGCACCTGGTTTAGCCGTACGATCACTGATATAATTATTAGTGGGCCAGATACTACCCCAATAGGAGATAATACCTCTTTTCTAACTAAACGGGAGTTACAGTTGCTTGAACTGATCTCTTGCGGCTGGGAAAATACACGTTTAGCTAAACATTTTTCCCTTTCTGAGCAGACAGTGAGGAATTATGTCAGCAACCTCTATACAAAACTAGATGTTCATTCACGAGCAGAAGCTGTTATCTGGGCAAGAGATCATGGCATTGGAGAGCCTGATACCGCTATTCCAGACTAAAGCCTTATCCAACAATTTTCGGCAAAGAGCAAGTGTGTTCCTCTCAGCCAGATCCTAAACTCGGTTAGTTACTCATGCACTCACACGACTGAGGGCCTTCAAATAGTCGTGAAGCATCATTGGGAGCAAATAATGCCTCGCAATATGTCGCTGCGCGTGTTTTCCTAAATTTGATGCAAGGTCAGGCTCTTGCAGGAGTTGTACGACATAATCAGCGCATATACGAGTGTCATCTGCAATAAAGCCGTTTTGATTATGGATAATCTGGAGCTTCAACCCGGTTGCCGACGTGCCGATAACTGCCCGCTTCTTCCACATGGCTTCTGTTACTGTCAGACCAAAGCCTTCACGACTTGATCGTTGCAGCACAACATCTGCATAGCATTGAAATGCATTAACCTGTTGAGGTCCTATGAAGAGTGGGTCAAAAAGGAGATGGATATCCAAATCATCGTGGGCGTGTTCTCGGACTTGCTGTAAGACTTTTATAGCATCCACGTCATCTGCCGCATCTAAGGCTCCTACAAGTGCTACCTGAACAGAGGGAATAGCTTGTTTTACCAGGCGATATACGTCTATAACCTGCCACGGATTCTTCCATTTCCCAAAGCGTGATACTTGAGCTATCAACGGTCGTTCAGTATGTATTCCACATGCTGCCAACGTCCGCAAACCTTCGCTTTTGGGAAGAGGGCTGTTTTTGAGTGCAAAGGGATCAATACCCAGGGTGATAACGTGCGTGTGTGCGGGTGAAAGGTCTGGAAAAACAGAGGCAGGGGCATTGAACATACAGAGCTTGTATGCATCTAGAAACTGTCGAATGTGCTGCAAAGAGTCTGGATGGGGATGGGCGGTATCAATATGACAAAACCATAGAGCGGGTCGCAGGTTTGAGCACAATGACGCGAACGGAATGAGTTGAAAATCGTGAACAAGGTATATATCGGCGTGCGCGTTTTGAAACGGCTCTACGGCTGTACGCAATGCGCGTATGTATGCTTCTTGCTCTTGCTCAGTGGGGTTGGCATCCTCGCCCCCCTGTAGCATATCAAGCAACTTTGTCGTAAAATGCAGGGCCTCCTCAGGTAAGGATACAATTTCCCACGATTGTCGAATACCTAGATCTTCGACGATTGGCAGCAGCGCTGCGAGCAGGCCCGCTACACCACCTCCTTTCTTTGTTGTGTTGAAGTGAAGAACGTGCAGATTTCTTAGCTTTTGTGCATAGCCGTAGATATCCGTTAACAATGTTTCCGGCACGAGATAGCGATATCGCTCAAGAAGAGATGATTTTTTCATGGATTTCTACTCCTAACGCCCTGGAAAAAGATCTAACTCCACTTTAGTACAGTTTTAATTTGATCTGTTGAGGTCTTCGTCAGCGCTGCGGCAAATTCTGTAACAGGGTAACGCCTGGTAATAAGGTGCTCTATATGTTGGTTCCAATACCCGTGTGCCTTCATCAAATCGGCAGTAGCTTGCTCAAAATGGCAGCGAGACGCATTGACGCTTCCCAGAAGTGTCTGGTTATTTAATACGAGCCGCCGCATTAATCGTCCTCCACAAATTTCCATGCGTTCGGTATCACTCGGTAAGCCCATCAGTACGTATATGCCATTCCTCGCCAGTACCTCGGCCAGTTCAAATTCAAGCAAGGCAATCCCTGTCGCTTCAAAAATGAGGTCAATCGGTCCAATGTCTTTGAAAAGCTGGTTTATACTTCCCTGATTTCCACGTAGATATATCCCGCCAATGGCTGTAAACCATTGTGGTCGCTGAGTATCAGCTTCCTCGATGTCTAAACCATAGACAACGGCTCCTTTCATCAGAAGCAGCATGGAAATGAGCAAACCTACTGTTCCGAGACCAGCGACCAGACATCGCCTTCCATAAAACCATTGAGAGGTTATGGCGCTTCCAGGAATACGCGCCTGGGCGACTGCATGTGCTTCAGAAAGGGCCTTCTCAGCGACAGCGCATGGCTCAACAATGGCTCCGAAGTGGGCTATTTCATCAGGCACCTTGATAACGTGCTTTTCGTCCTCTACAACCCACTCACAGTTGAAACCATCTAAACCGGTGATTCCTCTTGAGAGATACGCTCCAGTGAGACACATATCGGCGCGGTTCATCTTGCACGGTATACAATCCGCGCATCCCCTGCGAACCGTACATACGGCGTAGTCACCTATACTGAGTTGAGTAATATCGGGGCCAACTTCTGTTACTTGTCCGATCATCTCATGCCCTATTACCAGATCTGTCTGGTTCTGCGGCACACGGCCATAAACGCCACGCAAGAGATCATAATCAGTATGGCAAATCCCAACCTCCATGACGCGCAGCTTGACGTCGCTCCTTCTGTGTAGTATGGGATCGGCCCGGTACACTATTTGAGCCGTCCCATTTCCGGGAATAATTGTAATAGCTTTCATGCGTTTACTTTCTATTTGGACCTGCTGCATCCAGGTATCAGCACACCGTTAACGCGTACTTCACGTTTGTAGTAGAGATTTCAAAACCCGCAAATCATGTTTAACGCGTGCTTCTGTATCATAACGATAATCGTTTTCCAGGATCATATCTCCCAAAAACCTTACGTCCTGCAGAGCCTGTAGCGTTGTAGCGACATTTGCCTGCCCTTCCGCTAGCAGCGTATTTCCCATAACGCCTTCACAGCCATCCTTGATATGTATCTGGTTACAAAAAAAGCTGTATAGCTCTTTTACAAGTTCGCGCGGATTGTGTCCCCATAAGATGGGGTTTTGTGTATCAAAGATCAGTCGAAAGTTGGGTTGCCCAACGAGTTGAATCAACTGGAGGTTCTCTTTCGTTCCCAGGCTATTCTCTGTCGCAATGAGAACTTGACGGCCTGCCCCATAGATACAAGCACACTTCAACACTTCTGCTGTCCTCAGCAGTTCAGCATGCGTACCGATTTCACTTTTGTGAAAGCTGGGCAGAAACACAAGTTCGACATTCAGCGCCGCCGCCGCATCAATACCCCCCTTAATGGCCTTCCACGATTTACGCGCATTAACTGTATGATGAGGGCTATGCAGGCCGTACTGATTTAACATGTTGATAGCTATGCCTGTAATAGCTATGCCTGTATCTATACATGCGGTTTGGTACAAATGCAGTATGTCAGTGTCATAGAGAAGAGGGCTACCGTTTCTGCCTCCCGCATCAATATGCATGGCAGTGAATCCAAGCTCCGAAGCCCGGTAGAGAGCCGCAACTCCTGGGCGATCCAGGCGCCATTGGACGATGCCTATCTTTCTGTTCGTTTTGAAATCTGAGGCGACGGCCTTATCTACTCTGTGACGCAATGTCTTCACCTATGAGACGGCGATAATTGCCCATAGCATCCACCACTAGAAATTCCCCGTGATACGCCGAACCGAATGTTTCAACGAGCAATAAGGTGACTTTAGCAAATGTGTCAGCGGTAGCATAATCCGAATAATCGAAATCCGCTGGACGGCGCCTGCGAATACCAGGCGTATCTACCATACCTTCAGGGAGCACACCAACCACCGAAACAGAAGATCCCTGTAATTCCTGAGCCAAACCTGTAAACATGGCGCGAGCTGCCGATTTAGTAGCGGAATATCCGATACGACCCGGACCAGCATTAAAGGCTACCTCGGATGACACATGAAGTATCAGACCTTTCGGCTGCCTCAGTAACTGCGGTAATAACGCCTTTGTTAAGAGAAAAGGACCATATGCACCTACATTAACGATTTCTTGCCACTCTTCTGGTACAATCTCAAGAAATGTGTGGCGTGATCCAAAGCCGTAGGAGACAGCGCTATGAATAATCCCATCCACCTTTCCCGACCAATGTTCTGCTACCCACTTCTCAGTATTTTTGACGAGCAGCTCAGGCTGGTTGAAGTCGCCTACAATCCAGTGATCACGCCGCCAACCCGTGGGTAATGTATGCTCCCATTGTTCGGGGGAGCGTCGTGAGATGATAGCCACATCTGCCTGAGCATGAATAAGCGCCTCCGCCATAGCATGTCCAATCCCGCTCGATCCGCCAGTAACAATAATATTCAGACCCGCCAGTGTTTTTTCACTATGCTTATGCATATCTCCTCCTTAGTTGCAAGGTGTATAACACCATTTGACTCCCTATGTACAACTGCGCAACAAACGCAGGATGCCTCATGCTTGATAAGCTGACTTTATGCCGCGAAAGGCACGAAATCAATACGCTTGTATCTAGAGTAGTTTCGCATATTCTCTTAGTTTGGTACAATCAATCACCATTTTGACGCATTCCCGCCCCTGAAATTGGCGCCGCCGCGTTGTTCTGAGTGTCTCAAGAGCTTTGGCTGCCGTTGGCAGAGAAAGAATATGCGAAATGATTGCACTGTAATAGTCGGTATGCCTCGCTAACAGGTCCATAGCTATTTCAAGATGGATGGATGAAACCCCGCGATGACCTGTGAGCCAGAGCCACTTACCTTGTGTGGTTTTATAAGATGTAATTATTCCTGGTTGAGGTTGACCACAGGCGTTGAGTTGTCTAATAGCACCAGGAGAGACATTGGGAAGTTCCGGGATCGCAAGTTGATCGGCAAATCCCCCAATCAGATCAATGCAACCTCCAGGACGAACAAGTTTTATCGCTTGCTGTAACGCCAGCAGAGCGGTGGGACGAGTTGCACAGATATAACAGGCATCAACGCCCCCTGGAACCGTTTCCTGAATGAACTTCGGAAAGCCTGGTACTACTTGAATAGCCTTATCAGGTGAAATAATGTTGTGCTCTATTGCCCACACGAGACGTTCTCGCGTGCTGCTGACCAATGTTATATCTGTAAGCCCATTCATGCGTGCGTAAAGAACCTGAAGTAGACCTATTGTTCCACCGCCAATAACCACAATCTTTTCTGGCTTACATCGTTGCTGAATTAATTGATCAGCATAGATGTTGACCGCCAATGGCTCAATTAATGGAGCTACGAGAAGGGGTACTCCAGGGTGTAGCGGAATGAGCATACCGCGATGTAATGATTTTTGAGGAATGAGCATATGATGTTGCCATATACCTGGAATAGTGTGACCAAGTATATCGTAAGGGTTATTCTCATTGGTAGGATTAAATGTTACTCTTTGACCCACCGTAAAATCTGTAATGTCTGGTCCCACTTTGTAGACTTCCGCAGCCCCTTCATGACCCAGAATAGCGCTCGGATCAGATCGCAGGCCGCGGATAATCTGAAGATCTGTACCGCAAACACCTGTATACAAAGGGCGAATAGCGATTTCGGTCGGTCCAGGTTCTTTTACAGACATAGCTTTATACACAACTTTCCCAGAATTATCACGAGCTATCACATGATTCATTTTACTCTCGCTCATTCCATTCTCCTATAGAATTTCAGTGAAAGGTATAGCTAATGCTGCACCTATAAGGCCTGCATTATCGTCTGGTATTCCAAGACAAATATTGCGATGAAAGAAATCAGCATCTTGGGTGCTAACCTGGTACAGCCCCACTGTATCAAGATGCTTTAATAATCTTAATCTATAGTAATCACCCAGAGAATTGATAATACCACCTGTTAGTATTACCCTCTCTATTTCTGCATCATCCGTAAATATATGCAGGAATGCCATAGCTAGCGGCAGTGTCACAGCATCCAAAATTGTGCATGCAAATAGATCGCAAGCACGCACAGCCGTGACAAAGTGCTCAAAAGTGATTTGACACGGAACTCCCGCTGAGAGAGAAGATAGGGCGGAGGTGTTGTAATCATTCTTGTGGCGCTCCGCTATGATAGGCAGAAGCGCGGCAATACCTCTGCCAGAGCAATATGCATTCATATGTCCAACTCCACCACAATCACAAGTTCGTTCGATAGCTTCTCCTCGAAAAGTGAATACGATGGGAAGATGGCCTATCTCTCCCTGCACTCCACTTGTACGCCCAATAGGAACTATCCCTCTTTGTGTATCATAGGTACGATAGGCGATACCGGTGCTGATTGTCATCAGAGCGATGCGAGTAAATTGTTGATACATAGATTGTGTGGCATATCTTAGCAGAGCAGCCGTCACATCATTGACCAGCGTCCAGATAAGACGAGGTTCCCATTTACGTAACAGAGAGAGCAAATCAAAGGGCTTTATGGTATTTCCCCATAAAGGACCAGCATTCAAGATGACTCCTGTATGTCCGTTTATGCATGCTCCTATTGAGATGCTTACATGGGTTATGCCTTGTCCTTTGTTCTCATGGAAGCGTTGTACTTCAGCTTTAATATAATCAACCATTGCTTGTTGTAGTAGTTTGCTACTTGTGTGGGGCGTGTTCTTATAATTGATAGCCGCTATACGCCTGACCGACAACAATTGCCCATCATTTGAGAATAACCCACAACGAAACCAGGTACCGCCAAGATCGAATACAATTATCCATTGAGATTTTGTGTTTCCTTGCATCTTTTTCATTCCTGATTTTCGTAATCCATCTAACCGACACGTCATTTGTCGTTAGAAAGTATAACCAGGATAGCGTGAAGGCCGCTAGATATAATAGTAATGAAGCACAAAGTATACGCGTAATCGCTTTTCGTGGTGAAAATACTCACTGAAAGAGTATAGGTGAGTCTACAAAGGAATTCGGTTTATCATTATAATAGATAGCAAGTTCATGATGTACACCTATTATCATCAACGTTGATGAGTGTGGCCTAAAAAAGACAGGTTTTGACTCTCTAAGCGAGGAATGATGAAGAGCGTTGTTCCTTCTAGCAAGCAAGGAGTAATAAAAACATGCACGTATTAACTGCGACAGATGAATTGAGTCCACAAATTTCAAGCTGGACAGTTCAATCACTCCAGCCAGTTCAATACACAGTACTTGAGCGCGATCATCTGTTTGGGTTTGAGCACACAGATGTTTTGCTCAGTGGTTCGCAGGCTAATGCTTTGGATCAGGATACACAACTACGCCGCTTTCTCGTTATCGACGAAACGGTAGATAGGTACTATGGGGATGAGATACGGCGCTACCTCCGTCACCATCACGTCGAATTTCGTGTCCTTTCTCTGCCATCTTTTGAACAGCACAAGTCAATGGATGCGGTTTTTCATATTACAGAGGAAGTCAAGAAGCTGATCTATACTTCCTCCGCGTTGATCTATGGACCAACCCAACATATGCCACTACGCGAGTTCTACCCACCGCAGCCACTTGTCCCATACTCAACATCCAAATTGATGGGCGAAATGAGCTGCCTCTCATTTTTTCATACCTATCGCTTTCCCATAACCATTGCTCGCCTCTTCTGCGTTTATGGACCCGATGAGGACCCACAGTGCTCTCTTGTGGAGGTGTCGCGCTACCTGCGTTGGCATTTGAATCATCAGCCAATCCAGGTAGTCGGCGATATCGACCTTAAAACGCGAGATTACATCCATATTCATGATGTGATCAAGGGGCTCTTGCTGCTGGCAGAGAAAG
>CAXUEY010000072.1:0-28562 GCA_964250225.1 uncultured Ktedonobacteraceae bacterium | reverse complement strand
TTGATAGAGAGCATAGCACAATGGCCCGGATTTTTGCAAGGGCAATCGATCCAAAAATACCTCTTTGGAAGACATCATAGCAAGAAGGAGTGAAGGTATCCGATATTTTACACAAGTTTGCAGTATTGACATCGTTTTCAGAGAAATTTAAAATATACAGAGCATCTATGTTTTGAGAAACAAATGGTCATACTCTGGAATTTTCCACAAATTGTGGAAAATTCTTAATAGTGAAAGAATGGACAAGATCACGGGAGTGGAAAAGGAGTTCATTTTATGAGCGCAGATCAATTTACCAGGTTACTGGGGGCTATAGTTTCTCTGCTCCAGGTTCTCATCTGGCCTCTGCTAATTGTCTTTGTATTACTATACCTGGGCAAATCGATTAAAGATTTCATCGAAAAGATGAGTAAGTTTACTATCAAAGCTGGGAATGTAGAAATTGATGCAGAAAAACAAATAGCAGCTGCAGCTGCACTCGGTCTGGCTGTAGCGCGAGAAAATAAAGATAAGCCAGAAGAGCAGAAGCCTTCATCAAGGGAAATAGTTAAATTAGTTAACAAGGCATCTACGCCACAAGCTTCTAAGCAAATATCTGAGGCATCGATATTATGGGTTGATGATCACCCGGAGAACCAGCAATACGAAAGAAACGCGCTAAAAGTGCTGGGCATGCGTTTTACTACAAGTCTTTCCACAGAAGAGGCTTTAGCAAATTTATACAGAAACAAATACGATGTAATCATATCCGATATGGGTCGTCCTCCTGATCCACAGGCTGGCTATACGCTGCTGAAAAGCTTGCCTGAGCTAAATAAAAATACTCCTTTTATCATCTACTCATTCAACGGCAGTCTACCAGAACATCGCCAGGAAGCATCCAGTAGAGGTGCTTATGGAAGCACCAGCCAGATCCAAGAAGTGTTCGAGATGGTATTAGAAGCACTACAAAAGAAATAAATGAAGGCAGTGTTTGAGCAATCAGGCTCAAACACTGCCTTCATTTAAAACGACAATATGTTAATGGCGAACTAGCACATGCTAGTAGCGGTCACGATAACCGCCGCCGCCGCCGCCTCGTCGATCTCGGCTCTGGTAGCCACCACGGTTGCCACCGCCGCCTTCGGGGCGCTCGCGGGCCTCGTTCACAGTAATGGTGCGGTTCCCCATATTCGTGCCGTTGAAGCGCTCGATTGCGCCTTGAGCTTCTTGACTGTCGCTCATTTCGACGAAGCCAAAGCCTTTGCTGCGCCCGGTGGCACGATCAGTAATCACCGTAGCCGTTGTGACGTTGCCTGCTTGTTGAAAAAGATCTATCAGATCCTGTTCAGTTGTTTGATAGGGGAGTCCCCCGACGTACAATCTCATCGAACCTCCGCCTGCGAATACTCCTGTCTTACGACACGAGGAGGAAGCAGGCGTTCCTTGTTTGGAGCAGGGGGGATTCCCCTTGCTGCGGAACATTGGTTGTTGTATCTCCTCACGGAGAAGCGTTTTTCCTAATTGCAGTATCCTCAAACCGGATCATCATCAAGTTACGACCCGCTCCCTCCGCGCTGGAGGAATTGTACATGGGTAAACCCAAAAGGTCAAGTGACTGTGCAATAGGAACAGCTAAACCCACTCAACTCCCTTTACAGGGCGTTGATATTGTCGGCTTCGCCAAAGTTCTACAATTCTTTGGGATGCCTACGATACATTATAGCACGCCATGAAGAAGATTTCGTTTGCTTCCCCCTTCTGGTGCACATCAAATAGGACCATACAAGCGCATGGCCCTGGCATCCGCAGATTATTTGACCTTTTGTCGCTCAGCGACTATACTTGCCTCGTATGCAAGAGACTGCTATAGCCATAGACCTGGTGGACGATATATGCCTGTTTTAAGTGTTTCACAACTTGGAAAATCCTTTGGCGCCGAACGCATCTTTGGAGATGTCAGTTTTAGAATCGATGAACATGATCGCATTGGCCTGGTTGGGCCAAATGGCGCGGGCAAGTCGACCCTGCTGAATATTCTGGCGGGCGATGAAGATCAGGATGAAGGCACGCGCGCCGTCACACGCCATGCTCGTATTGGATATCTGACGCAGCACGCCGACTTTCAGCCGGAGCACACCTTACGCGAGGAGATGCTGACGGTTTTCGAGCATGTCCGCGTCTGGGAGCGCGAACTGAGCGAGCTTGCGGCACAACTGGCCTCCCCGCAAACCTCGGTGGACCAGCGTTTGCACGAGCAACTTTTAGCGCGTTACGCCGATTTGCAGCACCAGTTTGAGCATGGCGATGGCTATACCTATGAGCATAAAGTCGATCAGGTGCTCGATGGTCTGGGCTTTACACGCGAGCAGCAGGCCGCCCCGGTGAACCATCTGAGCGGCGGGCAGCGCACACGGGCAGCCCTGGGCAAATTGCTCTTGCAGGAACCTGACCTGCTGCTGATGGACGAGCCAACCAACCATCTCGACCTGGCCGCCCTGGAGTGGCTGGAGACGTACCTGAACGAGTGGAAGGGCGCGATGGTCATCGTGGCCCATGATCGCTACTTCCTGGATAAGGTCGTCTCGCGCACGATTGAGCTGGCCTTTGGACGCATTGAAGAGTACCCCGGCAACTATACCACCTATCTACGTCTGCGCGAGGAGCGGATGGAACGCCGTCAGCGCGAGTACGAGGCGCAGCAGGCCCATATCGCCCATACCGAAGAATTTATTCGGCGCTACAAAGCTGGCCAGCGCAGCCGAGAGGCGCGGGGTCGCCAGAAGTTGCTGGACCGCCTGGAACGCGTTGAGCGGCCCCAGGACTTTGCCGAAATGACCTTTGAGTTCGCACCGGTGGTGAATAGCGGCGAGATGGTCCTTTCGACGCAAAAGCTGGCTGTGGGCTATCCGGCGCGCCAGCCTGGTGGAGAAGCGACCCTGCTGGCACGCGTGGCCGACCTGGAGTTACTGCGCGGAGATCGCGTCGGCCTGCTTGGACCCAACGGCGCGGGCAAAACAACGCTTTTGCGCACGATTATCGGCGAAATCGCGCCCCTGGCTGGCTCGGTCTCACGCGGGCATAACGTGCGCATTGGCTACTACTCGCAAACCCACTCCGGTCTGAACGCCGAACGCACGATTGTGGACGAGATTCGCCAGGTCAGCGCGCTCAGCGAGGACGGTGCGCGCAGTTTTCTGGGTCGTTTCCTCTTTTCGGGCGACGACGTGTTCAAGTCGATCAGCGCGCTCAGCGGCGGCGAGCGCAGTCGCGTGGCCCTGGCCAAACTGACCCTGCAAGGCTCGAACGTATTGATCCTGGACGAGCCAACCAACCACCTCGACCTGCAATCGCGCCAGTTCCTGGAAGAAGTACTGGGAGACTTTGAGGGCACGCTGCTCTTCGTCTCGCACGACCGCTACTTCGTGGATAGCCTGGCCAGCAAAGTCTGGATCATCGAGGAGGGCGGCGTGCTCATCCCCTATCTGGGCAACTATACCGAGTATCGCACACGCAAACGTCCGCTCGTGCTTGATATCCCAGACCCCATTAAAAGCAGCGGCAAAGAACAGCCAGCGCCCGCAAAGGCCAGCAAAAACCCTGCACCCGCCGCACCAGCACGCTCAGGCGGCAAAAAGAGCAAGCTCAAGTCCCGCAGCGTCGAAGATGTCGAGAAAGACATCGAGAAGACCGAAGCGCAGATCAAGCGCATCGAGGAGCAACTGGCCGACGCCGCCCTCAAAGCCGACGCCGACCAGCTCAAGCAGCTCTCCGAGGAACACGAACTGGCCAAACAACACGAGGAAGAACTGCTGACCGAATGGGAGCAACTGTCCAGCGCGGCAAGCTAATGTTTTTCAGCAGGTGTCTGTCCGTATTGTTTGGAATACCACTGCCAGGCCGTGCGAATAATATCATCGAGATTGTACTGTGGCTGCCAGCCCAGCATCTCTCTGGCTTTGGTAGTATCGGCCCAGACCGCCACTGGATCGCCGGGACGCCGCGCGACATACTCGGCGGGAATGTTAATGCCGCTGATGCGCTTGGCGGTATCGTAAATCTCCTGCACCGAGGTGCCTTTGCCCACGCCCAGGTTAAAGGCCTCCGAGCGGTTCTGCTCTTTCAGGAAATGCAGCGCCTTCACATGCGCATCTGCCAGATCGAGGATGTGAATATAATCGCGGATCGCCGTGCCATCAGGGGTGGGATAGTCCTTGCCAAAAATCTGCAAGGCTGGGATCTTGCCCAGAGCAGCCTTCATTACCCAGGGGATCAGATTGAGGGTGTAGGTCCAGTCCTCGCCAATCGAGGCATCCAGCGAGGCCCCGGCTACGTTGAAGTAGCGCAAACTGACCGAGCGCAAGCCGTGGCATTTATCGTACCAGCCGAGTATCTGCTCCACTATGCGCTTCGACTCCCCATACGGGCTTTCGGGATGGAGTGGGGCGTCCTCACGCACAGGGATGACCTCCGGTGTCCCATAGACCGCGGCAGAGGAGGAGAAGACAATGTATTTCACCCCGGTACGATGCATCGCCTCAAGCAGGGAGAGCGTGCCGGAGACGTTGTTTTTGAAATAGCGATACGGTTGGGCCACCGATTCACCCGGCGCCTTATACGCCGCCATATGAATAACCGCTTCTATATTGTATTCCCGAAATGTCCGCATCAGCAGATCTTCATTCGCGGTATCGCCTTCAACAAGAAGCGTATCGTCAATTGCTTTTTTAACGCCAAACTCCATACTGTCATAGACAACAACAGCATGGCCTTCTCTTTTCAATTGTTGCACAATATGTGAACCAATATAACCTGCTCCACCAGTGACCATAACTCTCATGCGATTAGTGCTCCTGCATATTTCAATAGATTTGAACGGCACAGGACAAATGCACGCCCCTGTGCTGGACACGAGAAAAAGGCGCCAGACGTTTCCATCTGACAGTCAAACGGGTTTTGTTCAGCCGCTAGCGCCCTCTCTTCACGATAGCCCCCGCAATCCAGCCGACCAGAGCGGCCAGCAGGGGCAGAGCCGTCGCTGCCGCCAGCCAGAGGATCAGGAAGACCAGGGGCGTGAGTAGCGTAGACGAACTTGAGACGTGATTGACGATAAAGGCGTAGGCCGGTTTCACTGCGAGACGCGTGCTCAACAGGCCAGAAGTGAAGACACCCAGGATAGCAGCGGCGATGAGGCTAAAGACAAACGTGCTCAGCAAACGTTTGAAGCCGTAGAGATAGGCACCACGCCAGGCATTCACGATTAGCAAGGCCAGGGCGAGGCTGGCGAGCACGAACGCGACGATCTTTGGGAGGGAGGGTTTAAGCAGTTCAAGAAACACACCTATGACTCCCAGGATCAGCGCGCCCAACTGCACGCCCAGGCCCAGCCAGAACGATTGCCGACTATCGCGCGGTTTGCCATCAGGGGTGCGCAGGCGCGAGCGTTTGCCAGTGTCGAACTGGGACTCGGCCAGCCTCTCGCGGATCATCTCTTTCATCGAGATGGTTTCAGGGTTGCTGGGATCGATGGAGAGCGAGCGATCCACCGCCAGCATTGCTTCGGGGAGCTGACCCGTGTTGGCCAGCAAAGCTGCGGCCATACTCCAACCTAGCGCGTTATTCGGGTCGAGCTGCACCACCTGTTGCGCGATATTCAGCGCCTCTTGAAATTGCCCAATCGCGCCCAGAATCTGCCCCTGGAGAAGCAGCCCGTCCACAAACAGCGCATCCACTTGCAGGATCATCTCCACCATCTGATACGCCTGCTGAAAATTCTGCATCTGAAACATCTGTTGAGCCTGTTGCAGCATTTGCTGGCACTGATTGCGGCGGCTCTGTTCGGCGGCTGAGAGACCGTTCTGGCCCAGAGCTGAGGTGGAAGGTGAGAACTGGCCCAGTTGCGAGGAACGCATGGACGGCGAAAGTTGGGCTAGCGCGCTGGCAGCCATCATACCAATCGGCTGGCCCGCTAAAGGCCCATCCAGCGGAGGGAGACCGTCGGGCGCGCCGCCATACAATCTACCTGTCCTGAACGAGGGCATATCGCCCACCAGGACCAGAGGACGTGGCTCTTGCCCAAAAATCTGGGGCTGGTGCTGCTCATCCAGTTTCGTCATGAGAAAAGCGTGCAGGCGTTGCATCTCAATCTGCCCGCTGGCCAGATCAAATGCGGGACCGCTCACCCCCATGATGAGGCGGTACATAAACGCGCCCAGGCTCTTCTCGCCAACTTCTGGCGCCATCTCGTTGCCGCGACACGAGCAGTAGAGCAACCATCCCTGCATCTGTTGCAGCCCGTTTTGCACTCCGGGGCCAAGCAGCGGCGCGTAGTCAAAGCGTGAGGAACGACGCATGTTCCAGCTCGGCCCATTCTGAAAGCAGTCAAGCACACAAAGGATCTGGGCCGCGGAACTGCGCGCCATGACCTGGCTGACCAGGGAGGGCAGATGAATGCCGCTGCTTGCCTGCCAGGGGCGGGTATTGCTGCACACCAGATAGCCATCCCCACTGGCCTGGTCCACAAAAGCGTGGCCCGCGAAATAGATCAGGACCAGATCCTCTGAACTCACCATCTGCAAACAGAGTTGGGAGATGAGGTTTTCTATCAACTCACGGGTCGCTTCTCTGCCCAGCACAACCTGTACATCTGCTGGCTTCCATTGGCCGCCGCGTGCATTGACCAGCCATTGCGCCAACGCCCTGGCGTCCGTCTCCGCGTATTGCAACGGCTGCCAGGTCGTATCCTGATACGTGTTGACTCCTATCACGAGTCCCAGGCGTCTGCCCACGCTCACTCTCCTTCAAAGGGGTACCGTCTCCAAATACGGTGTTGGTTGCCTCGCCCTGTAAATATAGTGCCAGTCCATTGTACGTCATGCCGTTGCGGTTCGGGTATCCATCAGGTACTTTTGGAGGTCGGGGCTGGCGTATGTCAGCCACCAGAGCCACACAAAAAGTCGGGAGAGACAAAAACTTGACAGAAACGCGGATCATCGGGTACTATATCATTAGCGGATATATCGAACGATGTTATATCTGGAGGAAACACGTTGATGAAAAAACAAGCACAGAACCCGGAGGCCATGTTGCCCCTGACGCCGGCGGTCTTTCACATTCTGCTGGCCCTGGCCGATGGGGAGAAACATGGATATGGTATTATGAAAGAAATCACCCAGCGCACTGAGGGCAGCATGCGTATGGGGCCTGGCACGCTCTATGGCTCGCTTGGACGCATGCTTGACAGCGGGCTGGTGGAGATGTCCGACGAGCGGCCCGATGCCGAACTGGACGACGAACGCCGCCGCTACTATCGGCTGAGCACTTTCGGACTGCGCGTGGCCGAGGCGGAATCGCGCCGCCTGAGCCAGCTCTTGCGCGTTGCCCAGGCCAAACATGTGCTGGCCACTTCTCAAGGAGGTCTTTAACATGGCTACCCCTCCCAAGCCGCGCCTGGTCGCGCTGACCGCCCGCTGCTATCGCATCCTGCTGCTGGCCTACCCGGCGGAATTTCGCCGCGCCTATGCCTGGGAGATGTCCCAGACCTTTCGGGATGGCTGCTACGACACCCTGCGCGAAGAAGGCGCCTGGGGCCTGGCCCGCTTCTGCGGCCTCATCCTCTCTGACCTCGTGACCACCTCCTGTAAAGAGCAACTAAAAGCCCTGCTGCTGCGCCTCAAGCGTCTCACCGGCCTGGAAACCGTCCTTGAGCCTGCACTGCTAACCGCGCCTCTGCGTCTACAGGTGGCACAACACACAGATGTCGGATGCACACGCAGCATCAATGAAGATAATCTTATCACGGTATTACCGGAAGATCCTCACATATTCAGTAGCAAAGGCGCGCTTTTTGTAGTTGCCGATGGCATGGGCGGCCATAATCATGGCGAACGAGCCAGCGAACTGGCGGTCACAACGGTGCGCGAGGCCTACTACCAATCAACGGACACCGACAACACCACTTCCCTCACTCAGGCCATTCAGCAGGCACACGCGCGCATCTATGCAGAGAACATGGCACAACCTGGTGTATTGAAGAGTAAGGCTAGCATGGGCACAACCTGCATTGCTGCCGTACTTCAGCAGGAGACGCTGACCGTGGCCAACGTCGGGGATAGCCGGGCCTATGTGATTCACGAGGGCCAGATTCGCCAGATCTCGCAGGACCACTCGCTGGTCGCAAAGCTGGTGAGCGAAGGCATCATCACCGCCGAGCAAGCAAGCACCCACGCGCAACGCAATGTCATCTACCGCTCCCTGGGCACGCAGGCTGAAGTCGAAATCGATCTCTTCGAGGAGCATGTCGCAGAGGGTGACGCGCTGATCCTCTGCACTGACGGCCTCTCTGGTCTGGTCGGCGACGACGAGATGCTGCGCATCGTCGAAACCTACAAACCGGAAGAGAGCGTGCGCCAGCTCATCGCCCGCGCCAACGCCGCCGGTGGTCCCGACAATATCACGGCGGTGGTCGTGCTCGTGAAGTAATGAAGCTGTTCATTATGCTGGATTCTCCTTCAAAAACGCGCGCAAGCGCTGGCTGAGCACTCCAACCTCGTCCTGGCCACCTTTGGGCGAGCCGGACCATTCATCTACACGCGTGCGCCAGTATTCTTCAGGTGTGCCGGGATAACGCGCCCAGATATGCAGATGCAGGTGTGGCACGTGATCGCCGTAGAAGAAGACATAGACGTGATCGCCGCCAGTGCATGCTTTGAGTGCGCGGCTGAGGCGAGCCGTGAGCTGACCGATAGCCAGCGCTTCATCTGTGGTCAGTTCGGCGAAGCTGGGCGTGTGGCGTTTGGTTTCCAATCTGACATACCCCAGAAACGTCGGCCCTTCGTCGTCGTAAACATGGTGGACGTACACCAGCTCATCTTCATACACCACCCCACCAACGACCTGCCCTTGCTGCTTATCGCAAATAGGGCAGGCTTCCTTTGTGTCGTGAGGGCATGTTTGCATGATATGCTTCCTTTCTTCTGTCAACCAGAACTATCCTGGCTGTGATGGTGCTCTGCTCTCCTATCGCCCTATCCTGGCGCTACCTTGCGCGATTTTTTTGTCGGTGGTATTACGCGCTCTGAAAAAAATGTGCAAGGCATGGCGCGTGGATGTGATAGGATTATGAAAGGCGGTGACTTACCTCTATGTTGACGCAAGCATCTGATGTACTTGAGACATTGCATGATATACTGTCGAATGAACAACTTTCCAGCGATAGACAGGGCTGGCGGGACGCTGTTTTGAGCGAGCGCGAGGCGCAGTTCACAGCAGCTCGCCCGCGTCTGCTGCGTGTCGCACGTCTGCGGGGCGTACCACCCGATGCCGTCGAGGATGTGGTGCAGGAGACGCTGTTGGAGGCGTGGAAGCACCTGGATCGTCTCCATGAACCGGCAGGCTTTCAACTCTGGCTGGATGAGGTTTGCCGCAATATCTGTCGGCGCTATGCCCGCAAACACGCGACGGATGTGCAGCGCTCCGTACTCTTGCCTGGCTCCACGTTGGACGACGAGGACGAGAGCGAAGAGAGCACCTCTTTCCTGAACAATCTGCCCGATACACACCTCCTCGATCCCGTTGAAGCGCTTAACCGTCAGGATATGGCCATGCTGCTGGATCGGGCGCTTGGCTCGCTCTCCAGAAATGCGCGTGAGGCTGTAGAACTGCATTACCTGCTGGAGCTACCCCAGCGCGAGATTGCAGCGCGTCTGGGGCTGTCCCTGAGCGCACTGGAGGCTCGTTTGCATCGCGCGCGGCAACAATTGCGCCAGGTGCTCAACGGGCCTTTGCGTGATGAAGCGCAGACCTTCGGGCTGCTGCTAGATCCGCAAAACGCTGAGGGCTGGCAGGAAACACGCCTGTGGTGCATGCTCTGTGGCCAGCGTCGACTCTCCGGCCTCTTCATCGCTCAGCCCGACGGTAGCGTGAACCTGCACATGCAATGTCCCGCCTGCGAACAACGCTATGGTCTATGCGACCTGCATAGTAGCAATGTGCATAGCAAGGGCCGAGTGGAGCTAAGCGGACTCCAGGCCTTTCGCCCGGCCTGGAAACGCACGATGCAAACGGTGACGCAACACTTCATGCACGCGCTGACAGCAGATAGTCCACTTTGTCCGCATTGTGGACATGCATCGTCTATACATCTGATCGATAAAATACAGGATATGTCAAAGCTTGCGCTCCCCGCAAGCGTGGTCCAGTATCCCTATCAGTTTTGGGTCGTGCGGGACTGTCCCCACTGTGGACGCGAGCCGAACGCTGAGCCGGAGATATTTGCAGCCAGCGATCTGGTCTACTGGTCACACGAGCGCACGCGGCAATTTATGTTAGAACATCCCCACTGGATCAGCGCGCCAGAGATGCTGGTAGAGTACGCGGGCCAGGCGGCGATCCGTCTCCAGATGGTAGATCTCACGAGCAGCGAGCGCCTGACCGTGCTGGCCCACCGCCAGACGTTGCGTATCCTCGCGTTTTTCTAAATCTGCTGCCAGTACACGAAAAAATCTGAAAAGAGAGTGCCGACCCATGTATATGTCAGACATAGCTGTTGTCGAAACAAAATCGCCTCTCACACCGTATGACTCGTTTCTCATAACACCTGGAGGGGGTGACGCGTGTTAAGCACCATCGTTCTGATTATCGTCGCCGTGGGTTTCGCGTGGAATCTAGGGGTCCATTACACAGGCGCAGTCATGGGCATGCCATATGCGGCTCGTTCAGTTGCCCTGTGGCCCGCGCTCGCGCTCATTGCGCTGCTCACCATTCTGGGAGCAACCCTGGCCTCTGGCGGCGTTGAAGCCACGGTGGGACAACACATCATCAACGATCAGTTTGTGACGATCCCTGATGCCATCGTGATTGTGCTCTCCGCCGGACTGCTGACCCTGTGGTATAACTACCGGAAGATTCCCACCTCGACCATTCAGATCCTGGTCTTTTGCGTGGTGGGCGTCGGACTGGCTGGCGGTATCCCCATCTACTGGGGAACCATTGGCAAGCTGGCGATTGTCTGGATCTGCGCGCCCTTTGTCGCCTTTGGCCTCGGCTTTCTCTTGACGCGCCTGCTCGATCTGCTCGTCCCGCAAGAGCTTGCGCGCGCCCAAACGCAGCTCCAGGCTGGTGCAATGGCGGATAAGCAAGCAACAGCAGGCTGGTTCTCACGCGCTTTTCCTGGCGTCGCGCAGGCCAGGCAGAAGTTGCCAACTGGCCCTGCGACCACGTCCCAATTGACGGTCTTCGCGCTGCGTTTCTTACCCCTGCTGCTGGTATGCGTGGGGATTGCGGCCTCGTTTGTGTTGGGGGCCAACGATGTCTCGAACGCCACCGGTGTGTTCATTCTCACGCATCTCTTCTCCCTGACCCTGGCTGGCTTGATTGGTGGGGCAGCGATGGCGCTTGGGGCGCTGACCTGGGGCCGTCGTATCCTCAAGACCGTCGCCTTTGATGTAGTGAAGATGGATCTCACGATGGCAAGTGCGGCACAGGGCGTGCAGGCACTCGTCGTGCTGGCCGCCGTCACTCAGGGCCTGTTCACCTCGATGAACCAGGCGCTCATTGGTGCGATGGCCGGCACGGGACTCGCGCGCGGACGCGAAACGGTACAGCGCAAGCAGATGCTGGGCATTCTGCGCGGCTGGCTGATTGGCCCGCTCTCTGGACTGGCACTGGCGTTTGCCCTCGAATGGTTGGGGCGGTTCGTGCTGCACATGAGATGACGAGTGTATCTGTTACAGGCTCATCGATAGCTCCATCAGCCTATGCTCTCATTTCAGGATCAGTATGGTAGATAGAGGCCTCTACTGCTTATAAGCAGCTTTATCGCTCAGGCTCAGTTCTATATCTGAGATATCTATATTCTTCCTCAGAGGTCATATGCAAGCGTTTTACCTTATAGCCTCGTTCCATCTGAGCAATGAGTTCTTGTCGCTGCTCACCTCTCAGATGGACATTTGTAAGCGCGGCAAAGTCTTCTCGATATCCGAGTTCATAAGATACTTTTTCCTCATACATCTTCCAAATATCGATATCTTGATCGAATTGCGGCTCAGTCTGGAGCCAGAGCGCTAACGAGTTGCGTAACTGCTCTCCCACCTCCTCGGTTTGCCACTTGCGCAGCAATCTTGGAGCATAGCCACGCCATCCTTCATACCAATATTCGTTCGCCTGTTGTGCTACAAGCGGCAATTCATCAGTCAGCATACTCAGCAGAATGGGCAACGCCTCTTCGTCTCCCCACATCCCGCAGAAGCGCGCGCTGACCCAACGTTCCTGCTTCACCTGACTGTGAAGAAACGGACGTAAGAGGGTTGGTGCTTCGGGTAAGTCACTAAGACCTATGATGCAGAGAGCGGTTAAATGCTGAGAAAGGGGAGCATCAGGCTGTATAAGCACGTGTTGCCAGTATTGCAGAGAAAATGCTGGCTTTCCGCTGAACACAGCCTCTTGCATTCCTGGTAGAAGCGTCTCATATTTCATTGATCCGTCAAGTTCCAGAAGAGCTTCTTCGTCATTACGCTCATACCAGCGTCGGCGTAGCATTTCTGTGTTGCGAGAGAGCGTAGTCCAATGCACTTTGGGTGAACGTTCTCCGGTGGTAAAGAAGGTCTCCACTACTTGAGAAGTCAGTGCAAAAGAAAGCCCCTGGAACATGGAGGGATCTTCCTCAACAGAGGGCGTTTCTGCAAGAGAAGCTATCATCTCTCCATTAGAGTCGGGTGCTCTATATCCAAGATAATACGCATCAACGTGTTTGTTGTACTGCACCGTCATCATTCCCAGATCCTGGCGAGAGAGCGTGCATGCTTCTGCGGTCAAGCCATCCAGATGCTGCAGATAGTGCAGGATGGTAGACCACTCCGGTTCAAACTCAGTAGTAAGGTATTGGTCCTCAGTGAACCCCAGGGTGGCATACCAGGGTGGGCGATGGGCTAAAACAGCTTGAAGTTCTTCATACACCTGCGTCGGGAAGATCGCGAGCAGTTCTTTAGGATTTGTCGCAGTCGTATCGGCAGCATTCCTTTCTTGGATGACCTTAATACTATCTATAAGGATTTCAAGATAGATCTTCAGGTCCAGCCATCCAAGCCTCTCTGATTGCGAAATCGGCATACCGTTATGAAGGAGCACGACGCGCCCAGGGGGGACAGTTTGCCAGTCCCCCCAGTAACGGAGCACATCATGTAAAGCGCCCCAGGAATTTCCGCAATAGGCTGGCACAGCCAGGTTCCCTTTCAGGAAATTTATGAGTTCCTCTGCAGAGGAACTATTCACAGGCACGCGAACACAGATCTCATCAGCGTGGGTCTGATATGTGCTGGGATCATCCATAAATGTCAGAAATGTGAGATCATATTCCATCCTTTGTCCTTTTGATAAAGCCTTAACTCTTTTTACCGAATAGGTTCAGTGTGGTACCTCAGGAAGAGATATTCCTCTCTGTCAGTCATCTGCTTATGTTTCACCTTATAACCTTGTTCCATCTGAAACAGGAGTTCTTTCTTATGTTCTCCTTCAAGAGGTAAAACTGCTAGCGTGGAGAGATCTCCTCGATATCCCAATTCATAGCAGACCGCTTTTTCATACCCCAGCCAAACATCGAATTCAGGATCAAAAGACGATTCGGCTTGAACCCAGAGCGTTAGCGACTGACGCAAATGCTCACCAATTTCTGGCGTTTGCCACTTCCGTAACAACTGGGGAGCATACACCCGCCAATTATCATACCAGGCATCATATACCCCTTCACCCTCATCCTTCTGTAATGGCAGTTCATCGGTCAGCATACTCAGCAGAACAGGTAACGCCTCTTCGTCTCCCCACATCCCGCAGAAGCGCGCGCTGACCCAACGTTCCTGCTTCACCTGACTGTAAAGAAACGGACGCAAGAGGGTTGGTGCTTCAGGCAGAGCACTGAAACCAATAATACACAATGCCGTTAAACGTTGGGAAAGCAGTACGTTTGGCTGAGCCAGCACACCTTGCCAATACTCTAAGGAAAAGGCAGCCTCCCCGTTGGTTACTGCCTCGTACACCCCTTCTGCCATTGTCGAACGGGCCATACTTCCATTGAGTTCCAGGCGTGCTTCTTCATCACTGCGATAGTATGAGCGCTCGCGCGTGACTTCCATTTCAAACTGATCTTCAAGAGGGATGATAGACCAATGCACTGAGGATGACCGCTGATCACTGGTGAAAAATATTTCTAGAATGTCGGCTGCCAGAGCGAAAGATACAATTGGAGATACTGAGGGATGTTCCTCAGTGGAAGCCATCATCCAGACTTCATTATCTAGTGATCGATAGTCAACAGTATAGGCTTGGATACCTTTTTGGTAATGCACAGTCATATACCCCAAATCCTCGCGGGAGAGCGTACAAATCTCCGCAGTTAGCCCATCCAAATTGTTCAGGTATTGGAGTATACTAGACCAAGAGGGATCAAAGATGCTGCCAACATCGTAATTCTGGAAACCGATAGTTATTCTCCAAGCTGGAGGATGGGTCAGGACAGTCTGAAGTTCTTCAGACCTTTGGGAAGGAAAGATTGCTACCAACTCTCGTTGTCCCGTGGGACCTATCCCGGCAGCATTTTTTTCTTGAAGCAACGTGATACTGCGTATCAACACCTGGAGGTAGCCTTGAAGACTGAACCACTCGTTTTTGCCAGACCGTACCAATGGAAGATCACTATGAAGAATAACCACGCGCCGAGGTGTGGTACTCCAGTCTGACCAGTCGCGCAGGACTTCTTCTAGTGTATTCCACCAGCTTATCGCGCAATATTCAGGAAACCCCAAGCTTTCTCGCAGAATAGTTATAAGCTCCTCTTCGGAGGAGACGTTAGCAGGAATGTGAACGCATACCTCATCAGCACCTGCCTGATACGTCAGAGGGTTATTAAGGAACGTCAGGTGTGCAATATCATATACCATTCTCTTACTCCTTTCACGCGCTTCATTACAAGCTTCCGCCGAAATTCTTTTCTTGCAACTTATGCTGCGGAATCTACAATTCTCTTATCCACTTTTCGGCTACTTGTTGCTGCTGGTTATTTAAAGAGATTCATAATCCAGCTAGCCGGGACGGGAAGTGCCGCAGGTTTTCCCTGTCCACCGGAGAAATTGTAGTGATCGAAAAAGTATATTTTACCTTTGGCATCAACGACAATCCTCCATTGACCTTTCGTGCCATCTAGACTAACCGTATACTCTGTATAAGGTGGTGTTGTACCTTTAGGCATCACTGGTGGATTATTCTGAAAAGTTGTTCCATCGTTGTCAAACCGTGTGGTCCCCGTAGCCCAACGATTGATAGCATCAGCAATGGCACTTTTTGTGCCCTTAGCAAGGTTGTTCCATCTGCCAAGCCCTGCTGGATCATCAGTAGTATACATCGTGGCTTTGTTAACAATCCAGTTGATGTCTACTCCTTTATTAAGCAATGCCTCTGCATATTTGAGATTAACTCCTTTTTGGATCAGCTGGTTAACCTGACCCATATCTACGCCTTTAGTAAGAAGCGTTTGGACATTAGCTGATGTCGCCTTTAAGTCAGCTCCGTTATTGAGCAACTGATTAACCGCATCAGAACTCACTCCTTGATTGGTCAGGGTTGTGACATCGCTCAGGTTTGCATCGGTTATTTTACCACTTTCGAGCCATTGAAGAAACTGCCCTGGACTGACTTTCCCTGTGTCCAGGAGAGCCTGGACATCATCCAGGTTTAAACCCAGAATTTCTGCATTCAGTGCGATGGATTCAGCGGTCCCAGGATCGACTCCCTGTGATTTTAGATGGGATTCCAGGTCATTCATGGAGATTTTACCACCACCACTGCCACTACCACCACTACTCATACTGGCGAATGCGTTTTTCGGAAAGGTAGGAGGCGGTACGCCTGGTGTGAAGCCGGTAACGCAAGTGGCAGCAAATCCCCCATTCAGGTTGCGAATGGCCAGAATTATCACCTGCAAGGCCATATTCACATTCCCTAATGAATTTGTCAGGGCATTTACATCCTGAATCCATCCTTCCAACTGCTGAGAAGTAGGAGGCTGGGGCAGACGGTTCTGCTGGTAGGCCTGGATGTTCTCCATCGCTGTGAGTCCCGTCTGGATAGAAGATTTGTTTTGATTGAGTGTTTCCCGAAATGGATTCGGCGATCCTCCCATACAGTTTTTGGCGATGATCCCCGTGAGCGGATCGTGGGCGTGATTAACATCGGTTTGTGTGTTCTTCCAGGTATCAGAAAGGGCGGTGGCCGCGCTACCCTGAGACGTAGAGGTGACGTTGTTCACGGCCCCGTTTGCCTCTGTTGAGATACCGCCCAATTTTGTCGCGTGTGTGTTAAAATTCCCATTTGCTGTATCGATGGCATCGGCCACGCTACTGAGCAACTCATAGGTATTTGGTGGCACCTGAGGGAGCGTCACCGTGGGTGTAGGTGCCGGTTGTGGGGTTGGCTGAGGACCAGACATGATGGCAAACCGCCTTTCTCAATGTGGTACAAGATGATGGAATGGTATACTCCATTCTTGATTTTCTGCACGCCTCATTGTTTTCTCTACATAGACCCCAGTAGTCTTTTTTACCATCCAGGGACAGCATGCAGCCCAGGGACAATTGCACTAAAAACCAAAAGCTGCACCCAACCCGGAAAACAACGCCGCCCCAGCTGCAACTAAACCGGTGCCCACAGCCGTACCCACAGCCACAATCGCCTCAACGGGCAGGAGAGCAACTACCACCACCGCCACCACAACGACTGCAACGGCGATCCCGACACCTATCACAATATGGCCGGCTGTAGTGTCCCAAAAGCTTCCACTACTTGAGCTCGTACTCACACCAAGTGAATTCACAGCCGCTTGATCCGCCGCAGATGGGGTTGCCAGCGAGATGCTTGTAGCTGTATTTGTATAGTATCCTAGCTGACTCTCCAGATCAGCAAACGTTTTTGCCAGCGACGCATCGGTGGCCCCGAATGCTGCGGCAGCGGCTCCCAGTCCGCTCGCCACTACCTGGAGGTCAATGCTCACACAGGCAAGGGCGGCGTTCAAGCCGTGGCCAAAGTCTTCCAGTACGGTAATGAAGTTTCGCGTGTTTTCGATAAACGCAACAGTGTTCAGAGCGCCAAGTAACGAATTAATGGTGGTGTTTACATCGTTTATCAGATCGTTAGCACCCGAACTTCCTGTGTGCGTAGGATTTGCGGCTGCACTCCAGGTATCGAGATTCATTTTGATGGTTTGAGCCATGAAATAGTTCTCCTTCACTTCTCAAAGACAGAGCCATACCTGCTCCATCTGACACTAGACGCTGCGGTAGAGCAGCCCTGGTTAACAATAATATCTGGAGATAAGTATAACGACTTTGATCACTTTGACTGTGACTCCTTTCACATTTTCTGATTGAACGGCATTTGCATATGTGCGATCTCAGCCAGTTTCTGTATAATCTCAACTGTGCGAGGATCGGTCGGGCCCAGCGCCAACTCCCTGATAGCACGTAATCGATCCAGGTACATTGAAGCCTTCACCACATTCTGGCGCGCCATCTCGATCTGCGCCAGACTGTTGAGCACCGGGTCCAGGATCAGATCCTCCGGTTTTTGCGCGTTCTGATAGAGGGCTAGAGCCTGCAACAAGAGCGGTTCAGCCTGGTGGGGCTGTTCCTGGGCGAGGTAGAGTGTCGCGATGGTGCTGAGGTTCTCGACGAGATCAGAGTGCTTCTCACCCAGCATTTGCCTGCGCAGTTCCAGGGCGTGTTGAGACGTTGAGATGGCCTGCTCGTAGTGATGTTGAGCTACTTCTACTGAGGCCAATGTATCCAGAATCCCCGCCAGGACGAGCTTGTCTGTTTCCGGCTGGTTGGCAGAGATGTTTTGGGCGCGTTCCAGCAGAGCAAGCGCGTCCGAAATCTGCTCTTGTGCCAGAGCGACCTGTGCCAGGCTGTTTAGACAGGTTGCAACGGCGGGATGCTGGCTACCCAGTGTTCGTTCCTTCACCTCCAGCACGCGTTGCAAAGTGGGCTTTGCTTCAGCGACGTTTCCTCGGTGGAGCAAAACCAGAGCTGACCGTTCCAGGTGTTCTAGAGTCACAGGGTGCTCCGTACCCAACAATTGCTCACACAACGGCAGTGCTCGCTGGTAACATTCTTCCGCGCGCTCCCAGTTCTTCAATTGTACAGAGACTTCCGCCAGGCTGAAGCGGGCCGCCATGATTGCCGGGTCTCGCGAGTCCAGGCTGCGGCCCCAGACAAAGCAGACCTGCCGTAGCAAGGGCTCCGCCTGTTTAAATTGCGCTTGTTCGATGTAGAGCAGAGCCAGATCATATTTGACGGTACTATGCGCAGGATGCTGGCGCAGCCCGACCCGCTCTCCAATCGAGAGAGCTTTCTCATAGCAGAGTTTGGCCTCTTGTTGCTTGCCCTGGGCTGCATACACATGGCCGAGGTGATCAAGCGCGAGCAGGACATCCGGGTGGTTCGCACCCAGCGCCTTGCTCTTGCTGGCAATCGCGCGGTGAGACAACGCTTCTGCCTCCGCATAGTTTTTCAGCAAACCATTCAACGTTGCCAGGTTGCCCAAAACGGTGGCCACCTTTGGATGAGCGCTGCCGAGTGTATGCTCCCAAATGACAAACGCTCTCCTTAATAAAGGCTCAGCCGTACTAACCAACCCCTGTTCCCATACCAACCAGGCGGCCCAGCTAAACACCTCTGCCGCTGCATCAAAAAAGAGTGACCAGTTCTCGCTGAGCTTCGACAGGTGGCGAATATGTCCCGCTACACGCAGACGAGCAGGCAGAGTCTCTGTTGTGAGCGCAGGAAGCATTCTCTGAAACAGACGCAAGGCCTGTTCTACCTGGTGCTGCGGTCTGTCCAGAGCAAAAAACTGGCGCACACAATCCTGGACCAGCGGGTGCATGCTCAGTGTAGCCGTTTCCTGATCGGCAGTCAGCAGCCCGGAAAACAGCAGGGTCTGTATATGCTCCCTCTGGGCTGCTGACTCTTCTCCATCAGAACGAGGGGTACTCCCGGCCTCTTGCGAAAACAGAGGTGCGGGAATAGATTCCGGTAAAAGCAGCGCGCCCACCTGTAAAAATTCAAGAACAGCCGGGTGCGCTTGTTGCAGATGGAGCAAGCTCAGCTCGCAGGCCACAGCAACTTCCGCCATGTCTTCATCCTCTGAAGTGGCAGAGAGGTGCAGCCGCGTGGGACAATCGCGAAAAGCGAGGAGATAGTCTCGCACACTACGACCGGTCTCGCGGAGATAGTTTCCGGCAAGATTGAGTCCTATGGGCCAGCCGCGTAATTCGCGAGCCAATTCTAAGGCCGCCAGATGTTGCTCCTCTTCTGCCTGATCAAGCGTCGCGTGCGCGGCAAGCAATTCTGCCCGACGCAGCGCAAGCAGCGCTCCATCCCGCGCTCCCAGGCCGGTCAGTTCCAGGCAGGGGGTTTCTGGAGATGCCTTGTGTGAGCGGGTAATCACTAAAAGATGGCCAGCCATCTGCTGTTGTCCAGGTGGATTTTGAATCTGAAAGGGAAGAGGAGGGTTATCCAGGATAACCAAAAAATTTTGCTGGGTGAATAAATAATTCTGCAGCGTTTGAAACAGGCCGACAACACCTTGAGCCATATTGGTAGGCAGAGCAAGCATAGACAGCGTAGCAAACAGATCGGCCAGAAGCGTTTCGTCTGTGGCCATATTTAACCAGCACACAAATTGATAGTCTTGCGCAAAGCGCTGGACATACTCCCGTGCAACGGCTGTTTTGCCCACACCACGCTCACCAGTAAGCACCACCCTCTGATTGTGCTGAAGTGTAGTGTGCATTGTCTGCAAAAATGTCTCACGCCCAATAAAAGCAAGGGCATTTCCCGATTCCAAAGATATGCCTCCTGATATATACCCGCCTTCTCCTTCTCATAAGTGCCTATCTATTATAACGCTCGAATGATCCTGATAGTCAAGGAAGTGTAGCATCTGGCCTATTAGGAATAGCATTTTACCTATCCCCTTGAGAAACGGCAAGTACTTTTAACGGAGAGGCGCGAATGAATAATGCGCTGGTTACTGCTGGATGCATTTGGGCGCTATCATAGTTTATAGGCCCGTTTCGCCAGGCGATAGGCCAGATCTACAGCCATCTCTTGCGCGTCCTCTTCCTCGATAATTCCCTGCACGACCTGCTCGGCCAGCCAGTTTGCGCTGATGCGGCGCCAGAGATCGTGACGCGCGGGTATCGAGGGATAGGCGCGGGTATCGTCGTTAAAGCCCGCCGTGTTGTAGATACCAGCAGTCTCCACAACGTTCTCGAAGTAGCGACGCATACCTTGAACGCTATCGAAGAACCACCAGGGCGGCCCCAGACGCAGAGCTGGATAGTGGCCAGCCAGGGGTGCTAGCTCGCGGCTATACACAGTCTCGTCGAGGTTAAAGAGAATGATCGTCAGGTCGCGCTCGCACCCATACAGGTCGAGCAACGGCTTCAAGTTGCGCGTAAACTCGCTGGCCGTGGGGATATCCGCGCCCACATCGTGTCCAAAACGCGCGAGGAGGTGCGGATTATGATCACGTGAGCTACCGATGTGTAGCTGCATCACCAGCCCATCATCCACACTCATACGCGCCATCTCGATCAACATATGGCCGGTAAAGCGCCGGGCATCGTTCGCGCTAGTCTCGCCCCGCAAGGCACGCTGAAAGATCGTCTCGGCCTCATGCTCGCTTAGTCGCGAGGTGTGTGCGCTCGTGGCCGCCTGGTCGGTCGCCGTCGCACCCAGCTCTTTGAAGAAGCGCCGCCGCTGCTCAAGCGCGTTGATGTATGAGCGATAGTCGCTCACATCCACGCCCGAAACCTGGCTCAGCAGGGCAATCTGCGCGGCGTAATCGGCGTGAATGTTGATAACAGAATCTGGACGAAAGGTTGGGATGACGCGCCCGGACCAGCCGGAGTCACGGATCTGCTGGTGTTCTGCCAGAGTAGAGGTCGCGGCATCGGTAGTAGCCAGCACCTCGATCTGGAAGCGCTCAAAGAGACTACGCGGCTGAAAGGCTGGCTGGCGCAGACACGCGTCGATGGCATCGTACAGCCTTTGCGCGTGCGCCGGGGTCAGCGGCTCCTCAATACCAAAGATCTCGCGCAGTTCATCGCGCAGCCACAGGTTTGTGGCCGTGCCGCGAAAGAGATACCAGTGATCGCAGACCGTCTGCCAGATTTTGCGATGATCGGTTTCAACTGGACCGCCATCTCTGGGCGCGATCCCCAGGTCTTCCAGCGCAATGCCCTGCGAGTAGAACATACGCAAGATATAGTGATCGGGGATAATCAGCAGATCGACCGGCGTGCCCCACTCATAGTGTGTAGCCGCCAGCAAACGCGGGTCCACATGCCCATGCGGACAGATCAGAGGCAGATCCTTGATCTGGGCATAGAACTGACGCGCCATCTGCCGTTGCGCGGGATCTGACGAAAAATAACGATTTTCTCCAGTCTGCTTCATACCTTATTACATTACTCTTTCTACTCAGTTTGGCGACTTCACGCGGCTTCTGCCTGGTCACCAGTGCTTTTCTTTTATACTATCACAACCATTGCAAATCGAATCACTCCTGCTCAAGCAAGGGCCGACGCAGAATGGGCATATGCTTACGCGAACTGGCATTCTTCCCAATGGACGCCAGCGTGCAAAGCTGCATATAATACACATAGTTCTGAGAAGCAACCCAGCCGCGAGCAATGGCCCGGCTCTTGCCCATCGGTTAAGCAAAGGAACCATTGAATGTCGCAATACGAGCATCCTACCCCAACCTCATTTTTGTTAGATGAAGAGCAGCGTCAACTCATCCTCAGTTGGAGCGATGAGCACGAGAGCATACATAGCTGGGAAGCGCTGCGCTGGGCCTGCCCCTGTGCCTGGTGCGCGGGCGAAGGCGGTGTACCAGGCGCGCTAGCCAGCAAGAAAAGCCTGAGCACAGAGGAGACCACGCTGATCAACCTGCAACCAGTTGGACGCTACGGTCTGACTCCCATCTGGGAAGATGGGCATAAAACAGGCATTTATACGTATGAGAAGCTGCGTGCTAGCTGTGAATGTGAGAAGTGCAAGGCAAAGCGCTTCTAAATCTGTTGGCTTTTTTAACTCAGGCGCGATTTCCCGCTAAATTCCTTTGCGCCAATAATTACGCCAGTCTCCTGGCCTCTCTGCGCATGAGACGGCGCGTGATAGGCAGTTCGCGGAATAGCATAGGCAGGCGTGGCAGCACCAGGCGCAGGCTGCGTGCTGAGAGATCGAAGACGCGCTGCTGGCGTTTATTCCAGTCAAAACCGTAGATTTCGCGTATTGACTGTGGCAGCATGGCATTGGTGATATACAGATTGAGGTGCATCAGAGGTCGAAACGCGTTGGAGACTGGCGGAAAAAGCGTCTGAAACGCCAGTTCGCGCGCCTGGAGTGTGGGCGCCAGGCGGTTACTCTGTATCATCTTGTAGACGTAGTGCTTTAAATCGTCGATCCCCTCCGGCATCTGCTCCGGCAATAGACCCAGCAGATGCGCAACCGCTTTCGATTCCTCGTAATATTGCGCTTCCTCGGCGTGCGTGAGGGGTCCAATGAAGGTTGTGTAGCCAAGCAGAAGGGTATCGACCAGGGTCGCGTGAACCCAGAGCAGCAGTTCGGGGTCGCGCGCGTCGTATGAAGTGCCCTGAGCGAAGCAGCCCGCGTCCATCGGGATCTGGCCATGCACATGCTTATGCTGGTTATTGATGGTGCGCGCCGCCTGGCGTGCCAGAGGCGTGGCCCCGAAAGTCAGTTCTTCTCCGCGCATGAACGTCCGCCCGGCTCTGCCAAAGGGGTCGATCATGTAGTCGCTATGCTGGCTGACGCCAAGAGCGACCAGGGGGTGGGCGAGCTGCATTAGCACGGCCCGCGCGCCGCCGAGCAGCACTACCCACTCGCGCCCAATCTTCCAGGTCACGCTATCTGGCCCATAATAGCCAGGGTCATAGAGATGTGCAGGGCATCGCATGTATATAGTCCTTCTGCTTGCTTTTCCCGTTATTGCGCCTGTTGTGGCTGGCCCGCGCGGGCCAGCAGCACGGACTCGCCCATTTTTTGCTCAGCCAGATCGGGGTCCGCCGCATAGAGCAGGAGCGCACCACTGATATCGGGATTAGGCACCAGGGTCAGATCGCGCTGATCGTCGCGCACGGCCTGGAGAATGGCCGTAGCCACCTGTTCCGGGGTCAGCATAATCTGGATATTCTGGCTGAGGACGGGATCGGTCTCCTGGTGCACCATCGGCGTATCCACCCAGGCCGGGTAGACCGTGGTGATCCCGATGCCGCTGCCCTCCAGTTCTGCGCGCACCGCCGAGGTGAAGCCGCGCACGGCCCACTTGGAGGCACAATAACCGGAGAGAAATGGACTGCCCAGTTTGCCCGCTACCGAACTCAGACAGACAAAGTGGCCCGACCCCTGCTTGCGCATGGCGGGCAGCGCTTGCTGGATGCAATGGAACGTACCCATAAAATTAATATCCATCACACGCCGCATATCGTCAGCCGCAAATGTATCAATTGGTCCGCCACGTCCGATGCCCGCGCACGTCACTACCAGATCGATGCGCTTGCAGAGTGAGATGGCCAGTTCCATCAGTTCCTGCACTTCGCCTTCGCGCGTGACATCGGTTGGCATACAAATAATTTGCCCACGCGCCTCTGGCACATCTTTTTTGAGGCGCCACTCAGCCTTGTGGAGACCTTGCTCATTGACATCAGCCAGCACCACGCTGGCCCCTGCCACATACAATGCTCGCGCCGTAGCCAGTCCAATGCCGCTGGCTCCTCCGGTAATGATCGCCGTTGTTCCTGAGAAGTCGATCAATGACATGCTTTCATCTGCTCCTCTCGCTTGTCCTGGGGATGATGACATTACAACGTTGTACACATCGCTTGTTCTGATCTTACCTCGCTTGCTCAGCCGTTGTCAACGTTGGGAAAGTTTAGCCCAGGACTTTCCACGCTACAGAGCATGTATCCGGCTGGAATGGCGTTGTATGTTTTAGATAGGCTGCTAGAGGCAGAGGAGCCTGATTCAGCGTCAAGAAGGGCTTGCTTTTTTGGGCAATCCCGTGTAAGCTTAATCTACAAGTCCAACAATTCCAGGAGAAAAATGCGTCGATGATAGTTTTTAACTAAACCAATTACCAATAAACGCGGGCTAGATCCGCCCATCCCTCCAACGCGCTTTGTATACATATGGCGTGTGGATGGCGCCGCGTCGGTAGCTGGTGAAGGAAAAGACTATTGTTGACTGTGAGCCTCGTGACTCTCCGTCAACCATCTTCCATCCTGACTGTCTCTGCTCTCATACTGTTTGACGCGCTCCACGCGCTGCCTGAGCAAGCAGGATCTTCACCAACAGACCCATAGCCTCCCGCGTCTTTGTTCACTATCGTTTGCCGACACAGGTGTAACATGCGTAACGTGTGCCTGGCCTGTAAGAATACAAAGGAGCTATCTATGCCGGAATATACTACCCCTGTCGCGGGCGCAGAGCGCCCTTTAGACGGTCTACTGTCGAACGCGCCTGAACGGGCCATTCTGGTCGGCGTGGATCTGCCCAGCACCGATTGGCCGGTTGAAGAATCACTGGAAGAGTTAGCCCAATTGGCGGCTACGGCTGGCACGAGCAGCGCGGATCGCGTGATCCAACGCCTGGCGCGTCCCCACCCTGGCACGCTGCTCGGCTCTGGCAAAATTCAGGAGATCGCGGCCCTGGTGCGCTACCACAATTGCGACGCTGTGATCTTTGACCTGGAACTGACGCCGGGCCAGCATCGCAATTTAGAGCGCGAACTAGAGACGCAGGTGCTGGACCGCACGGCCCTGATTCTGATCATCTTCGGCCAACGCGCGCGTACTAAAGAGGGACGTATGCAGGTTGAACTGGCCCAGATCGAATACGACCTGCCGCGTCTGGCTCGCCAATGGTCGCACTTATCGCGTCAGAAAGGTAGCGTGCAGCAGCGTGGCGAAGGTGAGAAGCAGATTGAGGTGGACCGACGCCTGCTGCGTGGCCAGAAAGAGCGGCTGAAGGAAGATATCGAGCAGTTACGCACCCAGCGGCAACTGCATCGAGATCGACGCAAAAGCAGCGGCGCGCCAGTTGTAGCCCTGGTCGGCTACACCAACGCCGGCAAATCAACCCTGCTAAACCACCTGGCCTCCGCGCATAGCCTGGCCGAAGATAAACTCTTCGCCACGCTCGACCCCATGACCAGGCGCGTCAAACTCACCGGCGGCCAGGAGATTCTGCTGACCGATACCGTGGGTTTTGTGCAACGCCTGCCCACCACGCTTGTCGCGGCCTTTCGCGCCACGCTTGAGGAGGTAGCCGAAGCCGATCTGCTGATCCATGTCATCGACGCTGCCAATCCTTTTGTACATCACCAGATCGAAGCCGTCGAGCAGGTGCTGGAAGAGATCGGAGCTGGTGGGCGCCCGATGATCGTGGCCTTCAACAAAGCCGACAAGCTACCACGTGACCTGCCGGTGGTTATCTCCGCTAATCCCAGCGAAGAGCGACCCCAGGATCTACTGCAAGCTGGCAGCCTGACCGACACCTTGCCCGGTGTGCGCGTCTCTGCTCTGACCGGCGAGGGGATCGAAGATCTGCTGCGCTGCATCAGCGAAAATCTCGTTTTGCAGTTTGCGGAACTGGATGTCGTGATCCCCTATGAGCGTGGCGACCTGGTGGCGCGTTTCCATCAGTTCGGCACAATCACGGAAGAGAGCTACGAAGCCAACGGCACACACATTCGCGGCTACCTGCCGGAGAGCCAGGGCGGAAGTCTGCGCGAGTTTCAATGCAATGGACACAAAGGCGCGCCTGCACACTCTTGATTGGCACAGGCAAGCACCAGACGCGAGGATCGTGCGAAACAGCAACCCTCGCGTCCAGGTGCACACTCAACTAAGGAGATAAGAAGATATTTCTGGTTTTGGGTTGATCAGAGGTCACATTGTAGGGGAAGCGTAAACCAGAAGGTCGAGCCTCTCCCACTTGTGCTTTCGACGCCAACGTTGCCGCCATGCTGACGAATGATCTCCCGGTTGATATACAAACCAAGTCCCAGACCACCGGAACCCAGCCCTGTATACTCAGCGAAGGTAGAGAGACGGTACAAACGGTTCCAGATCGCCTGCCGGGCCTCTGGTGAAAGACCCGGCCCGGCATCCTTAACCCATACACGCGCCTCGCGTCCCGCAAGTTCAAGGCCCACGCTCACTGGCTGGTGCTCGGCAGAGTACTTGAGCGCGTTGGTCAGGTAGTTGGACACGACCTGGCCAATGCGCACGCTGTCAGCCTGCACGCACACGGCGCTCTGTTGCGGCAGGCTCAGATCAATGGACCGCGTAGGAGCCAGCACGCGCACGTCGTTGACGGCATCCCTGACAATCTGTGTGAGATCACATGGCTTCAACTCGACATGCAATTTCTCCGCCTGAATACGTGTTGCATCCAACAAATCATTGATCAGGCGGGACTCTACTTTGACCTGACGCAGAGCGCGTTCAATCCAGATAATCAGGCGCTCCAGTGATGAGCGCCCATCGGAGTCGGTGAAAGACGTTCCCTTCTCGTGTAGTTGTTTGAGACGGCGTTCGGCCATTTGCAGATTGCCTCTGAGCGAGGTCAACGGCGTGCGCAATTCGTGGCTGGCCATAGTGATGAACTCATCCTTCTTGCGCTCCAACTCATAACGCTCAGTTGTGTCGTAAAAGGTCAACACGCCGGCCAGCATCTCTCTCTGGGCATTGTAGACCGGGGCCGCATTTGCTGAAAAATGGGAGAGTTTGCCGTCTCGTTGATGAAATAGCATTTCTTCCCCTGTCACTACCTCACCCGTGAGAAGGGCACGCGCCAGTGGATACTCTTCCGGTTTGTAGGGTATACCATCAAGGTGCAGCACTCGATACCGGGTGTAATCGGCAATTCCTCTGAGTTCTACCACCTCCTGGCCCAGCATTTTTGAGGCTTGCTCATTGAAGAAAGTGACTCCACCTGAAGGGGCTTCTGCAATGACCAGGCCAGAGGGAGCCTGCTCGACGATGGCTCTCAGGAAAGCCTGCTGATGTTCCAGTTCTCTGACCAGTTCATCGCTGGCCTCTTTCTGGATCGTCATATCGAACACGATGCCGAGCAAACGAACCACCTGACCGTTGGCATCATAGAGGTAGGTACGCTTTGATGTGACCCAATGCACGCTGCCATCTGGCCAGATGACGCGATACGTAACATCCTGCTCGACGTGTTTGTGCAGATTCTCGGCGAGCTGCTCTCGCACCCGCGCCTGGTCGTCGGGATGGACTAACGTCATAAAATGAGCGAAACTCGCCTCAGCTTCTGGCGAGACACCCAGAATGGCACGACACTCCTTACTCCAGAACTGCTTATCATGCACGATGTCCCAATCCCACATCCCCACGCCTGTCACTTGCATGGCCAGGCGACAATGGGCCTCGCTAAAGAGATGCGTGTCTTCTTGGTGATTGATCATACCAATCCTATCTCGCCAACAGGCTCTGCCAGATCGAAAGTAAAAGTGCTTTTCCATTTTAGCACGCGATCTCTAATGAAAGAGACTCAGAAGACGAGGTAAACGCTCTACGCGCATCGTTGATGAAGGCTCCGCTCTTTTTTGTCGACAAAATGTCGCCATGTGATACCATAGAGCTACCTATTGTCGTAGAGCATGCAACTTATTCAGAGAGGAAAATTTCCATGCCTGAAATCGATAGCGATCACCAGTTTGGTTTTGACACCCTGGCCATTCACGCCGGGCAGCGGCCAGATCCCGCGACTGGCGCGAGCGCTGTCCCGATCTACCAGACCACTTCGTATGTGTTTGATGATACCGAGCATGCCGCCCACCTCTTTGCCTTGCAGCGCATGGGCAATATTTATACACGCATCATGAATCCGACAACAGCGGCCTTCGAGGAGCGCATCTCGGCCCTGGAAGGTGGGACCGGCGCGGTGGCTACGGCATCCGGCATGGCTGCACAAATGGCGGTGATGCAAACGCTGTTGCGGCCCGGCGACGAGATTGTCTCGGACAGCGGCATCTACGGCGGCACGCACACACAGTTCGACCTGACCCTGCGCACGTGGGGCGTGAATACGACGTTTGTGAACGGCTCTGACCCCGAGAATTTCCGCCGCGCCATCACACCTCGCACGCGCGCGCTCTACGCCGAAACCATCGGCAATCCGCGCAGCGACGTGCTCGACATGCGCGCCGTGGCCGACATCGCGCACGAGGCCGGGGTGCCGCTGATCATCGATAATACCTTCGCCTCGCCCTATCTCTGCCGACCCTTTGAGCACGGAGCCGATCTCGTTGTGCATTCCGCAACCAAGTTTATCAACGGCCACGGCAACTCGATTGCGGGCGTGCTGCTCGAATCGGGCAAGTTTCCCTGGGATAACGGGAAATTCGCGCATATCGTCGATCCCTCGCCCGGCTATCATGGCGTGCGCTTCTACGAGACATTTGGCGATTTTGCCTTTGTAATG
>CAXUEY010000071.1:20817-29717 GCA_964250225.1 uncultured Ktedonobacteraceae bacterium | reverse complement strand
GGCAGTGGTATTGTGTCATGCTTTTGCGCGCGCTGTCAAGCTGCGAGTGCGTGTATACGTGCAACGCTGACGGTGGTTAAATCTCGTACCGCCAGGTCAGCGGCGCGTAACCCTGGCAGATCCCGCTCGTTCATGACGGCAATACAACGCATCCCCGCAGCGTGCGCCGCTTCCACGCCCGCAACCGCGTCTTCGATGACGACGCACGCGCTGGCTGGCACGTGTAGCTCCTGTACAGCTTGTAGAAAAATATCCGGGGCCGGCTTGCCGCGCGCAACCGTTTCGCCTGAGACGAGTATAGAGAGATAGCGCGAGAGGCCGAGCAAGGTGCTGATCAACGTGATGTTCTCTGCGGGCGTGGACGAGGCCAGCGCCTGCGCAAAACCTGCCTCGTGCAAAGCGCGCATCAGTTTTTCCGCTCCCGGCAGGAAGGCAGCGGTTTCACGAATGAATTCTCGGAAATAGCGCTCTTTGCGGTCCGCCAACTCTTGCAGACGCGCGGACGAAACCGGCCCCCAGTGGTGGGGAATAATATCGTTGTTGCGTTTGCCAAAGGTTGCCCAGAAATCGCTGTCGGTAAAAACAATCCCCTCATCCTGGGCCAGACGCTGCCAGGCCCGACGGTGTTCGTCGGCACTATCCAGAATAACCCCGTCCAGATCCCAAATGACCGCTTGTATAGTAGTTGACATAATGAGAATGCATCGCTCCTGTTTACATTTTTTGTATCATAGCATATCAGCTCTTTTAGAGCGGTTGTCACCGTCCTATTTATCTGCTATACTGCTTTTGATGACAGTGTAGCTCAATGGATAGAGCGTATGCCTCCGAAGCATAAGGCTGCGGGTTCGAGCCCCGCCACTGTCACTTTCTTGTGTCAAGAACCAGATTTTTGGGATAATGTACCCCTCTCTAAGGGTGGAGATTTCGCAGCTCAAAATAGAGTGTGTGCGAGGTGTTCCACCAGCTTTCCCCGCACCATCAAGCATGCAGCCGCTGAACTTACAAAAGGATAGACATAGATGATGACATCGGTAATCACAAAGAACCGGCCAGAGATCCGTCAGGCAAGATACTCTTTCCCTCTACCAGAAGCATTCAAGCCTTAAGACAGTGTTTCTCTGTGTTAAGGTAGCAAATTCGTAGATACGAGTCAACACTATAAGACTTTTGGATATTTAAAGGTAAATAGAGAGATAACTAGAAAAATCAGCCCAGGTAAAATAGAATAGTAAAGCTGGAGAAACCAATAAGTTGGATAAATATCTTTCATTTTTATTCCATAATATATTGAATTTTTATCATACATATTGCGAAAGATCCCTTTACTGTACAGATATCAGACTCCGCATTAGGTAGGCGAGGATTATATCTTGAATAAGGACTGGCGCTTTTCTATTGCTGAGGACCATTTTGGGGGGGAAGGCACGCTACCTTGTACAGAGTATATCAATAGGGAGAAATATAGTACTAACGGGTGTTGTATTGATCTTGTATATCTTTTTGAGTATGCTATTGGAAGCAGCACAAATTGAGAGTTTGGTAATGTCATGCTATCAGATGTGTGGCAAGGTTGAATAGATCGTCATCAACACATCGAATTAATTAGATTCATTTACGTTCCCTTGAAACCGACAAACGAGCACCTACTCAAGCTGCTGCCAGGACAACGGAAAATCTGGCACATTTCAAGGATGGATCTCACTAGTATGCAGTGTACACACAGTGATGGTATGCCCATCCATCTGGATTATGATCCATAGAAAAAGTGTGATGCCGCATTCAGCAGAAATAGCATGCATAGAGTGATTTTATATATGGGGGAGACAGCACACACTATGGCTTCCAATAATGAAAAGCACATGGAAGATGCCGGACTATCAGAGGAAGAATCAGGCTCGTTGGCGCTCGTAGGGGAGGATCGGCTCTCGGCTGCTTCTGTTGGAGTTAGCACGACGTCAGGTGAGCTTTCGCAGCAGGCAGAGCCTCGGCGTTGGATAGCACTTGTTGTCATTCTATCTGGCTCTTTCATGGCCGGAATGGATGGCTTTATTGTGAATGTGGCTATTCCTTCTATTCAAAAAGGCTTGGGTGCCAGTTTCGCGACTATGCAGCTTGTCGTGGCTGGTTACGCGTTGACGTATGCGGTTCTCTTAATCACTGGCGGACGTTTAGGGGATCTTTATGGGCGTAAACGGCTCTTTCTGGTGGGGATGGCCAGCTTCATTCTGGCTTCGACGCTGTGTGGCCTGGCACTTAATCCTGTCACCCTGGTGGTAGCGCGTTTATTTCAAGGTATTGCCGCTGCGCTGCTGTTTCCACAGATTCTGGCTCTTATCCGCGTGACGTTTACAGGAGAAGAGCGAGATCGCGCGTTTGGCTGGTATGGTGTAACGATTGGACTCTCCCAGGCCTGCGGTTTGGTTTTGGGTGGACTCCTGCTTGCCGCTAACCTTTTGGGGCTTGGCTGGCGCATTTTGTTTTTGATTAACGTGCCGATTGGCCTGGCAGCTCTGGCGCTTGCTGGCCCCTTTGTCATCGAGGCAAAAATGCCTGTTGCCCAGAAACTTGATCTGGGGGGAGTTGGTGCTATCACGCTAGGGCTAACCTTGCTCATCTTTCCGCTTATTCAAGGCCCCGCGATGGGATGGCCCTGGTGGATGGTGCTCAGTCTGGGTGCTGCACTGCTCCTCCTCATCGGTTTCTTTTTTTATGAACGCGCCCTTGCCAATCGTGGAGGTGCACCACTGCTCAATCAATCCCTTTTCCATAATCTGCCATTTATGCGTGGACTCCTGCTGGTCATCGTCGCCTTTGCGGCATCGGGCGCATTTTTGTTGATCCTCACCTTCTATTTGCAAGCTGGCCTGCGTTTGTCAGCTATCATCGCTGGATTTGTCACCCTTCCTTACGCTATCGGGGTTTTCACCGCCTCTTTTGCCAGTGTCCCAATAAGAAATAAGATAGGCAAACATGTTCTTACGAGCGGATCGCTGACCATGATCGTTGGTACACTCTTTTTCATTGCTATCGTAGCTTTGAGTGGTCCAAAGCCCGCTATTATTGGACTTCTTCCTCCTCTCTTTCTGATTGGCTTTGGTTTTGGTCTCATACTCTCTCCACTTGTGAATATCCTGTTAAGTGGAATTGCTCCTGCCCATGCCGGTGCAGCTTCGGGAATGATCGGGACAAATATACAAATCGGCTTGTCACTTGGCGTTGCGCTGATCGGGATCATTTTCTTCCCATTACTGGCAGATCAGGTGAGCTATGGCACGTCATTTATCTGGTCGCTGGTGGCTATTATCATCGCCCTGTTCTTCACCATTGGGCTGGTTTTTGCTCTGTCCGACGCACGGGAGGCGGCCAGGCCATGAGATCCAAAGAGTAGCCCCTCCAGGATGGCATCAGCTTTTCTTCTGTTCTGTATAGAGAAGAAGAGGAGCAAATGTAACGTACCTGTTTGCCCTCGTTATGAGAGCATCTGGTCATAGAACGCTTAGGGAATCGAGAGCTTTCCTACATTGTAGAAAGGATACCTTACGTATGAAAACCATTCAATTTAAAGATTATGGTTCACCATTTCAGGTTGTGGAAGTTCCAACGCCCGCGCTGGAGCAAGATCAACTGTTGATAAAGATGGCAGTTGCCTCGGTGAATCCACGCGATACCGACGTTCGTGGTGGTTTATTTCGCAATATCCCGCCGCCGGTTGGCCCTTCATCAAACATCGTGGGCCTTGAAGGCGCTGGCGTTGTCGCTGTAGCAGGGGATCAACAAACATACCCAGTTGGAACACCCGTTTTCTTTCGCCAGGCTTACCACCTTCCACACGGCGGAACATGGCAGGAAGGTGTCGTGGCGACTCCGCGCGATTTGCTCCCTATTCCATCTGGGAAGAGTATGTTTGAGGCTGCCGCGCTTCGTATTCCCTACCATACCGCGCTTCTAGCTTTAGAGAAAGCTGGATTTCGGCAAGATGGAGGCCCAGGCCAGACGGTCTTTATCCCCGCTGTTGGTAGCGCTGTAGGCAACGCTGCTATTCAACTGGTGAGAGCTTATGGTGTTCAAGAGCCTATTACTACAGCGGGTAATTCAGCGAAAGCTGAGCGTGCGCAAGCTCTTGGTTATAGTAAAGTGATCGATCTCTCACGCGAGTCTCTGGTCGATGGTGTCAGGCGACTTTCCAATAGCGCTGGTGTCGATGTCGCCATAGATATGCTGGGAGGACCCTTTACGGGGCAGATTCTTTCTATCCTCAAACCTGGTAAAACGCTGGTGATCTGTGGTTTGTCGGCTGGAGCACAGGCAACGATTCTGGTTCCAGAACTCATAGGCAGAGCCAGAAACATCAACTCACTGAATGTGATATTTACGCCTCCAGCCGTGCAAGATCCAGCACTTGAGCGCGTTTTACATCTCTGGCAGGAAAATCGCATCTCTCCGGTCATTGATCGAGTCTTCCCTTTTGCTCAAGCAGAAGAAGCCCAGCACTATTTGAGAGAAGGACGCCCACTTGGGAGAGTTCTCCTCTCCTTTGAGTGATCAAGGACTCCTGAAATTGAAGAGATTTGTCATAGAAAGGAAGAGGAAAATCCATGAATGATCAGCCGCAAGGGCCTGTAGCCATCATCAATGTGTTTACGGTTCAGCCCGAAAATCAACAGAAATTGTTGGATATAGTTGCTGCTTACTCACAACAGGTTGCCTGTAAATGGCCAGGGTTTATCTCGGCAAGATTCCACGCAGGGTTAGAGAAAACACGCGTTGTCAGTGTTATTTATTGGGAAAGTCAGGAAGCTTGCCTGGCCTTTATTCACTCCCCCGCTACTCGCCCATTTATGGAACAACATCAGCCACTCATTCAGCATACCGACTCACATTTCTATACAGTAGTAGCTGATGTTCTTGCCTCCAGCGAATCGTTACCTGAGCAGCATAGTGACGTGTAATCAGGTGCCTTCCTCTCGCTCATACGGAAAAGGGTTTCGATTGGGCGGGAGGAGTATCTGGCTTAGTTCTCTCTTCGTGGTACATCCAATCAGGTACCAGGGAAACCTTTGGGACTTTTAAAACGACTCTCCGGTTAACGTAGCCGTCATTTTTCCATTGCTGCAAGAGTTAGCCGCTTTGGAGGAATGGATGTGCGAGCTTTGACAACCAGGAGCATAGCAGACAAAAGGGGTGTTTTTTTTATGCAAGATCCTACATTTACAAATGAGAATGAAACAGGGCTAGAATGGGCAGCCAGACATATTCTCAAAGAAGGAGAGCAACAAAAGAAGGCAGCTTTTTGGGAGTGGTGGTATCGTCTAACTGCGCCAGCACCAGCGCCGTTAACTGCCAGCCTGGCGGAGAGAGAGGTAGTTCGCCGAGGGCGGTTAACAAGCCTGGTTCTCCTGGGAGCCTTTCTGATTGCAACGTTTGTTGGGGTCCCGGTAGTAGCGGTGCAAAATCCTACCCTGGCTCCTATTATAGCTGGTCTTGATCTATCCTTTCTGATCGCGCTCTGGTTCAACCGCAGAGGACAGATTTATGTAGCAGGGGTGTTAGTGCTTCTCAACCTCAGTACAGGTATACCCCTTGCTATAGCCCTGGCTCCGGGAGGGCTGAGCGCAAATAGTATGCCTTTGTATGATATTATGGTACAGGCGGAGCTTTTCGCTATTTCCCTCCTGCCGCCCTTTAGTGTTTTTATTGTTGCAGCACTCAACTGCACCTTCATTGCCCTGGACTTTTATTTTCAGCCACATACCGCCGATCTGAATGCAATGGTTGCAAAGGCAGGCCCTGAGGTACTTGCCAGGCCCATTCTTCTGCATATTATTGTGGCAATTGTTATCTATCTCTGGGTACGGAGCGCTATGCAGGCTATTAAACGTGCTGACCGGGCTGAGGTCATTGCCATACTTGAGCATGATATGGTAGAACAGGAACATGCTATCGCTCTACAAAAACGTCAACTTGACTTCAGCATTCGGCAGATCATAGAAACACATACGCGAGTTGCTAATGGTGATGTAACTGCACGTGTCCCCCTTACTCATGACAATGTATTATGGGAGGTTGCAGGCTCCCTTAACAATTTGCTCGCACGTCTCCAACGCCTACTACAAATTGAGCAAAAAATGCAGATGATGGAAAAGAGGTTAGTAAAGACTAATTACCTGGAATATGAGCTACATACCATAAAGAGAGAAATAGATTTGCAGGTTGCTATCGTGCGCCGTGCAAAATACTCTCAGGGGCTCGTTCGCTTTGTACCAACCAGGACCATCATTGATCCTTTACTTTCTGAGATGAATCAAGCATCTTTTATCGGTGCTACATCTCCTACAATGCCGCCGAGGCAAGCAAAAAATACCCATCCATTCGAACAATCCGCCCGTTTGAACGGGTTAGGAGAGGGATCTCATTATGAACAGTAACCTCACATCTGACCCTCGAATGACTAGCCGCACTGTAGCAGCTGACCAGGCCAGTTTCTGGCACCATTCCCTCTTTTCAGCATAGGCGTGTACGCTAAAACCTGCAATACTTGTATTGCAGGTAAATCGAAAGGGAGCCATTATGGACTCGCAGGAAATACACACACCACCACAGGCCTTATTACAGATGTTGGCTGGAGCTATAGTAACACAAGCAATTCATGCAGCAGCAATGCTCAATCTGGCTGATCTGGTAAAGGACGGCCCTAAAAGCCTGCAAGAGCTTTCGGCAGAGGTAGGCATTCCTGGTCGTTCTCTCATTCGCCTGTTACGCGCACTGGTTACCGCCGGAGTTTTTAGAGAAGTTGAATCTGAGCTATTTGGTCAAAACGAGCTTTCCTACCTCCTGCGGTCTGATATTCCTCATTCCATGCGTGATATCGCTCTTATGTATGGAGATGAGTGGCAATGGCGACCCTGGGAGGCTTTGCTTTATAGTCTGCACACAGAAAAACCTGCTTTTGAACATCTCTATGGAATGTCACTCTGGCAATATTTCCAGCAGTGCAATCCGCGTTCTGGGCAGATTTTTGACTCTGCCATGACAAATCTGGCTAACCTGGTGAATGTATCTATTGCTTCCTCTTATAATTTTTCTCAGTTCAGCACACTTGCTGATATAGGCGGAGGCGAGGGGAGCCTGTTGCGAACTATTTTGCGCATGCATCCCACACTTAAGGGGATACTCTTTGATCAGCCCGCTGTGCTTGAAAAAGCCAGGGATCAGTTTAATCAGGAAGGACTTGCTGCACGATGTACTTTCGTACCTGGAACGTTTCTTAAGGATATCCCGGTGGAAGCAGATGCATACCTGATGAAACACATTATCAAGGGCTGGAACGATCACGAAGCGATTGCCATTTTACGCAATTGCCGCAGGCCCATGAGATCTGAAGCGAAGCTTCTTATAGTCGAGCATCTTCTTTCACAGAAAGGTATGCTTTTTGAGAAACTAGTGGATCTGCAACTCCTGCTTGTGGCAACGGGAGGGGAACGAACGGAAGAGGAATACCGCAAGCTATTTGAGGCAGCAGGCCTTGCTATGTCTCTTATACCAACATCAACCCCCAATGTCATTTTCGAGGGAACGCCACAGGGGAATATTGACTAAAAGCATTCCAACGAAAGGAGCGCATATGCTATGCAGGAGCCATTCTCCAGGAAGAGTCATCCCTGGGTGACCGAGGGATTATGCACAGTCAAAGCAGGGGTCAGCTTTATTGATCCCTGTGCCGATTGGAAGAAATATTGTGCCTGCGCTCAAGTCGTGGAGGAACTTGATTTTGACGCGCTGTGGGTTACCGATCACCCTCTGATTGCCACCGACTGCTGGAGCATTTTAACAGCTCTGGCGCTTGCAACACATAAAATCAGATTAGGTTCACTTGTCAATTGCGTTTACTACCGCAATCCTGTGTTACTCGCCCGGCAAGCAGCCGATGTTGATCGCTTCAGTGAGGGGCGTCTCATTCTCGGATTAGGAATTGGCGATCAGCCGCTTGAGTTTGCCAGGTTAGAATTGCCATTTCCGAGCATACCCGAACGGCAGAAAATGTTAGCACACGTAATCAGGTCTGTAAGGGAAAATTGGGAACATTTAGCACCCGGACCGGTCCAGCAACCGTATATACCCCTCCTGGTTGCAGGTGGCGGAAAACGAACGCTTTACCAGGTTGCTCAGTATGCCGATGCTTCCAACTTTGGGCCGCATAGAGATACGGGAGGAGTTGCGCAGTATGAGGATGTCGTTCGCAAGTGTCAGGAACTTAGCGCACATTGTTTGGCGCTTGGACGCGAGGAGCATGGAATTCTACGCACACATATCACGCTCCCCCTGGTTTTGGCAGAAACAGCTGAAGCTCTCTCTGCCAGGCAGGAGGTTGTTCAACCCGCGTTACGGGAACGTTTGCGATCAGGCACGGTCTCAGCGACAGTACCCGAGGCAGTGGAGTACTATACACATCTGCTGCAATCGGGCATTCATTATTTCATTATTGGCATCTGGCCTGGTGATCTTGAAACGCTCCATTTGTTCGCCAAACAGGTCTTGCCGAAATTGAGAAATTTATGATTGGCCAGGATGCAAAAGATGCGTACATATGATCTAGATCTTGAAACCCTTTTGTCATTGCTCAAGGATGTCCATCAGACAGGAAGCCTCTCCGCGCAGCTTCCTGCTGGTTTTCTTGGGCAAAAAGTCTACTGTTGGGTAAGGATTGATCTGGTTGATGGAGAAATTAGGCGCTGCCAGATCGAGGATGAAGAGAGAAGGCTTCTGGCAACAGGCAGTAATGATAAAAGGTTATTGGATGTGTTATACAAATTGGGAGCTCTTCACTGGCAATTAGGTGCTCATGAATTCAATATGCAACCCTCTGGCACCAATACACAATCCTTTGGCACTATCAACAC
>CAXUEY010000071.1:0-20717 GCA_964250225.1 uncultured Ktedonobacteraceae bacterium | reverse complement strand
ACCACCAACACACAATCCTTTGGCACCAAGATGATCAACCCTCCACGCACCTCACCGCTTGAACAAAAGACGGATGTCTCCTTTTCACGATTACAAGCAAGTGGGAACATGCATATCCCACCCTCCTCTTTCTCTGAGAGAAAAACAGGACCTTTGCCATCGATACAATCATCTGCTACCTGGAACACGCGAGCTATGCCAGGGAGATCGTTTTCAGATATCCCTCGCACAACTGCACAGGTTGATCCAAAGATGTTGTATACCTTATCACGAAGGCTGAGACGGGTTCTGGCGCTTGTAGATGGTACGAGAAGCGTTGAGAAGATCGCAGCACTTCTCGCTTCAACCCCAAAGGAAGCCTGGATAGTCTTAGCATTATTACAAGAGTTAGAATCTATGAGAATAATTACATGGGGAAAAGGCTAACGGAAAATCTGCTATGTCTGATCGAACGGGGACGCAGGTTGATCGTTATCAACTGCTACGTTTTCTTGGTTCAGATAATTTTGCTGACGTCTACTTAGCTTTTGTCAAAACACGTATCGTGCGATTGGTAGCGATAGTACTAAGCTATAACAAGCTCAAAATGAGCGGTTACTCGAACTACAATCAAGCAGCTTTTTGGGATATGATGGCACCAAAAAGCTGCTTTTTAGTGCCATCATGGATGTAACCGGACCAGAGACTCTGACCAGAAAAAGCGTAAAAAGCTCCCCAGGATAAGGAAAGCTACCTCGGCTGAGAGACTGGCACGCTATCTGGATAGGCACAGTACACAACCTCTAGATCGACTCTGACATCAATGGACTCGGCAAGCTCCTGGCTACGTTTCACAAAATCCTGGCGCTGCGCTAACATCGCCTGGAGGTCGGCCACGCTCCGCCATTGGGCATAATTGATAAGGCGTGTCCCATCCTGGCTCAGATGGAAATTCGCACTGATAAAGCCTGGACAGTTCACAACCACCTCATCGGTTATTTGCTTCAAATAAGCAAAGAGTTCCTGCTGCTTCTCAGGCTTCACCACCAGGGTATTAATCATGGTGCAGATTTGCTGATTGGGTACGATGGTTGTCACAGATGTGCTCTGAGCGGCTGCTTCGGGCGTTTCGTTGCTGGCAGGTAGGTGTTCGAGAATCTGTTTAAAATGCGCCTGATTCTCCTGCATGTGTTGGGTCATGCGCTCCAGCACCTGCTCATTGGTGACCGGAGCTGCCGGGTCCATCTCGAAATCCTGAATCCACGTCATGCGCACGCCTTGCGCCACTGGCTCATACGTCCAGGTCAGATGCATATAGTGGAACGGAAATTTCGGAGTGCCGCGCTGAGCAATCGCTTCCCGCCTGGCAAAATCGAGCAGGCGCCAGGACTGCCAGGTCTCGCCCTCTTCATTGGTCAATTCAAAGGTTACTCTCGCGAAACGCCCGTCGCGCTGGAAGGACAACACCTGTGCTTTGCTATACTCGTGAAACAGTTCGGGCCAGCGCGCGATATCGTTCGTAATAGCAAAAATCTGGTCCGGATCTCCGGCGATGATGATAGATGCCTGGGCTTGAGGCATGGCTTCTCTCCGTTCTTCTTGTATACTCTTTTGCGCATGTAGCATGCGCAAGGACTCTTTTATGTGGATCAGCGCCCACACACTACCAACGCTCCTGGAACAGCATTAGCTTTTAGTGTATGAATGCGCTGGATGGCATGGTGGAGAGATCGGTACGACTGATTTCCCCACGCGCTTCCTGCATGACTCTCTCCAGATTGATCTCGTGGCGCTCGGACTCGATCCACTGTGCCAGGGGACCGGGATCAAATGCTGCCAGGGCCTCTTGCAGCGACAGTTGCTCCTGCACCGCCTGACGTCCCAGGCGTTGCAGAGCCAGAAAATAGTCTCGTAATACGAGGAGATCTGCCGCGGTGCCAACAGCGCCATGACCAGGGACTACCACCGTCGGTTCAAGAGCCATTAAGGTTTCCAGAGCCTCAATCCAGCCAGAAATGAGGCCATTGACGGCCAGGGGCACAACCCCGTTGAAACAGATATCTCCAGTGATCAGCACACGCGTGTGCGGAAACCACACGGCCAGATCTGCCGGTGTATGCGCAGGGGTAAAGGCCAGAAGTTCCCCATCCTGCGGCAACACCAGATGCTCAGGTAGAGGCGCGGGGATACTCAGTTCCAGATCCGCGAAATGCTCCTGCAATTGGGGCATCAGATGCTGGTAGACAGTGATTGGAAGCCCCAATTTTTGCATGGCCTGGATCGAGCCAGGGTGGGCAATGAGATGGGCGTCGCGAAAGGCCGTATTGCCCCCCATATGATCGATATGGTGGTGGGTATTCAGGACGGTCCCCACGCGCCCACCCCGGTAGGCAATTGCCTCGGCCATTTGTTGGGCCATCGCTGGAAAGGTCATCGTATCGACCACCAGCGTGTGCTCGCCCGCAAGGATAAAAGTGGCATTTGCGACACCGACCTGCCCGCGTCCATGCACGATGGGAAAGATGCCATCTGCTACTTCACAGATCTTTTGTTCTGGCCATGCGCTCATGCCGGTTTTACCTGTTTTGCTTCAACAGCTTGCTCGACCAGCTGAGTGAGTTCTTCTAGAGTTATACAGCGCCTTACTTCCGCCATCGGGAGCGTGGTCTCGAATGTCTTTCCCAGCATCAGGCCGAGTTCGACCAGTTCGAGTGAATCGATGGCGAGATCATTGAGCAGGTCCGTCTCCGGGGCCAGGACTGTCTCGCTCTCGGTGTGTCGGCGAATTATCTGCTCGACTCGGATAGCCACGGTTTGCTGTTCATCATTATTCACCATGTAAAACAAGCCTCCTTCCTGAAAGTTGAAGTGTACATAATAAACAAAAGCCCAGACGCCTTTGCTCTCTACGACCATGTGCGGAGTAGCAACGAAGCATTTGCTCCGCCGCTACCGCGCGCGTTGAGCAGGCAGTGATCCAGATGATCGACGGGACGTGGTGTGCGTGGCACATAGTCCAGATCACAGCCGGGAGCTGGCTGGTCCAGGTGTAGGGTCGGCGGGATCACGTGCTGTCGCAACGCCAGCAGCGCAATGGCCAGATCGAGCGGGAAAGCAGCGCCAAAGAGATTGCCAAAGGCTGATTTAGGGGTTGAGACGGGCACATGCGCAGCGGCTTCTCCCAACGCCAGATGAATCGCGCGGGTCTCTGAGACATCTTCCTCTGGAACGGCGGAACCGGCGGCAAAGAGGCAATCCAGCTGCTCAGCATCCACGCCAGCGCGCTGCATGGCCTGCGTCATCGCAGCTGCGTAGCGTTTGCCGTCGGGAGCAGGGTGGACAAAATCATACCCATCATTGGTCGAGGCCCAGCCGGCGATCTCGGCGAGAATGGGCGCGTCGCGTTTGTAGGCATCCTCCGCGCGTTCGAGCACAAAAAAGGCCGAGCCTTCGGCTGCCACCAGCCCGTCATGCGCCTGGTCAAACGGACGATACACATCTGGCGCGCCGCTTGAGGCCTGCTTCGACATCAGTCCAGATGTCTCATAACAGAGGGCTGCATAGGGAGAAAAGGGGGCCTCCGTTCCTCCCGCGAGCATCATATCCGCTTTGCCACGCTGAAGACAGTCCGCCGCATGGATCAGCGCGAGTGCCCCTCCGGCCCTGTCGCTGACAAACGTGCGTCCGATGCCCCGGATGCCGAATTGAATGGAGATATTGCCCTGTACAGCCGCCGGGAACCAGGCTGTCGCCATGTAGGGGCTGATTTCGCGCGGACCCAGCTTCCAGAGGTTGCGCAATTCGCGTTCGGCAAATTCCCAGCCACCCAGGTTATTTCCCACGGTGATACCAACACGGCTGCCTCTCTGCTCTTGCTGGCTCCAGATGGGTTTGTTGCCAGTTCCTAAGAGCCTGGCGTCTTGTAACGCCAGTTGTGCGGCGATTATTCCAAAAACGGAGAAGCGATCAATTTTTCGTGCAACACGCGGGCTGAGATAGGCATCGGAACGAAAATCGCTCATTTGACCACCGGTGCGACAGTGCAAATGCGCCGTTTCAAAGGTTGTCAATGGTTTGAGTGCGCTCTCGCCCGCCATAAGCTTCTCCCAGAGGAGCGTGGGACCAATGCCATAGGGAGAAATGATCCCCATGCCGGTAATAACGATACGTGCAGTCATTGTTTCCTCACTGAGCAAGACTCGATCACCATCGCCGCATGCAGACCCGAAAAACCGCTGGCTGTCGTCAGCAAGCGTTGAATACGTTGGGGTCGATCCCAGTGTGGGACATAGTCCAAATCACAGCGCGGGTCGGGATTCTCAAGATTGATGGTGGGATGAACACGCTGGTTCTGGATACTCATCACGCAGGCCACGATTTCGACGGCACTGGCCGCCGCCAGCGCGTGGCCGGTCATCGATTTTGTGGAATTGATGGGAATCGTAGTCGCATGCTGGCCCAGCGCGGTTTTCAGCGCCAGCGTCTCGTACACATCATTTTGCGGCGTGGAGGTGCCATGCGCATTCACGAAATCAATCGCCTCAGGCAGCACACCGGCATTGGAGAGCGCGCCAGTGATGGCACGAGCCAGGTCCCGACCCTCTGGTGACATATCCGTCATATGGACGGCATGTTCCGTCACCTCGCAGCCAGTAATCTCTGCATAAATCTTTGCCTGACGCGCCAGAGCGTGCTCTAACTCCTCAAGGACCACAATGCCACAGCCCTCGGAGAGCACAAAGCCGTCGCGGTCTTGACTAAAGGGGCAGGAAGCACGTTGGGGATCGGGATTATGTGACAGACAATTGATGATATCAAATGCGGCAATGGTGATAGGGGTAATGGGAGCTTCAGAGGCGCCAGCCAACATCAGATCGTGCTCTCCATAGGCAATGCTCTCGTAGGCATAGCTGATCGCATCCAGCCCACCAATGCACCCGGTGGAGAGGGTGGTACATTCACCTTGAAAGCCGTAGTGGGAACTCAGCGCTAAAGCGGCGGAGTTTCCCATTGCGGCGGAGTAGAGAAAAGGGGAAACTCCTTCGGCATGGAATGGTTCCTGGCCCCAATTGGTCGCAACAGTAAATTCAGCGTCAAGCATCTGAGTACCACAGATGGCGGTTGCCAGCGTGATGCCAGCCCGCGACGGCTCCCAGTGGCTCTGGTCCAGGTGCGCATCCAGAAACGCTTCATGAGCAGTGGCAAAAGCAAATTGAATAAAACGGTCGGCAGCATGATAGGCTGCTGGCACGTGGTGGATGTGCGGGTCAAAGCCCGCAACTTCACAGACCGCCTGGGCTTCAAACACATGATGCCCAAAAAGAGGGGTGCAGGTGGCATGGTCCAGGGTAATGCCCCCGGAGACCCCGTTGAGCAAATTATGCCAGAAGGCCTCTTTGCCAATCCCGACGGGTGAGGTCACTCCCAGGCCAGAAATAACAACGCGGCGCATTATATCCTCTCTTCTTTGCGTGCAATGACCTGCGGAAATGGTCCTGCGACATGAAAACGCTGCACATCCTGTAGCCCACTCTCGTGCAGCCAGTCAGCGATCTCACTCACGGTGCGGATGCGACCATGAGCCGTATTCACCAGCATTGAAAGGTCAAGGACGAGAGCTGGTGGAGGATTGGCACGGTCCTCCGCCAGGAAAATATCAGCCACCAGCAGCGTGCCTCCAGGACGCAAACTGTCCGCCAGCCTGGAGAAGAGGGTTTTGGTCCGTGCATCGCTAATAAAACGGCAGACGTGACCACAGAGAATGAGATCATAGGTCAGTGATGGCAAAGCAAACGCCTCCATATCTGCCTTGATCCATGTGTATCTATCTAGAAGTCCGAGTCCGTCTATCTGCTGGCGGCCTTGCTCGACGACCGTGGGCAGGTCAAGAGCAGTGATCTGCGCGGCGGGATACTGGAGGGCGAACGCAGCGCTCCAGGGCGCGCTTCCTGCCCCAATATCCAGCACGTGCAAGGCTGTGTCCTGTTGCTTTCCTAGAACAAGCTCTTGCGCGGTCCGGCGAGCTAGTGGAAAAATCAGCGGGAACAGATCGATGACGCGTGGGGCAAAGAACGCCTCTGCCGTCGCAGGGTCGCCCAGGTCGCGATAGGGCACCGATGTGCGTAGCGTCAGATCGAGCTCCAGCCAGGCCGGGATATAGTCAAGCATGGCCAGGGTATCACCCCCCAGATAGGAGGGTTTTCCCTCGACCAGAAAATGATTGGCCAGAGGAGTCAAGTGATAGGTATCCTGCTCTCTGCCAACCAGTTCAAACATTTCCAGATTTTTCAAAAGGCGCGCCGCTAGCTCCGGGACCATATCCGTGCGCGCAGCCAGCTCAGCAGGTGTGAGCGGCGTATCCGCCAGGCAGGTGAACAGATGAAGGCGGACAGCCGCGACCAGGATGGCTGTGCGTGCGAAGGCATAATTCATATCGAGAATTGTTTGAGGGAGAAGTCTCTGTTCGCCATTGTCAGATGGAAAAGAAGTCATGGGCAGTTCCTCCTCACAAAAGGACAGACATAGATGATGACATCGGTAATCACAAAGAACCGGCCAGAGATTCCGTCAGGCAAGATACTCTTTCCCTCTACCAGAAGCATTCAAGCCTTAAGACAGTGTTTCTCTGTGTTAAGGTAGCAAATTCGTAGATACGAGTCAACACTATAAGACTTTTGGGTGCTTAAAGGTAATAGGGAGATAACTAGAAAAATCAGCTCAGGTAGAATGGAGTATTAAAGTTGAAGCAACAAATAAGATGGATAAATATCTTATGTCTTTTTACTATATGATATATTGAATTTCTATCATACATATTACGAAAGATCTCTTTGTTGCACCGATCTCGGCTTTCACGTCAAATGGCCGGGAATTGTTCCTTGAATAAGGAGCACCACTTTTCTTATCGCTGAAGATTAATTTTGTGGGAAAGGCAAATTGCCTGGTACAGAATATACGAATGAGGAAGAGTATAGTACTAATGGGCATTCTATTGATCTTGTGTATCTTTTTGAGTATGCTATTGGAAGTAACATACATTGAAAGTTTGGTAGCGTCATGCTGTCGGATGTGCGGCGCGGTTGAATAGATCAATCAATAGTACATTGGATCGTTTAGATTTATTTACGCTTCCTTGAAACCGACAAACGAGCACCTACTCAAATAGCTGGTGATCCAACAGAAATCTGGCCCATTTCAAAATCATTCCGATTGTAACCCAAAGAGCGTTCCCCATATCCCAATAGAGTTCAAGCAAGAAAGGAGTCGCGCAATTTTCTCCCTGCCTTTGAAGCTGAGGATCTCCATTTGCGCGATATACGATGGAACTGGACCAATCACACGAAGTAGATGAAAGCACCACACCTATCGATCAAATAGCGGTGGTGAAGCCCACGTCTGGTCATCAAGATATCAAGCGTATATCTCATATACAAGGAAGTGAATTACCCTATACATTGCTTTTAATGCTCTCTGGTGCCTGGCTGACGCAGGCTATCAGTACGGCAGCACACCTCAAATTAGCTGATTTCGTCAAAGACGGGCCTAAAAGTATCGAAGAACTCGCCACGGAGACCCATTTCCCCGCGCGCTCACTTTCCCGCTTGTTGCGTGTTCTGGTCAGCGTTGAAATATTTGTAGAGATTGAAGATAACACCTTTGCCCAAAGTGCACTATCTCGTCTTCTTCGATCCGATATTCCCAATTCTCTCTACGGTATGGCACGGATAGTAGGAGATGAGTGGTCGTGGAGACCGTGGGAAGATTTTGAGTATAGCTTACAAACAGGCAAGCCAGCTTTTGAACATGTCTATGGAATGTCCCAATGGCGCTATTTCCAGGAACGTAATCCAGGTGCGGGAGAACATTTCGACATGGCAATGGCCGGGCTTACTGCACAGGTGAATAAGGCAATTGCCGCAACCTATGATTTTTCACCGTTCACAACTCTTGTCGATGTTGCTGGAGGCACAGGAGCCTTCCTCGAATTGATCCTTCAGAAATATCCGCACCTTAAAGGCGTTCTTTTCGATTTATCTCCAACAATCGAGAGAGCGAAAACACATTTTGCTTCAGAAGAACTGACTGAGCGTTGTACATTTATCTCAGGAAGCTTTTTCGATTTTGTACCAGAAGGCGCGGATCTGTATATTATGAAGCATGTAATGAAGGCGTGTGATGACACCCAGGTAGTCACTATTCTCACAAACTTTCATCGTGCTATGAAACCAGGTGGAAAGCTCCTTATTGTCGAACCCCTCTTTACTCAGCAGGGGATGGTATTTGAGAAGCGCCTGGACCTACATCTTCTGGTATTACATGGTGGATACGATAGATCAGAGGAAGAGTATCGGAAACTCTTCGAGTCTGCGGGTTTCACCATGAGTGTCGTGGCCACGATGCCCTCTGACAGCATTATCGAAGGAGTCCCACTCTTTTGATTTTGCAAGTCTGTTTGTAAACGCTCTGACTTTCACAGATGCGAATTTTGGATGATTTTAGGAAGAAAGAAAAGAAGGAGTCACACACATGGAACACAACAGTTCAGCTTCTCAGGCAGGAGGATACTTTAACCCACTTCGGCCTGATCACGTAGCTCACCCGTATGAAACGCTGAAGCAGACACGTGAACAGTGTCCCGTGCATCAGTTTATACCTGGGCTCTATTTCCTTGCGAATAATAACGATGTGCGCGCTGCTCTGACTTCTACGCATCTCTCAAGCGAGAGAAACATGGAGTTGAAGGACACAGGTGATCCACCAACCCTTGCCCAACTTGACGGCGAAAAGCATCAGGAATTGCGCATGCTGATCGAAACGTCCATGAATGCACAGGCCTACAAGAATGCACGACCGTTTATTGAGCAGAAAGTGCATGCACTCCTGCAAGAATTGCTTTCTGCCCCAAATCATCAGGCCGATTTTATGCCTTTTGCTCGAACACTGAGCGCAAGCACCCTGGCATACATTCTTGGCATCCCGGAAGACGAGGTAACGCAAGCACTCCACTGGCTTGTCTCCATTATTGGTATCGTTCCTGGAGATCCTACCACTCTTGATGAGTGGTGGAAATTGGAAGAGTATATCTTCCAATTGATGGATCGCTACCGTCAGGACCCAAATGGACCTGATACTATGATACGTCGCCTTGTTGCAGAAGAAGCGCAGGGAAAGATGAGTCGGAGAGAGGTGAAGATGGTCGTTTTTCTGTTACTTGGCACCGGCAGTGACACAACAATGATGCTCATGGGAAACATGCTCTACGAACTATTGCGTGTCCCCGAACGGTGGGAGCGCGTCAAAGCCAACCCTTCTTTGATTTTCAATGCCGTTGAAGAAACACTACGCCTCCATCCCTCGGCTAACTGGGTCATGCGCGCCTGCCCTGCAGATGCCCCTTTTGATGTTCATGGTCAGCATATTCCACCAGAGAGTCGCGTTTTTCTTGGCATTCACTCCGCAAATCGGGATGAAGCGGTATGGGGCGCAAATGCAGAAGAATTTGATCTGGATCGGCCAGGAGTAGCACGGCATATCGCGTTTGGACAGGGTATTCACTACTGTCTTGGGGCAGAATTGGCTCGGCTTCAAGCGCGCACAATGCTTACTATCTTAACACGGGAGAGACCATCACTGCGCTTACAGCCAGGTTATCAATATGACCCGATGCCAGGCAACTTCCTTCATGGACCAAAGACTTTACCAGTCTCCTGGTAAGCATTGGTGGAGTGTTCTGCTATTGCCTGGTTCCGCTATTTGCTAGCAGAATCAGGCAATAGCAAACAGTTGAGCAAAGATGCCGGGTCAGTAATCGAGCAACAGGAGAGGGACACATCATCATGGCAACTTTAAGTAATGCTCAGACGCCAGCGGGACGTCCAACTCTTACCGGGCTAAGACCTCATTGGTGGATTGCCTGGTGGTATCGGCTGGCTGCACCAGTTGCTCCTCAGAAAGAGGAGCTGACCGTAGCTGAGCGCGATTTTCTCCGACGAGGTAAGCTAATCAGTATTGGCTTCCTTATCAGCATTATACAGATTTTCGTCGCCTTTGAGAGTGTGCGCGAGAATCCAATCCCAATTCTTGCACCAACATTACTCATCTCCCTTGTGATCCTGGCGCTTGGTACGGTGCTGAACCGTTTTTCTACGGTTCAGCGGCGAGGCTTATCTCTGGCAGCCAGTATCATCCTGATGGTGCTGACGGAAGGCAGCATGATAGGACAACTGCTACCGGGACCGTTAGGCCTCTATCAGTGGGCGCTGATGACTCTGCTGGTAGTAGCACTGATGTTTTCTGTCCTCTTATTCCCTTCCTGGGTTGTGTTCGTCGTAGCGGCCTTGAACTGCTCAGCCATTGCGGTCCTTTTGATCTTCGTACCAAAGGATGCTCAACTCCTTTTCTACTTACAGCATCAACCCTATATTATTTGGGTCCTCCCCCTTACCGTTCAGATTACGCCTGCATTGGTAAGTTTCATTGTGCTCTCAAGTTTACGTGAACACATAGCACGCGCTGACTATGCTGAAGAACTTTCACGCTTGCAACAGGATCTGGCTGCGCAGAAGGCCAAAGAGCTTGAACATGCCCAGATGTTAGAAAGAACAGTGCAGGAGATCAGCACCGTTCTTACAAACGTTGCAAATCGGCAATGGAATTCACGTATTCAGCTGGGACAGATGAATATCCTTCCTTCTGTAACCGGTCAAATAAATAACTTTATTGGCCGCTACATTCGATTGCATGAGCAAACAGAACCCATGCAACGGAATCAATACGCTCTGAATAATCTCTTGCTTATGCTTCGCCAGGCAAGGCAAAGGAATATATCTGTAAGCACTACTCTGGCTCAATTCCCTTATACAGGCACTATAAATGATGAGCTTGTTCAAGAGCTGTTGTTCCTACAAACAAGAGAATTGAGCCAGCTAAGAGATCTGAGCAGTGTCTCTTTGCAACGAACACAAACTGGCCCCATCTCCCATTCAGAAGGTTGGAAAAGGAACGGCACCTGGCCAAATGATGCACAGCCTTTGGAGAGGCCAGAAGGAAATAGACATATTCAAACGTGAAAGCCGAGCTTCTTCATTATCAGTGTAAAAACACAAATGTTCCAATTAAGCTACAGTGAAATATGGACAAAAGCATGTGTTGCACTGATCGCTGAATTCTCAAAATTATGCTACAATAGTGACTTTAGCTAGCATGGTCGAATTTGGCAAACTCACAATCTCTGTAATGCCCTCAAGGAGTAAAATGAGAATGAATAAAGAATTCTCGGTAAAACAAGCGAAACAATTTGGCGACCTGACCCAGGAAGAAGCCGTCGCACGAGCCCGCGCCCTGGCTCCAGCTATTCGCGAGCGTGCTGCCTCGGCTGAGGCGCAACGTCGGCAACCCGCAGAAACAGTTCGAGAAATTGTGGATGCAGGACTGGTACGGTTGCTCATCCCAAAACGATGGGGAGGATGTGAACTTCCCGTTGATGCTTTAGCCGAAACAACTCTTGAGATTGCTCAAGCTGATGGATCAGCAGGCTGGTGTTATGCCTTTTTGGTGGGCCATCCCTGGCTGCTGGCCCACTTCCCTGATGAGGCCCAGCGGGATGTATGGGAAGAAAATCCCGACGCCTTGCTTGCGACGGCTTTCATCCCGGAAGGACGCTTTGCTTCGGTGGAAGGTGGCTATCGTCTGAGCGGGAATTGGCCCTGGTCTAGTGGCATAGATCACTGTGAATGGAATATGGTGCTGGCCCTTCCTACCAGTATGGATGGACCCCCGCGTGTCTTCTTACTTCCTAGAAATGCCTACGAGATTAAAGATACATGGTTTGTAGCTGGCCTGGCGGCCAGTGGTAGCAAAAATGTAGAGGTCAAAGATGCCTTTGTACCTGAGCATCATACATTGCTTTTGTCAGATCTGGTACGAGGAGAGTCGCTGAGCAATGCTGGTCCACTTTACAGCCTTCCTTTCCTGAACGTATTCATTGTCTTTTTATCCACCCCTCTGTTGGGGATAACCATAGCTGCCTATGAAAGTTGGCGAGATGCAAGCCGTACCAAATATACCAGACTGAATCACGACCTCATAGCATCCTTCACTCATCAACAGATTCGCTTTGCTGAAATAACAGCGGATATTGCGGCAGCACGCGCCTTGTTAAAAGAAGCGCTCTCTATGCTTCATACTGGTGGACAGATATCTGTGGAGAGCTACAACCGCATCAACCTGTATCATGCAGCGATTGGACGTTTCTGCTTGCGTGCGATTGAACAACTCTATGCGAACAGTGGTGGCCGAGCCAACTTTAATACACATCCTATGCAGCGCTACTGGCGCGATGCCCATGCTATGGCGGCCCATGTTGGTTTAAATTTTGATATGCTTGGTGAAGCGTTCGGGCGTGCTGAACTCGGTCTTCCTCCCAGCTCTCATAACCCGTTTTCATTGTAAGCAAACCAGTAAATAAGAAAGGATACATCATGCAGCAGCACTTTGATCCGTCAGGAATACATCAACAGCAAATGGCGGCCTCTCCGTCCGTTGCTTTGAAATATATACTTCAGGAACTCTGGATTGTGCGCGCAGTGCATGTAGCTGTGAAATTAGGCATAGCAGATTTGTGCCGAGAAGGCCCCAAAAGCGTCGAAGAACTGGCACAGGCAACGGAAACCCATGCACTTTCTCTCTACCGATTGCTACGCTGCCTCGCCAGCGCCGCAATTTTTGACGAAATACGGCCACGTGTCTTCGTGAATACCGCACTTTCTGAGGCACTGCGTTCGGATCTGCCCAACTCAATCCGTGACCAGGCTATGCTTGATGCCCAGGAATGGAGTTGGAAAACAGTAGAAAACCTGGAATATAGCATTCGTACAGGGAAATCAGCTATGGTTGATGCCTACGGCATGGATTGCTGGGAGTATTGCAAGGAGCGCCCTGAGCAGGCTGCGATCTTTGGGAAAGCTATGGCCAATATCACCCGGCTTGCCATCCCAGATCTGGTTCGGTCTTACGATTTCTCAACATGCAGTACACTTGTTGATGTGGGAGGAGGACAAGGTGGGCTTTTACGGGCGATCCTTTCTGCTTACCCTGGCATCAAGGGCATACTCTTTGACCTCCACCAATTTATTGAACAGGCTCGTGAGCAAATTGAGCCTGAGATCCGTGATCGACTACAATTGGTCGCTGGTGACTACTTCGTAGCCGTCCCTGAAGGAGGAAATACGTATCTCCTACGCAAAGTCATTCATGGCTGCAACAATGAAGATGCTGTCAAGCTTCTACGGATATGTCGTCGCGCGATGAAACCAGAGGGCAAGCTCTTGCTTATTGAGACGATTATCCAGACTGGTGGAGGGAGAGAGACGACGCTCGATAAGACTATGGATCTTCGCCTCCTGGCAATTTCCGGCGGGGGTGAGCGCACATCAGAAGAATTTGCAGCCCTCTATGAGGCTGCTGGTTTTAAGCTCACACAGATTATTCCAGCACCAGCAGCGCTTTCTATCATTGAGGGGAAGCCAGTTTGAGGCAAAAGCTCTCAGGTTAAACTAGTGAAATGCTACCACCCAACTGATTGCAGAGATTTGCCATTCGTCATTGAGCAAGGAGGATGAATTGAACAGACGTATTTATTTGTTAGCTTTGGGAGCGTTCGCTTTTGGGACAGATGTATTTGTCATGGCAGGTGTGCTTCCCGTCATTGCCCATGATAGAGGTGTGAGTATCAGTACAACTGGTTTACTCGTCACCGTCTTCTCGCTTGTCTTTGGATTCGGTGCTCCCTTCCTGGCTGTATTCACCAATCACATTCCCCGCAACAAATTACTTATAGGCGTCTTGCTAGGATTTTGTGTGGCAAATGTGCTTTCGGCGCTCTCACCAACCTTTACCCTCTTGCTCTTAACACGTGTCCTGGCAGCTTGTTGTGCCGCCCTCTATATGCCAAATGCCAGCGTGATCGCTGCGACGTTAGTCCAGCCTACGCAGAGAGGGCAGGCTCTAGGCGTGGTTCTTGGGGGCTTCTCAATTGCAACTGTCTTAGGAGTGCCAGCAGGTACCTTAATAGGTATCCATATCGGATGGCAAGCAACCTTTCTCTTTGTCGTCGCGCTCACGCTGATTGCGCTTCTTTTTCTGCTCATCCTGAGGCTGCCCACTATAGATATCCCTCAAACACTCAACTTGAAAGCGCGTTTTGCACCGCTTGCCAATCCACGTGTGCTGCTTGCCTTACTCCCAGCTTTGTTCTGGGCTTGTGGAGCATTTACCATTTACACCTACATCTCCGTAGTATTACGGCAAACCACGCACGTTACCGACCCAAGCATCCTGCTACTCATTTATGGAGTAGGACTGGTTATAGGCAACTGGGTAGGGGGGCTTGCAGCTGATCGCTTTGGGGTAAATCGTCCGATCATTGTCGGCCTGATTGTGCTTATTGTGGTCTCTGCAACCCTCCCATTTACTGCAATTACTGTGGCCAGTGCTGCGATTGTCTTTGGAATCTGGGGCATAGCGAGCCTAATTATGGTTGCTCCACAACAACATCGACTTCTATCTTTCTCGGCTGGCATCCCTACAATTATCATTGCCCTGAGTGGCTCTATAAGTTATCTAGGTATCGCAGCCGGGTCAGGTGTCGGCAATGTCGTGTTGACACTGACAAATGGGTCCGTTACAGCGCTGTGTCTCGTAGGGGCGGCTTTCGTTGTAATTGCACTTCTGAGCTACTGGTTGAGCCTTCGCCTGGCACCCGCCTTACCATTAGCGAAGGAACATGCGATGCCCAATGACGTAACAACCAGAAATACGGTACCCGACGAGAGGGAAGAAGCTCTTCAGAAAAAGGATCAAGGCTCGATGATTACACCAACCAGTTCTGATGAAGATATACAGCTATCTTATCCACCTACCCCAGATAATTGATTGCTTAGATGCTGGCTAGCATCTAGATTGAAACGTTTAGGCAGAACCATACGATTCCGCCTAAACGTCCTCGAAACAGGACCCTCATGTTTCCTTGAGCCACCATACCCGAAATTCGCAGAGCCGAAAATCAGGATCAGCCAACTCCTGGCGTGGAAGATATTTCCAATCTGTACGACTATTTACAAAAGATGCACTTACCTATTTATCCATGTAATGAGTCTCATGGACTCCATTTCTTGCAATAACGTTAAGACTATCCAGGCATCTTTCGGTGCTGAAAAAAGGAGAGCCGCGATCTTCTCAGCACTTCTCTTGCCATCCACCAGCGCCAGGACTCTTCTATGTCTTCGTGATAAGGTATGTAAAATCTCCGGGCCAATGTTTGTACTTATGCAAGGCACATCTGAGAAAAATCTTCGTGACATGGATTTCATTCCAGAATCTCTGGATGGTGTGTTAGATGCAAAGGATGATGTATTAGGAGCAAAGGATGATGTATTAGGTGCCAAAGGTGGTGGGTTAGGCGTAAAGGACGGTGTGTTAGCTATAAAGGGCAAGTTATTTGGCGTATTCCTATAATTGCTGAGAGACTGTATAGTTAACGGATCCGTATCTAAAAGCCAACTACGAATTCCCAGATCATATAATACGTTTAGTAACTTTTTATCGATATTACCTGCAAACTGAATTCCTCCTTTTTCATCTTCGATATAGCAATAGGTAATGTCTCCTTCGATCAGACTAACCCTCACCAGGCAGGGGATTTTTTGTCCAAAAAAACCGGCAGCGAGTTTTGTAGAGAGAACTCCTGTCTGGTGCGCACCCTTAAGTAACGACAAAAGGGTTTCAAAATCAAGATCATATGTACGCATATTTGACACGTACCTTTTCGATTTCGATCATACTAAAACAACTTTAAAAGCCCAAATCAGTGATTTGGAAGGATACATCCATTCACAGCTACACAAGGCAAAGCCGTTGAATGTGACATTTCTAGCCACAATTCCTTACCTCTTTGTATCAAAGATAAGGGATTTTCGACCAGACAAGAAGAGCTGGCAATACATACCTCCCAGCTTATAGTACTCCTTCTCAAAAGAGAGCTTTTGCGCGTTGAGAGGAGAAAATGCTATAAGTCAAAACAAACTTCGCCCGGCTAACCTTTTAGCTTGTGTAATACGAATATACATCGATAAATTGCCATGTGTCAAGTAAGTATATTCGCGTATCTATGAGTGCTGCGTAGGGGGGAAGCGCATACGCTATGTATTTGCTGAGCAAATCGTTGGCTACCACGAATTGGTTCGCTGACCACATTCAGTTTCCCGCAAGTGTCAAGACCTCAAGGAAGGTTTGACGGTTTGCACGAGGTGTGATATAGTACATGTACTAGTTGTACGTTACATCACTTTATTTACGGAAAATTTATTATGTCTGATCGAACGGGGATGCAGATTGGTCGTTATCATCTGCTGCGTTTTCTTGGTTCGGGTAACTTTGCTGAAGTTTACTTAGGGCAGCACCTTCTACTTGGTTCTTATGCCGCAATTAAGATATTGCGCACACAGCTTACTCAGCGGGATATTGACGACTTCTTACACGAGGCGCGCCTGGTTGCCAGACTGGTTCACCCGCATATTGTGCGCATCTTCGATTGTGATGTGGAAGAACATATCCCCTACCTGGTGCTTGACTACGCACCGGGTGGCACTTTACGTCAGAAATATCCGAAAGGGACTCGTCTCTCTCTTGAGCAGCTGCTTTACTTCCTCAAACAGCTAGCTGATGCTCTTCAGTATGCTCATGAACAAAGAATCATTCACCGCGACGTCAAGCCGGAAAATATGTTTCTGGGGTCGAATGGGGAAATCTTGCTCGGCGATTTTAGTAGCGTCCTGCTCTCGCAAAGTTCACGCCTCCAGAGTACACAAAATATTGTTGGGACAGCTACCTACATCGCTCCTGAGCAGATTCAGGGCAAACCGAAACTGGCCAGTGATCAGTATGCTCTCGGTATCGTTACCTATGAATGGCTTACAGGAGAACGCCCTTTCACCGGTACCTTTACCGAAGTCATCGGACAGCACATGACCACTCCCCCACCTTCGCTATTGGCAAAAATACCGGATCTTTCGCCTGCGATTGAGCAAGTTGTCTTCACAGCCCTGGCAAAAGATCCACAGCAACGCTTTTCCAGCGTCCAGACCTTTGTCCAAAACTTCGAGCAAGCCTGTCAGAAGGCTTCTTATGGCGGGTTCTCGCCCTCATTATTCATTTCTCCCCCTACCCCATTCTCGCTTGCTTCACCACTGCTAACCCGCATAGAGGCAGAGACTCAAACAAGCGTCTCTCCGCCACTTTTTCCCTCCCCCCACCTACCCACCTCACCTGTTCCTCCACCGCCAGTAGCCCGGAAGGAGGCAGAGACGCGGGCGCGTTCGTATCGCCCTTTTTTTAGAACGCGCCAAATCTATAGAGGCCATAGGGGACCCATCTGGAGTATTGCCTGGTCCACCGATAGCCAGTTGCTTGCCTCAGGCGGCGACGATGCCAGACTGCATCTCTGGTCTGCCAGATCAGGCCAATTACTCGTCTCATGTCCCGGACATGAAGGGCGCATTCGTGCAGTTGCCTGGTCTCCCAAGAGTGCATTGCTGGCATCTGGCGGTCAGGATGCTACTGTATGTATCTGGCGCGCCAATTTGTACAATCTACGTGAAGAAGAATACCTGTTCCAATCCTATCGCTCCTCTAGCCCCATTACTGCCTTAGCCTGGTCTCCAAAGAATGTGCTCCTGGCCTCTTGCGACACCCAGGGAATGGACGTGCTGATCTGGGATGTAGCATTGTGTAGGCTACGGACCAGGTATAGAAGTCAGGGAGGCAAAATCAATGCGCTCGCCTGGTCGCCCGATGGCACCCACCTCGCTGCTGCAGGTGTCAATGGCACTGTCCAGAGCTGGAAAATTGATAGCAGTGAGGGGAAATGCCTCTATCGGGGCATCACGAGCGACAGCAATTTTACCCTGGCCTGGTCTCCAAACGGGGAAGTTATCGCTTCTGCTGGAGAGGAAAAAACTGTGCGTATTTGGCAGATAGACACCGAACGCACAGTCGCTCACTGCGTCGGTCATCAGCAACCCGTGCGTTCGCTTGCCTGGTCACCCGATGGGCGTTTCCTTGCTTCCGCCAGTTCTGATCGTGCCGTTCGTCTATGGGATGTCAGTACAGCCCAGAGCCTGTTGATATATGAGGAGCATGCCGACGATGTTGTAGCCATCGCCTGGTCGCCCGATGGGCGTTTCCTGGCGTCTGCTAGCCTCGATGGGACTGCACATGTCTGGCAACCTTCGTTACCGATTCGCAGATGAGCACAACAGAACGAGCAATGCTTGCGTATTGGGTGAGAATAGCGTATGATGAAACAGGTAAGCTATGTACTATTTCTCTATCGCGTACTATTTACAAGTGGCAAAGAATGCTTTTTGCCGACTTGTATAGTAGGCGAACAGTGTTCCTCGTAGATTGTCAGCTTACGGATCATGAGAAGGAGCTTTACATCTTATGGCGATCAATCCTATGGATTTCAGTGCGAAGGATACCGTACTGGATGTTGTACGCAGCGAGCGCGCCAACTTTTTCGCGCTCATCGACAATCCGGCCAATTGGAATGTGCAGACGCGTTGCGATGCCTGGGAGGTGCGCGACATCGTTGGGCATATGATCGACGTGACCGAGGGCTATTTGTCGCGCTGGGAACTGGCCCGTAAAGGCGAGTCAGCCGACGCGGTTGGTTTGGAGATCATGGGCGCGCGTCTCAATGACAACGCTCAGGCATTTCGTCGTTTATCACGCGATGAGGCGATTGCGCGCCTCAAGTCCGCGTCCGACCGCATGCTGGCTATTTTCGATGGACTGGATGCTCACGAGTGGAGCGACTTCCTCGTCACTCACCCCTACATGGGTCCGCTGCCGACCTTTTTCTATCCAGCGTTCCACGTGATGGATTATGGCGTGCATACCTGGGATATACGCTGGGGCCTGGGCGAGAAAAACGCGCGCCTGGATGAGCGCACCGCTGGCGTAATCGTGCCCTACATGTTTATTTTGATGCAGTATACCGTCGATCAGGCATCGGTGAAGGGCCTGGACATCGAGTATAGCATCAAAGTGGACGGTCCCTGGGGTGGTCAGTGGCATGTGCATGTCAAAGATGGTCAGTATGTCGCGGCACCGGCTGAGCAACTAACGGGTACCCAGGCACTCTTCCATTTTCAAAATGCCTCGGATTTTGTGCTGACGACGTTCCAGCGCTTCCCAGGCGGCGAAACAAGTGGCGATCCTGAGGTAATTGAGCAGGTCCGGCACATGTTTTTCGGTATCTAAACATCATGCTGAGGTATGCATATGGCAAAAATTCAAACGCAAGGTGTCCATCATCTCACGTTCGTTGGCTCCAATCGCGAGGCAACCATCGAGTTCTATCAGGGCGTGCTGGGCATGCCGCTGGTCTTTGAGCAGCCGAACCTGGACGCGCCGCAGGAGACGCATCTCTACTTCGACACAGGCGATGGTCGGCTGCTGACGTTTTTTGTGCGCCCCACACGCGGAGCCGATCCACGGCCCAATCCACAGGAGATCGGCAATCTTCACCATATCGCCTTTACCGTTTCGCACGCGACATATACCCAGGTGGCTGCGCGTCTGAGCGAGCGCGGGATCTGGAATACTGGCAATGTAGATCGTGGTTTTATGGACTCGATCTATTTTCGCGACCCCAACGGTCAATTGCTAGAACTGGCTTGCTACAAGTTTGTGCCGCCCGATGGGTACAGCATCGCTGATGTGCTGGCCACCGCGCACCGCCTGCGCCTGGCCGATGGGAGCTATGCCATTGCTGAGGCACATCTCGCCGATGCCACTGCTGAACTCAGCGAACGCAAAGCCGCGAGGCATGCCGAGGCGTTCCTGTCATGACCTCTCCTGCTGAGATCAATGCGCAACATATGGGCCTGCTCTGGATGTTGGCCCTCAACGAAGCTTTGCCCGTTGGCCCCGCCCCACGTGTCGCGGCAACCTTCCAGAGCGCCGGTCCCGAACTGGCCACCGAACTGGCCGCCGCAATGGGCTTTGCCAGTCCAGAGCCGGTGCTGCAGCGTTTGGCACAGGGTCGGCGTTGCTCGATTGCCAGGGTCGCGGGCCAGCTCGCGGCCTATGGCTGGCAGACCTTCGACGAGGAGGGGATTGGCGAACTGGGTCTGCATCTGCGCCTTTTGCCTGGTGAGGTTTACATCTGGGATTGCGCCACCCTTGCGTCCTGGCGCGGGCAGCGGCTCTACCCCGCTCTGCTGACCCACATGCTCAGTACCCTACAACAAGATGGTCTGCACCGCGCCTGGATCGGCATGGACGCCGACAACCTGCCCTCCCAAACGGGCGCAGCCCTGGCCGGTTTCCAGCCCATCATCGATATCTTGCTGGCCCGCGAACCAAACACGCGCCGTTTCATTGCGCGTGGCTATCCTGGTGTGTCAGATGAGCATGTGCGGGACGCGCAATATGCACTGTTTGGGGATCGAGATACGAACAGCCTGGTTGTGCCAGAGAAGAATGCTTAAGGGATCATTCACCCTTATGTTCCTGATCGTTTTGCGCAAATGGTCCGAGCAATTGTGTAGGAGACATGAGGCCATGAGCGATTAATTGCTTTTGAATCTCCTCAAAGCTCGTAGGAGTCAGATTGCGCAGTGCAAGAATCTCCTCGCGGCGCATGGAGAGCAGTTGACCCACTTTGTTGATCTGGC
>CAXUEY010000070.1:0-30320 GCA_964250225.1 uncultured Ktedonobacteraceae bacterium | reverse complement strand
GAGCAGGACATGGCTGCGAAGCTCGGAGTGCGCACTCCTGATGGTGCGCTGCTCACCGACGAGGGGCTGAGAGCGCACCGCGACGTCTATTGCACAGCCATTCGGGCGTTCCATGCCCAGGGCAAACCGGCCCGCACCTGGCCGCTCCGGTATCTGATTCGGCACACCGCGTATCACACACTGGATCACGCGTGGGAAATGGAAGATAAGGATCTGACCGGCAACCGCGCGTGAGATGGGGCATGTTGAGCGCCACGCGTAGCGGACGTGACGCGAAAAGTCCTGCAAAGAGCATGAGGTAGTTCTGTTCCGTCCAGAATATGCTAGAATAGCAGGCATACGAGCGCGTATGCGGCTGCCTGGTTAGCTCAGTCATGACCACATATGCAGAAAAAATCGAGTAGTCTTTTAACGAGCAGTGCTATGCGTAAAACGGAGCCTGTCATCATTATCGGCGCGGGCATCGGCGGGTTGGCTGCGGCCCTAGCCCTGAAACGCGCGAACTTTGAGGCGCGAGTTTTTGAGTGTGCCGAAACCTTGCAAGAGGTGGGTGCGGGCCTGACGCTATGGGCCAATGCGGTAAAAGCGCTGCATACATTAGGGCTGGAGCATCTGACACGCTCATCTTATAATCTGGCCGATGGCAATATTTATAACTGGCAGGGGCAGCGCCTCTCCTCGCTGCCTGCCGCCAAAATGAAACGGCGCTTTGGCGCCAACAGCGTGGCGGTCCATCGCGCCGACCTGCAAGCGGCCCTGCTCGCGGCGGTAGGACCAGAAAATATCGCGTTGGGACAAGCGTGCAGCAGCTTTGAGCAGGATGAACACGGCGTCACGGCCCACCTCGCCAATGGTCAGCAGGTGCGTGGATGCGCGCTCATCGGCGCCGACGGCATTCACTCCGCCATACGCACGCAGATGTTTGGTGCGAAGAAACTGCGTTATGCGGGCTATACGGCCTGGCGCGGAGTGACAACGCCGCCTGCCGTGGAGATGCGCGTGGGCGAGTATTGGGGCCGTGGCAGGCACTTTGGCCTTGTCCCACTCACCCAGGAACGTTTCTACTGGTTCGCCACGCGTAATGCGCGCGAGAGCGAGGCGGAGAGTCCCGCCGGGCGCAAACATGAGGTGCTGGCCCTTTTCGCACACTGGTATGCATCGATTCCCGCTCTGATCGAGGCCACACCCGCCAGCGCGATTTTACACAACGACATCTACGACACCCTGCCGTTGCCCTGTTGGAGCCAGGGCCGTGTGACCCTGCTGGGCGATGCCGCGCATCCTATGACCCCCAATCTAGGTCAGGGCGCCTGCCAATCCCTCGAAGACGCCCTGGTGCTGGCCCAATCTCTGGAGCAGGCCGAGAATATCTGCGTGGCCTTTCAACTCTACCAGGCCAGGCGCATCCCGCGCACCACCCAGATCACGCAGCGTTCCTGGAGTATTGGTCGCATCGCTCAGTGGCACAATCCGCTGGCCTGCTGGCTGCGTGACACTGGCCTGCGCCTCTCACCCCCCGCCTTCCAGCTCTCCGTCTTTGAGGCAGCAGTGAAGTACGAGATCTAGTGCCAGTCCCCGCGCTCGATCAGTGCAATAAAGCGCTGCTCTAACTCGGTGGTGCGTGGACCCGGCTTGCCGGAACCAATGACGTGCTCATCGATACGCACCACCGGAGTAATCTCTTTGGACGATGAGGTGATAAAGGCCTCGTCCGCCTGCGCCAGCTCTGCCAGCAGAATGGGCCGCTCCTCGATGGGGAAACGCCCGCGTGCCAGATCCAGCACAACGTTGCGGGTGATCCCGATCAACACCTCCTCGCGAGGCGTCACCAGGGTATCGCCGCAAAAGAGAAAGAAATTACTGCGCGTCGCCTCCTGCACGTGTTCCAGGTTGTTCACAAAAAGCGCGTCATCGGCTCCACGCCGTGCTGCCTCTTTCAGTGCGCGGACGGCAGAGGTATAGTTGGAAGTTTTGGCCTCCGGGACGTCGCGCTGCAAACGCGTGGTAATCAGAGCGATCCCTCTGGCAAACCGTTCCATATTGCGCTCGCCCAGGGGGGTAATCATCACCAGCAGCTTTGGTTTCCCCACCGCCATCACCCCATCCTCGCTCTCGCCGCCCGTCACCAGGATGCGCACAACTGCGTGACGATAGGCGTTGCGCGCAATACTCTCGCGGATGATCGCGCTCAGTTGCTCATGTGTGCAGGGCAGATCCAGGTCAATCAGCTCTGCCGAATGCGTCAGCCGCTCCAGGTGCTCGTCCAGGTGAAACGGGCGCCGATCATAGGTACGCAGCGCCTCAAATGCACTATACCCACGCAGAATAGCGAGATCATGTACAGAGATGCTCGCTTGCTCAGGGTGAACCCACGCCCCATCGATATACCACCAGGCATTACTATCCATGAAAAATGTGCTCCTTAGAATGATAGCTTCTTCAAAATGGAGTTTACCGAGAACGGACCAGAAAGCCCTGCGTCTTTAGACCATGGATGAATGGGCGTTCCTTGAGAGGCGGCTTTGACGAATCAGCGACCAATCATCGAAGAGATGGCTCGCTTTGATAGAGCGCAGGGTTATGGGTTGAGAGAAACGACGTGTAAAGGCTATATCAACGATCCAATACTCACTCTCATCTACATACGGTTCAGATGTGACATGTACAAGACCAACGATTGCGGCTTTATCGCCAGTTCGGTAGATCAGGATATCGTCGCCGGGCAGCATGCTCCGAAGTATACTCACAGCCTGGGGGTTGCGCACAAGATTCCAGGTAGTCATCTGATCGTGCTCCAGATGTTCAATAGTCCATATCTTCGGGTCAGCTTTTGCAAGAAAATAGGTCATCGTCCGTTTTCCTCCAATTCGTCCCATCAACTCTATGCATAGAGTTGATAATGATTACTGACGCAATTACAAATCAGAGTATAGCATAGATTCTCTACCATTGGAAGTTGGGCCTGGGTAAGCACTGTTTCTCTTCATTAGCAGAAGTCCTATTTATGTATAGAATCGCTTTTCCCAAACGATGTAACATGCATTAAAGAGAAAGAGGGCCTGATCTTGATGTGGACACATTTCTCCCTACCCTGGCAAGCCTGCCTCACTGAAGCCTGGACCGCTTATTGTCATGGTTCGCTGCCTATTGGTGCGGTGGTGACGGATGCACAGGGCCAGATCCTCGCGCGTGGACGCAACCGTTTATATGAAACCACCGCGCAGGGGAAGCTACTCTGCGGCCATCGTCTCGCTCACGCGGAGATGAATGCGCTTCTTCAGGTAGAATGGAGCGCTATCGACCCTAAAAGCTGTATTTTGTGGACGACAACCGAGCCGTGTCCTCTGTGTGTGGGGGCCATTCGCATGACCCGTCTCAGCGAAGTACACTACGCCTCTCGCGATGGCGCTGCTGGTAGCGCCGACCTGTTTGCGGCCAATGCCTTTATGCGGCGTGGCAACATCAAAGTAGTTGGACCAGAGCATACAGAACTGGAAAGCATCCTGGTGGCCATGCTGGTCGAATTCGCGCTCACCCAGGCCAACGAGAACGCCATATCCTGGTGCGAGCATCTGGCTACCATCGTCCCGTCTGGAGCGCAGCTTGGCCAACAACTCTTCGCCTCCAGGCAATTACGCCAATGGAAAGATGAGGGGCAAGAGGCCGCTTTTGTCTTTGAGCAACTGCTTCACGACGCATATGATGAGGATAGTCGCGTTATCCCAGGCCAGTCCGCCGTTGAGGTGCCGGGGGATTCCATCCGTAGCAGAAAAGTTGTACAATGAACGAGGAAATCGGGACTCATTTTGTGGCGAGAGAGAGGTAGATATGGAGCATCAACTCCTCCAATTGTTGCAACAACGCCCAATGCTTTGTGATGGGGCGATGGGGACACTGCTCTATGCGCGTGGTATCCCCTATGAACAGTGTTTTGATGAACTCAATCTCAGTCGGCCAGAGCTGATTAGCGGCATCCATCAGGAATATATCAATGCCGGGGCCGAGATTGTTGAGACGAATTCTTTTGGCGCCAATCGGGTCAAGCTCGAAGCGCATAATCTGGCCGATAAAGTCCACCAGATCAATCATCGCGCCTCGCGCCTGGTTCAGGAGGCGCGCGACGTCACCGGAAAACAGATATTTATCGCCGGGGCTGTGGGTCCGACGGGCCGACCCATGCAGGCGCCCGACGAGCATCGTCTGCGCGAACTGAGAGCGATTTTCCGCGAGCAGATCGAGGCATTGCAAGAAGGCGGCGCGGACCTGCTGATCCTGGAGACCTTCTCCAGCCTGGCGGAGTTGCGTCAGGCAGTGCTGGCCGCGCAAGAGGTCGGCGGCCTGCCCATTGTAGCACAGATGAGCTTTTACGAGGATGGGCATACGCTCTCCGGTCAGGCGGCGTCGCGTGTGGTGACGGTTTTGCGCGATCTGGGGGTTGATGTGATCGGGGCCAATTGCAGTGTCGGCCCGGCTGCAACCCTGGATGTGCTGCAAGAGATGATCGCGGAGTCACGCCGCGAGACCGATGAGAGCGGTTCCGCGCAGTTGTTCTCGGCGCAACCCAACGCGGGCCTGCCCACGCGCATCGATAACCGCTTCTTTTACGTTGCTACACCCGACTACTTTGCCGATTACGCCCGGCAATTCGCCCAGGCCGGTGTGCGCTTGATCGGTGGCTGCTGCGGCACAACCCCGCGCCATATCGCGGCCATGCGTCAGGCGCTGAACAAGCATTACGGTACGTTGGAGCAGGCCCAGGCCCTCACGGGAGACGATGAGAAGATTACATCCGTGAGCAGCGAGCAAACGCGTATTGCCCGGCTGCTGGAGGAAGAGGTGATTCTGCCTCAAGAAGGGTACACCACCCAGTTGCAGGAGAAGCTGGCAACGGGCAAGTTTATCGTCAGCGTCGAGCTTGATCCACCTAAAGGCCTGAACCCAGCCAAGATACTCGCGGGCGCGGCCCTGATGAAAGAGGCCGGGGCCGATTTTATCAATATCGGCGATAGCCCGATGGCGCGTGTCAGAATGGGCTGCATTGCGATGGCTCGTCTGATCCAGGATCATCTGGGCATGGAAACCATCATCCATTTCACGCCACGCGACCGCAATCTGATGGCTCTGCAATCTGAACTGCTCGGCGCGCACGCTCTGGGCATTCGCAATGTGCTGGCCATTACCGGCGATCCGGTGCGCGCCGCCGCTTATCCCAATACCACAGGCATCTGGGACGTGGATTCGGTGGGTCTGATCTCGATGATCCGCGGCATGAATGAGGGCCATGATGCGGCTGGCTCGTCCATTGGCGCGAAAAGCTCTTTCTGTATCGGAACCGGGCTTGACCTGAATATGACCGATGAACAGGTGGATCATGAGATAGAGAAATATCGGCGCAAACTTGAGGCTGGTGCTCAGTTTATCATGACCCAGCCCATCTATGAGCTGGCGCCGCTCTTACGCTTTCTGGCACGCGTTGGCAAGCCGCCCATTCCGCTGATTCTCGGTTGCATTCCTCTGCATAGCTCGCGCCATGCCGAGTACCTGCACAACGAGGTACCGGGCTTCTCCGTCCCCGAACGCGTGCGCGAACGCATGCGCCTGGCCGGTGATCACGGACACGATGAGGGCCTGTTGCTGGCTCAGGAACTGCTGACCGAGGCCCGCGACCTGATCCAGGGCGTCTATCTGGGGCCGTCCTATGGCCGCTACGATATCGTCGGCGCACTGACTAGAATGTTGCTCGCAAATGTGTGAAGTTTTCCAGAAAGCCAACGTATGTAATGAAGAGCGTATCCTCTGGCCTGCTGAAAAGGCGAAGTGGGACGCCAGACCCAGGCTTTACTGTTGAATTTGACGTGGTATGGTTGATATGCTACACTTGACCAGCAAGATTGCTGCCCGGTTCGGGACATATACCCGTCAGCGGGGGAGAGAGTGTAGGGAAGCGTACATAATACCACATTTGGTACCTATGATGTACCACAGTTTAGAAAGTAGGTCCAGCCTATTAACAGGGATTTTCGGGGCAACGACCGCGCGCGTGAGACGCGGGTGAATGAGCGCATACGTGCGCGTGAGATACGTTTGATCGATGACAATGGCGAGATGATCGGGGTTATGCCCCCGATGCGTGCAATGGATATCGCGCGTGAACGCAACCTCGACCTGGTTGAGATCTCACCCAACGCCATGCCGCCTGTGTGCAAGCTCATGGACTATGGTCGTTTTAAGTATGAGCAGGCAAAAAAAGAGAATGAGGCGCGTAAGAATCAAAAGACCATTACCCTGAAAGAGATTCGCATGCGCCCGCGCACAGATGACCACGATGTTGAAGTAAAGACACGCAAAATTCAGGAATTTCTCGCTGAAGGGGATAAAGTGCGCGTCAGTGTGCAGTTCCGCGGCGCGGAGATGCGCCACCCGGATATCGGGCGCAAACTGCTTGACGGCATCGCGGACGTGTTGAAAGGCTCGGCAGTGATCGAGCGTTCACCAGTCATGGAAGGCAGAATGATGTCCATGATTGTCTCGCGCGCGCCTGGCTGGGAACCGCCCAAAAAACAGGCTGCCGCTCCCGCGAGAACACGCTCAACAACTCCAAATGCGAGCAAGACGGTCGAGGAAGAGGAAACTCCCGCCGATAGCGCGGTGACGCCTGCTCCCGTTTCAGAAAAAAACGAAGCGGTCGGTATGCAATCTGAGAGTTAGTTGTTTGCTTGCGCCTATTCTCTGGAAGTAATCTTCTGTCTCAAGGCCGGGCAGGTCTATCCAAAAAATGCAAAACGGCAGGGGTGCAGTTCCTTCTCGAACTCCACCCCTGCCGTTTTAGCTGAAAATGCTATAGATGTTTCCAAATGTAATCCCTTAAGGTACAATCAAGAGAGCAAGATTATACAATTTATTGTGCCAGAGTACGATGTTCCAAATACGAGTATGGGAGGCCCCAGGTGAGATACGACGATCCTCGCTGGAATGAACAGCCTGAAAACGATGACCAGCAAGCACATCTTCCTTCAGATGAAGAGCAACAGATGTCAGCCGCAACGACGCAAACGCCAGTTCACACCGTTGGAGAAGATGAGAAAGGGCTCCGTCGGCACCGCATTTTTAACCAGGTAGTGATTACCCTGGCTTTTATGGCCCTCGCTTTCCTCGGCGGCTGGTTTTCTCACCAGGCGTATACGACTTCCTTTTTTACCGCCAGCCCCGATTCTCAGAAATACGCCGCTCTGATCCAGCAGGCCTGGGGCATCATCGATCAGAATTATGTGGACCGCAAAGCCGTCAATTATAAGCAGCTCTCCTATGACGCCATTAAGACGATGCTGACCGACCTGGGCGATACCGGTCACACGCGTTTCCTGACCCCGCAGGATGTGCAGGCGGAGCAACAATCGCTCAGTGGCACCTTCGCAGGCATCGGGGTCTACGTTCACCAGGATACCAAAACAAAGGATATTGTCATTACCTCAACTATTCATGGCGCACCCGCGGAGGCTGCCGGAGTGAAACACGGCGACATCATTATTGAGGTGAACGGCAAAAATGTCGTGGGCATGGACTTCAGCGTTGTGCAACCGCTCATCGCGGGCCCAGCCGGAACGACGGTCACCCTGACGGTCAGACGACCCTCGACGAACCAGGTCTTGACCTTTACGATCAAACGCGAGCAAATCCAGGTTCCCAATGTGCTCATGCACTATATTCCAGAAGACCATATCGCGCATATCCAGGTCGTGCAGTTCGCCAATGGCGTCTCTGACCAGCTCAAGGCCGCGATCATCCAGGCCAAGCAGGATGGCGCGACCAAGATTATCCTGGACCTGCGCGAGAATCCCGGTGGCTATCTGCAGGAGGCTATCAACACGGCCAGCGAATTTATGGCCAGCGGCACCGTGCTGATTGAGCAGGACAGTTCGGGTCACCAGACGAAATTCAACGTCACCGGCGCAACTGTGGACACCGGCATCCCGATGATCGTGCTGGTCAACGGCGATACGGCCAGCGCCGCTGAAATCGTGTCGGGTGCGCTGAAAGACAATGGTCGCGCCGTGATTATGGGGGTCAACACCTTTGGCACAGGTACCGTCCTGAACGAGTTCCCGCTCAGCGACGGCTCGGCCATTCTGCTAGGTACCTCCGAATGGCTGACTCCCAGCGGACACTTTATCCGCAAAGGTGGCATCACACCCGATATCAAGGTTGCGACTGATCCCGCGAACATCATCACGCCCGATGTTGAGAACCAGTCCAATATGACTCTGCAACAGATTATGCAGAGCAGCGATACGCAATTAATTGCAGCGATTAACTACCTGCAAAGTCATTGAGGAAGATAAAAGCAGCGAAAAGAGGCGCAACGTTTTTTTAATGTTGCGCCTCTTTTCGCTGCTGTTCCCTATCACGATGTTTTTACGCAGTGCCGGGCCGACAGGCCGCTAGTGCTGCCTGATAATACTTACTGGTCGGCTTATGGTTGAGGAACGGCGCGATAAAGCTCGTGGCATCCACGACCTTCGCCAGATCGACGCCCGTTGAGATGTTCAGGCCGTGCAGCATATAGAGCAGGTCTTCGGTGGCGAGGTTGCCCGCAGCTCCAGGTGCGTAGGGGCAACCACCCAGTCCGCCAGCGGACGAATCGACGATGCTAATACCCATTTGCAAAGCCATCAGCACATTGGCCAGGGCGGTGCCTCGTGTGTCGTGGAAATGGACAGCCAGTTGCGCGAGCGGGATCTGCCCCTCGTTGAGCAGCAGGCTGAGCACGTCGATGACCTGGTTGGGTGTGGCAACGCCGATGGTGTCGCCCAACGAAAGCTCACTGACGCCCATCTCCAACAATTGGCGGCCCACGCGCAAAACCTGGTGGGGGTCTACCGCGCCCTCGTAGGGGCAGCCGAAAACGGTAGAGATATAACCGCGCACAGAGATGCCCTCCTGCCGGGCGCGGGCTACCACGGGACGGAAATTGGCCAGGCTCTCTTCGATGGTGGCATTGATGTTGTGCCTGGTGAAACTCTCGCTGGCGGCGGTGAAGACGGCGATATCATGCACCCCGGCGGCGATGGCGTGCTCCATCCCCTTGAGGTTCGGGACGAGCACCGGATACGAGGTCGTGGGCAGACGCGTGATGCCGGCCATGACCTCGCTGGCATCGCTAAGTTGGGGTATAGCGCGCGGACTGACAAACGACGTGGCCTCGACTACCGGCAGGCCCGCGTCGGCCAGCATTTGAATAAACTGCATTTTGTGCGCGGTGGGCACCAGCGCCTTCTCGTTCTGCAAACCATCGCGCGGACCAACCTCTACGACGCGCACCGCACGCGGCAATGTTGTTGAGATGCTCATAGCTACTGCTTCTCCCATAGGATATCTAGCCATCTTTCTGCTACAGCATATCACACAAATGGTCCGAATTTTGCAGCCTCATGAGTGCAATGAATGGTGCCAATAGTCACTTCTCTTTTTGGGGTGAAAAACGGGACTACAGCAGGAGGAAGAACACGCCTCCAGACGCATTTCAGGTAGCTCCGATGATGATAAGCTTTCGGTATCGCACGTGCGATACCGAAAAATCAACGTCTTCCATGAAAGGATTAGAAGATGAAATACTCTCTCTCGCATTCAGAACAGGCATCAGTACATCCTGCTTTCGCATTCCAGCACGCGTGCCTTGCGGCCTGCATTATTCTGGCACCCCTCTCCATCACACTCTACCTCGTCACCTGGCCGGGAAATCTTCGTGACCCTCTCATCGCCAGTGCTATGGCCAGTTCTACTGGCAATACCTTGCACTTTATTGGTGCCATTGCCGCCTCCTTTTTCCTGCCTCTGGGCTACCTGGGTATGTCGTTGCTGGGCATGCGACGCGCACCGTGGCTCGCCACCATCTCGGCGGCACTCTCCCTCATTGGCTGGATACCCTGGGCCGCGCTTATGGGCCTCGATTCTCTGGCCTACGACATCAACCGAATTGGTAGCACTCCAGCATTTGCCTCCCTGTGGAAGTACTTCAATGGCGACGTTGTCATGTCGATTTATCTGCTCATTTACATCATCGGCCACTTGCTCAGCGCTGTATTGATTGGCATCATGCTTGGACGGTTACGCCTCGTGCCCGGATGGGCTGCCTGGGCCTTCGCTCTCACCAGCCCACTCACTATTCTCCTCTTTCCCATACATAATGACATCTTCCAGGATACATTCAAATACTTGATTTGTGTTCTCTGGATCGGCAGTGCTATTCCCGCTGCTCTGGCCATGCTCATGAGGAAAGACCTGGCACAATCCTCAACATCGCTGGATTAGTAGGGAAGGGTTGTGAGCCACACCTATGCTGTCATTAGGGATTAAGATGTCGCTTACGACTGCTTCTGTTGCTGCAACGCCTGATCCAGCGGCTTCTCATTCCTGTTGGGTTCGGCTGTGGGCAAGATTAGCGAGATCCCTTGTTGGAGTGTGCTGGGAGCGGGCAGGCGCTCGACCTGCACTTTGGTGATGCGGCGCCCACGCGTGGTCAGTACGGTGAAGCGATAATTGTCAAAGGTGATGGTATCGCCCACCACGGGGATCTTATCAAGCTGGGCATAGAGGAAGCCGCCCAGCGTGTCGTAATCCTCGTTCTCCAGCTTTGTCTCCATCATCTCGTTGAAGTCATCGATACTGATTTTCGCCGCGAAAATGGACTCATTTTCGTTGACCTGCTCGTATAGATTTTCTTCGTGGTCATACTCGTCCTGAATATCACCCACGATCTCCTCGACCAGATCTTCAATCGTGACCAGACCGGCCACGGAGCCGTACTCGTCGATCACGATAACCATATGTACGCGTTTCTGGCGCATCTCGTGCAGAAGGTCGTCCAGTTTTTTGGTTTCCGGCACAAAGTAGGCCGCGCGCACCAGGTTGCGAATGGGTTGCGCGGCGTGTCCCTCGCGCAACTGCCTGAGCATATCTTTGGTGTAGAGCACGCCAACGATATTATCAATGCTCTCTTCATAGACGGGGATACGCGATAAACCGCCCTCCAGAGCCAGGTTCACCGCCTGGTCTACGGTAGCATCACTCTCCAGGGTCACCACATCAATACGCGGGATCATGACCTCGCGCACGGGGGTGTCGGCGAACTCGAAGATGCTGTGGATCATATCGGTCTCTTCCTCTTCCAGCACGCCCTCCTCCTCACCAACCGTCACCAGCAGGCGCAACTCTTCCTCTGTCACAAACGGCCCATGACGCACAGCGCGGCCTCCCAATAGACGCACCAGACCGGTGGTTGCTACACCTAACGCCCAGACCAGGGGGCGCAGAATCCAGGCCGCACCGCGCACAGGACCAATCAGGACGCGCGCCCAGCGCATGGGGTTCTGAACTGCCGCGGTTTTGGGGGTGATTTCACAGAAGATGAGGACAACCAGGGAAATGAGGATGGTTGAAATCAGCTCGCCCAGAGACGCGGAGAAACGCAGGGCCAGTACGGTCGCGAGGCTCGAAGCGATAATCACCGCTACGCTATTTACGACCAGAATAGTCGAGAGAAAAACGTTGGGATTGGCCAGCAGTTGTTCGATCTCGCGAGCCTTTTTATCGCCTTCCTCGACCAGATTTTTCAGCTTGATCCGGCTGACCGAGGTCAGGGCCGTCTCAGAAGCGGACGCCAGAGCACAGAGAATCAGCATAATACCAAGCAGAATCAGTTGTAGCCACCCTACGCTATCGAATTGCGGCCACCGAAAAATGCTTGTGGCTTGAGCGACCGCTAAGGCCGCTTCAGGTATGCCACCACCGTCCATAGGTTTCCTTTTACCCCTTCTTGCTGCCGTCGGCTATGGAAGTATCCGTCGGCTGAGGCGAACGTAGCACGCGCGCGGGCACGCCTGCCACCACTGTTCCCGCGGGAACGTTGTGTTTGACTACTGCACCGGCTCCTGTCTTCGCACCTTCACCAACAGTTACCGGAGCCACTAACATTGTATCACTTCCAATAAATGCGCCATTCCCAATAATCGTTCTGTTTTTGCGCACGCCATCGTAATTACAGGTGACGGTGCCCGCGCCAATATTCACGCTCTCACCAAGCGTGGCATCGCCCACATAACTGAAGTGGTGCATATCCGTTTGCGAACCAATATAGGAGTTCTTCACCTCGCCAAAATTGCCCATATGCACATGACGCGCCAGGTATGCGCCGGGACGACAATGGCTGAAAGGTCCGATGCGCACACCCTCCTCGAACGTCGTCTCCTCCAACACGGACTGGCACACTACGCAACCATCTCCCAGCGTGGAATGGTCGATGACCGTGCCAGGCCCGATGCGGCAGTTCGCGCCGATACGCGTCAAACCGCTGATGCTTGTTCCGGGCAGGATGATTGTGTCCATGCCGATCTCGACCTCGGTCCCGATGTAGGTGGTGGCGGGATCGATGATGGTCACGCCGCCATACATGTGGCGCTCTAAGATGCGCCGCCGCAGCAATTGCTCCATCTCGGCCAGTTGGACGCGGTTATTAATCCCTAGCGTCTCATCCAGCTCGCCGAGTACCGTGGCGATGGTGCGCCCCTGCGAGCCAGCGATCCCGATCAGGTCGGTCAGGAAATACTCGCCTCCGGGGTTGCGCGGCAGATTCGCCAGCGTGGACCAGAGCCAGGCTCGTTCAAAACAATAGACGCCGGAATTGACCTCGCGGATCTGCTTCTGCTCGTCCGTTGCCCGCTTCACCTCGACGATCTCTAAGACGCGTCCCTCCCTATCGCGCACTACGCGCCCATAGTCCGAGGGCAGTTCGGCCAGCCCGGTGAGAAAGGTGATCGTCGCCTGGCGTGCCACGTGTTCGACCAGCAGTCGCGCCAGCACCTCGCCAGTCACCAGCGGCGTGTCGCCATAACAGACCAGCACAATCTCCGGCTGTGGCTGGAGTGTATCGACGGCCTCCTGTGCCATCAAAACCGCGTGACCCGTTCCCAGTTGCTCAGCCTGGTGGGCGTACAAACAGCGTTCGCCAAAGCTCGCGGCGACGTGTTCGGCCCCATATCCCACCACAGCAATGGGACGATGAGCCGTGAGCGAGGACTGGAGCGGCGCGAACGCGGGCGAGCTAGGAATGTCTTCAACTGCGTTAAGCACATGGGCCAGCAGAGGCAGACCCACTACCTGGTGGAGCACTTTGGGAAGGTTGGAGCGCATACGCGTCCCCTTCCCGGCGGCAAGTACGACAGTCGCGTATGTTGTATTCATTGCTGAATTTTTTCAACCTTTTGTGATCTTTGGAGAAACACCTGACAATTGTATAGTATCCTGGCTGGCAAGCAGATATATTACCCACCAGCGCCAAAAACGAAAGAAGCAGCAGATACTCTACTGCCTGGAGAAAAAGGCTCGGGCGCCTGGATTCGAACCAGGGGAATGGCGGATCCAAAGACCGCTGCCTTACCACTTGGCTACGCCCGAATAGTGTACGAAAAAAGAGAGTTGGAGGAAACCCACGGCTCTGCATCGCACGTCCAGTATAGTACACGATTCCGCAGATTTTGTCAAATTTTTTTGCTATTTTGCAGATGTTTTGATGCAAGAAATAGGCTCATCACGATCTTTTCCCAACCTTCTCCAGACGCTGCTGCACCTGCGCGAGCATCTCATCGCTTTTGCAGAAGGCGAAGCGCGCATAGCCCTGGATCAGATGGGCATGGTCGGGACTATAAAACGCGGTGGGTGGGATGCAGGCCACGCCGATCTCGCTGGTGAGGTAGCGCGCGAACTCCAGCGGGTTGCCCTGGAAGACGGCGGAGTAGTCGGCCAGCAGGAAATACGTTCCTTCGGGGGCGCGACAGACCATGCCGGAGCGGTCGAGTGCGTCCATCATCAATTGGCGTTTCGTGGTGTAGAGCGCCTGAAAGTCGGTATAGTAGGAATCCGGCAGGTTCAGCGCGTAGGCAATGGCCTCCTGGGTGGGATGGTGTACGGCGAAGGTGATAAATTGGTGTGCGCGAGCCACGCCCTCTATCAGCTCTGGCCGCCCGTAGACCCAGCCGATTTTCCAGCCGGTAGCGCTAAATAGTTTGCCGGCGCTGCTGACCGTGACGGTGCGTTCAAACATGCCAGGCAACGTTGCGATGGGCAGGTGCGTGGCGGGCGTGAAGCAGAGGTGCTCGTACACCTCGTCAGCGATGACGGTCACATCGTGCTCGATGCAGAGTTGCGCGAGCAGCTCCAGTTCCGCACACGTAAAAACGCGCCCGGTGGGGTTGTGCGGACTGTTGAGGATGAGTGCGCGGGTGCGTGGACTGAAAGCGGCGCGCAACTCGGCGGGATCGAAGGTCCAGTCCGGCGCGTGCAGAGGCACATAGACCGGGCGCGCACCGGCCATCAGGATATTGGGCACATACGAATCGTAGAATGGCTCGATGACGATCACTTCGTCGCCTGGATCGACCAGGCCCAGGACCGCTGCAAAGATCCCCTCGGTCGCGCCCGCCGTGACGATCACGCCGTTTGCCGGATCGATGCGCAGGCCGTAGAAGCGCTCGGCGTGGGTCGCGACGGCCTGGCGCAGAGAGGGCGTGCCGGGTCCGGGCGCGTACTGGTTGTGCTGGCCAGTCGAGAGAAAGTGCTTCACCTGCTCAACGATCTCCGGCAAGGTATCAAAATCGGGCTTGCCCTGCCCCAGATTGAGCGCCTGGTGTTGCTGGGCAAGCTGGTTCATTTCTGTGAAAATAGTCGTGCCGAAAGTAGCCACGCGCTGAGCAGGGTCGGACATTGAAAAGTCTCCTTATAAAAGCAATCATCGAGAGTCATAGCAACATGAGAAAGATGCGTCTGCAAAATTATATCACGCGCAGGGGCGTTGCCAGAATGCCCCGTCGGGCGAAAGGGCACCAGACGAAGGGATGCCGGACGCGAGGGGTAGTGATGGGCGCGAGAACAAGCGAAAGGGCGCCGGACGCGAGGGCCGGCGCTACATGCAAGGGGGCCGTGGCGAGCACAGCGTGCGCGATGCACGGGAGCTTGCCTCCCTATCCCCTTGCGTGTAGAGGCGCCCCTGGCGTGCGCCTCCCTTCATTTTGGGCGTGGCAGGGTACAGGAGACAATCACAATTGTGAACTATTCCACTTGACGCCTCACTTGCTCTGCCTTTACAATATCTATGCACATGTACCACACAATCAGGAAGGATTACCACTATGTCTAACCGCGAGGGGCAACGTTTCGACGATTACCGCCTGCTGCGCCTGCTCGGAGAGGGCGGTTTTGGCGAGGTCTATGCTGCTGAACATGTCTACGATCATGAGCAGGTGGCCATCAAAATTATCAAGCAGAAGCTCTCGCCGACCACTCTCACTGAATTTCTGCGCGAGGCGCGCGTGGTCCGCCTGAGACACCCACATATCATGCCCCTGCTCGACTTTGGGATCTCCGAACCGGAACAGTTGCCTTTCCTGGTTATGCCTTTTGCTTCCAAAGGTACGCTGCTTCAGCGCCATCCACGTGGCACGCGCCTGGACCTGTCCCTGGTTGTCTCCTACGTGGAGCAACTTGCCTCAGCCCTATACTATGCTCACGAGCGGCGCCTGATCCATCGCGACGTCAAGCCCGCCAACGTCTTGATCGGCGCGCAAAATGAACTGCTGCTCAGCGACTTCGGCATCGTGGCCATCGCCCATTCCGAGCACTCCATGCGCACGCAAGATGTTATCGGAACCGCTACCTATATGGCCCCTGAACAGATCCAGGGCAAGCCACAACCGGCCAGCGATCAGTACGCCCTGGCCGTTGTAACCTACGAATGGCTCTGTGGGGTCCCACCGTTCCAGGGGAACCTGTACGAACTTCAATATCGCCATGTCTACGTAGCCCCCGATGCCCCACGCCAGCGCAATCCTCAACTCTCCGCCGCAGTCGAGTCTGTTCTGCTCAGAGCATTGGCCAAAGACCCCGCCGCGCGTTTTCCCACCATCCAGGACTTTGCTCGCGCACTCGCCCAAGCCAATCCGACGAGCGCTCCCACTATTTATGCCGCGCCTCAACCCGCTATTGCGCCAACACTGCCCGCTCACCCGCTATCCCCCGCCACGAGCAGTACGAAAACAAAAAAAGAGTGGTTCAATCAAGGCAATGATTTGCACCGCCTCAAGCGAGATGAAGAGGCCCTCACTGCCTACAATCGGGCGATTGAGCTTGATCCCACGTATGATGTTGCCTACAATAACAAAGGCACTGCGCTCAATAACCTCAAGCGCCACGAAGAAGCCCTGGATGCCTATAATCGGGCGATTGAGCTTGATCCCATCCATGCTCTCACTTATCATAACAAGGGTAATACGCTCGATGACATCAGGTGCGACGAAGAGGCTCTGGACGCCTATAATCGGGCGATTGAGCTTGATCCCACGTATGCTGCTTCCTATACTAACAAAGGCAATACTCTGCACAGCCTCAGGCGCTATGAGGAAGCGCTTGCTGCCTGCAATCGGGCGATTGAGCTTGATCCCACTGATGTTACTGCTTACAGTAACAAAGGCGCTGTACTGTACGGCCTCAAGCGCTATGAAGAGGCCCTCGACGCCTGTAATCGAGCGATTGAGCTTGATCCCACGTATGCTCTTGTCTATACTAACAAAGGCGATGTGCTCGATGAGCTTGGGCGCACTGAAGAGGCTCGTGCGGCTTTCAAGACGGCGCGCCAGCTTGGTTATGAGGAGTAGCACGCGGCAGTGATAGTGAGTAGAGCACAGGTTCAAGGGCGAGCAGGTCTTGCCGTCGCGGATTGTGCCACAGATGAGTGTACCGGTGGCGCGCTTTTTTGTAGAAGTGAAGGCGTTCAGGGGGAAATTGCTCTGGTTCGTTGGCAAGCTCCTCGCTTGATGTTGTTGATGTGCATAGCAAAAATATGAGCGTTATTTACGCGTGATGGGAGATAGATAGTGCTCAATGAATAATATCCCCTCCCATTGCGCGCACACCTGATCCCACCTGGGGCAACTACGCATCGGTTTTGGGCGTATAGATCTGGTCGGAAGAGTCTACCTGGTGCTGGCGTTGCTGTTGCTGGTGTTCGAGCGCCTCGCTCAGCGTGCTCAGGTTCAGCTCCAGCTCGTTCGCTTTGCGTGCTAAGGCGCGCAGTTCGCCAGTCATCCTCTGGACCTGGCCATTCAGGAGCGCGTGATGCTCGTTTTCATCAGGTACCATCAACTGGTTGTTTCTGTGCAGCTCCAGCGTGCGGCTCTCACTCTCCTCAGAAGGCAACGTTGCACGCGTCACCATCGGCGTTGAGGGCAGCGTCACCTCCGTCTTCTGGCTGGGCTGGGATGACGCAGGCGCAGGAGGAGGCACAATCTTCTCCTCCTGGCGCGCTTTCTCCGCCCTTTCCTCGCCCATGCCTAACACGACCGCGCCCAGCAGAGCGAGGATAGCAAGGCCCAACAGACCACCGATAATTAGTATATTCACAACGACCTCCTTTTTCATGGTCAAGCCTGCTATGCATATCTCCGTATAGCCTTTCACACAGAGACGCGCATGTGATGCCAGGCATGAGGCCGTTTGAAGACTTCAAAGCCTGGATCACAGATGCAATACATTGTCTTTAATGCAGATGGATCACGACTTCAGCGCTCATGCCGGGTACCACATCCTTGTTGTTTTTATTGTCCAGGGTAATCAGCACGGGGATGCGCTGCCCCACTTTGGTAAAGTTGCCGCTGGTGGGATCTTGATTGGGTAGCAGCGAGAACTGGCCCGCGGTCGCCTGCACGACCTGCTGGATGTGGCCGCTAAAGCTGGTGTCGCCAAAAGCGTCGATGTGAATATCAACGGCCTGGTTGTTGCTGATATTGTTAATCGCGTTTTCATCGACATACGCCGTAATATTCAGAGTATTCAAGTCCGTTATCGCCACCAGTTGGAGTCCTGGGGCAACCGTTTGACCCTGAACGGCGGGAACCTGGACGATGGTGCCACTGATCGGGCTGGTAATGTTCACCGTCGCGGGCGCGCTGACCGGACCAGCCGCTCCTGCTGCGGGCGCCATTGTGATCGTGCCAATCACATCGCCAGCGCTGATGGGCTGTCCGACGCTTGCGGTGAGGGAGGTCAGTTTACCGGCTGCCGGAGCGCTGACGGTAAGCACCTGGCCGGTCACCTGGGCGTCGTCGGTGCGGTAATACGTATACCCATCGTAGACCCAGTAGCCGACGCCGCCCAGAATGGCTAAGAGCGCGATGAAAACAAGGAACGGGATCATGATGCGACGAAACATGTGCAAAAACTCCTTCGGTCAAAGATAGAGAGCAGTGTGAGTCCTGCTCTCGTGTGATGTGCTTACCCGGCCATCATCGCCTCGGCTGCGGCCATCTCTCGCTCGTGCTCAGTTTGAGTAGAAAGGGCAGTTTGCGCTGGTCGGGCTGGTTGGACCTTGCTTTTATCACGCACAAAGAACACAGCGATCAGGGCGATGATAATGGTGACGATTGTCAGCCTGAACGCGTCCTGCATCGCCAGGATAAACCCTGTCTCTTTAATAAACAGCGAAATCACCTGCAAAGCGGTGGCGTGCGCGGCTTGCAGGCTCGCGCCACGCGCCACAAATTGCGCCTGGATGCCCAAAAGCAGCCCCCCAAGCTTTGAGAACGGTGTGACCTGTTCGGCCAGGTGACCATAGTGGACAGTGGCCTGCGTTTGCACCAGTGTCGCCAGGACAGCGATGCCCAGCGAACTGGAGACCGCGCGGCTGACCGTGCTCAGCGACGAGGCCTCAGCGAGCTGGCGTGGATGGACATCCGATAGCATTGCCACGGTCAGCGGCTGGACAGTCAGGCCGAGCGCCAGGCCGCGCAGGATGAGCAGGAACTGGAACCAGCCATACGAGGTATAGAGGTCCAGGAAGCTCAGGAGCCAGGTGGCCACCGCCAGCACAAGCAGGCCGGGAATCATCACCGTGCGCACACCCAGCTTATCCACCAATCTGCCACCAACCAGGACGCTGACCATCGAGGCTAGCGCCTGTGGTAAGAGGATCAGGCCAGCCTGGAATGCGCTCAACTGGCGGATGTTTTGCAGATAAATGGGAAAGAGGAACAGGCCGCCAAACAGACTGAAAACCACAAAGACGTTCGCGATAATCGCCGCGCGAAACGGCCCATTGGCGAACAGACGCAGATCCAGCAGAGGAGCTCCACCGCGATTGGCGATGACCAGTTCAGTGATGACGAAGAGCGTGAGTGAGAGCAGGCCAACGACCAGGTAGCCCAGTACCGTCGGCGACCCCCAGCCATCTGTGCTGGCCGAAGAGAGCGCGTAGAGGGTCATGGCCAGACCTACAGCCACGAAGATGCAGCCCAGGAAGTCGAAACTTCGACGCGTCTCCGGGCGATACTCGCGGATAAATATCCCCGAAAGCAAAATCGCCACAATGCCAATCGGCACATTGATATAAAAGATCAATTGCCAACCCGCGTATGTCACCAGGTAGCCACCCAGGGTCGGGCCAATGGCTGGGGCCAGCAGAGCCGGAACGCCGAAGGCTCCCATCGCCATGCCGCGTTCAGCGGGCGGAAACGCGCGGAAGAGCAGGGTAATCGAGAGTGGGAAGAGGGCCGCGCCACCCAGGCCCTGAACGATACGAAAGACGATCAGGACGGGCAGGCTCCAGGCGATACCACAGAGGGCCGAACCCACGGTGAAAGCCGCGAGCGAGAAGATATAGAAGCGTTTGATGCCCAGGGTATCTGAGAAGTAGGCTGCCAGCGGGGTTGCCACGCCCTGGGCCAGGATATAGCCAGTCAGCACCCACTGGACACTATGGATATCAGCGCCAAAGGCCGTTTGCAGACGTGGAATAGCGATGTTCACAATGGTCTGGTCCAGGATGCTCATAAAGACACCCAGGATAATTACCATCGCGAGCACCCACTTGTAATCTAGCCCTCCAGTGCGCGACTTTGCCTGTACATTTGCTTGCATACGCGTAACATTCCTCCTTGCAAACAATGCGCCTTTTGCACTGGGGAGATCCCGCCGCAAAAGCGCGAGTGGATGGGTTTACTCATGTGGCTCCCGACGAACCATGCCGTAGAGGAGCAACGAGACCAGCTGATCGATAATCAGCTCGCGGGGCAGCCCGCCCCAGGGAAAGTGGCTATACAGGCCGCGGCCAATCGCGTGCATGGCAAAAGTCATGGCTATAACCTGGACCAGAAAAGTAGGATCGATATCCTGGCGGAAATAGCCCTCTTCCTGTCGTTTGCCTATATACGTCGTGACGTTTCTGCGCCCGGATGAGATTGTGTCGGCCAGCACCTGTGCTATTTCGGGATGCGTATAGATCAGCAAAATCGCCAGACGCGTATAGTCCCCCTGCTCATTGAACGCATCGTAGAAAGCTGTTGCCAGGCGGCGAAAGATCGTCTCGTCGTCCAGCGGCACGCCCTGTTGTAGATCTAGCTGGAGTTGCTCCATAGCCGGTCCGAGCAATGAATGCGGACCATATTGCTTGACAAGCGCGCACAGCAAATCTTCTTTGCTGTGAAAATGCCAGCACAGCGCCCCCTTCGTCACGCCAGCCTCAGCCGCGATATCCTCCAGGGTAGCAGCCGAGATGCCTGAACGCGCATACACACGCAAGGCGGCCCTGAGCAGCTCCTGGCGCGTATCCGGTGTGGGCATTTCCGGCAAGACTCCACCCTCCACCAGAGCGGTGCGCAACTCCTCTTTGCCGCCGGCGAAGTGATAGTAAAACGCCGGGCGCGAGAGCCGGGCCTGCGAAATAATCTCCTCGATAGTAATCTCGTCGAAAGCTCGCGTCTGCACCAACTGCTGAGCAGCTTTTAGCAAACGAGCCTTCCCCCCGCGCTTCTCTGGCTCAGGACTATGCTCAGGCACCATGCCTCCCTTTTATCAACGGCTAAACGCTCCATCAATCGAAACTATACAATACAAAACTACTTGCTAGTGTAGTCAAGTTTTTGGAGAAAGTCAAGGGATCACAGGCATTTTTAATTGAGGCACTCGCGGGCAGAATGCAGTACTTCTGCCTCCCCTGTTGAAACGTTTAGATGAGATGTAACGTATTTTAAAAAGAGCGAAGCCCATCTGGTAGACAGAAACAGCACAGGTGATCTCTCGGTATGCAACAAAAACTCCCTGTTCACCTGGCAGTTTTTGTTGCATACTGGACTCGGATGCCTACATTATCAGAAATAATTTCAAGAGGTGTAATATGTCACAAACATTTCCTGAACAACAGACACATACGCGTCCGCAAAATGATTGGATGGCGGCTTTGCGAAGTTGGATGGGGCAGAGCCAGCAGATTGTCTCGCAATGGATTTATGACGCAGGCGACTGGATCTTCACTGGCCTGATCGCGGTCGCTTTACTGATTCTCATGAGCCTGGTCGCTATCGGCCACACAGATCGCGTGCTGCTGGTTGCCGCGCTCACTCTGGCCGCGGCCCTGCCGCTGAATCTCGCGGGCCTCTGGATTGAGCATTATCTGAAAAACCGCGACCAGGCACTGGCACTGGGCGCTCCCCTCCAGTCTGTGATCCAACAGTCGATAGAAGATGAGGCGACGGTGCGTCTTCCACCCTCCTCAACTCAGGCGTTCTCGGCCAGGCAACGATCATTCACAAATACCATCCTGAGCAGCTTGTTGGGCCTGAGTGTGCTTCTCACCTTGATCGGCATCATCTTCACCTTCTGGCATATCTCCTGGGCCGTGACCCTTGTCTTCCTGATCGCCCTCATTGTGGGGGTGTTGGCAACGTTGTGGGTGCTCGCGTATCGTGGCTAAGCGGTCTTTGTGTGGTGTTCAGCGTGTCGTGGAGACGCTGGACACCACACAAGAGGGTCAGATTACGGCGAAACTTGGTCCAGACGTCTGTTTCGAGTTGCGCGGCCAAATTGCGCGATAATGGCCGCCACGATCAGGAAGGCGGCGATAATCACGAAAATGACGATTCCTCCGGTTGTATGACCCATTGAGGCGAGCAGCGAGGGAATAAGTGGTGCAATAAACAGGATACCAACGCCGCCGCCCAGATGACCGATGCCATCGACCAGCGCGAAGCCAGTGGCGCGCGCGCGGGTGGGATAGTTCTCGGTTGACCAGGTGTAGGTCATGGGTACCCAGAGGTTAAAGCCGAAGAAGATGATCAGTGAACCAATGGCAGCCAGCGTAAAGTTGCTGGATGCAAATGCCGCGATTAGTACACCACCGATAAGGGTGAGCAGGGCCGCGATAGGCAGCCAGAGTTTACGCTCCAGACGCTCACCGAAGAAGTAGGCAAAAACAGCAGTTGCAATGAAGCCAAAGGTTCCAATAGCTGCGATCATCCCAGCTTCTCCAGCCACAGCCGCTCCTGCAGCGGGACCGGACAGGCCCTGCGGTGGGGGAATAGTTCCGGCCAACAAGGTTGTCAGGCCCTGAGCAATGGCGTAGACTGTGACGTAGCCCAGGAACCAGACCACTACTAGTAGCAGCGTGCGCCCCAGGTAGAGCCGATTGCCGAAAATCTCCGCGTAGGGAACTTTTGTCGCGCCCGACTGCACCGCAATCTCGGCACCGGGTTCTGGCAGGTTCGCCATGCGTCGGCGCGCGCGCGTCTCCATGTCCCCAACGATCTTACTCGCTTCATCGACACGACCGCGTGAGATGAGCCATCGTGGTGATTCGGGTAACTGGAAGCGTAAGAGCAGACCGACGAGTGCCAGCAAAGCGCCAACGCCATACATAATGCGCCAGCCGCTGCCCTGGAACTCTGGTCCGGCGGCGGCGAACGGTAGGCCGATGGGGAACGGTGCAGCTGGCGTGGTCAGGATCAGCCCCAGCCAGATGCCCAGGAAAGCGCCCAGGGCTGAGAGGATGAAGATCAGCGACGTGTAACGGGCGCGCCCGGCGTTGGGTGCCACTTCGTTGATATACGCGTTGACGAGCGCCAGGTCAGCGCCAATGCCCAGCCCGGTGATGGTGCGCGCAATCACAAAGTTTGTGTAATCGGGCACAAACGTATTGTACAGCGAACCAAGACCCGTCAGGATCAGCGTGAATAGCAGCAGATTGCGTCTGCCAAAGCGGTCTGCCAGGGGAGCCAGGATCAGCGCCCCGATGACGTAGCCCGCCAGGTTCAGTTCGACGGGCAGACCAAGATAGTTGGCGCTGGTCGGTGGAATGCAGCCAGAGACGATCTGGGTGCAGGTCTGGATAAACGAGACATTGATATCAAAAATGTCGAAGAAGGTGAAGAGAAAACCCACGCCGATGATACCAATGAACAGGTAGGAGAGCGACCAGATAGGAATGCGGTCCAGGCGTGCAATGACGGCAGCAGCAGTGCTACCAGAATCAGTCTGGGAGACGCCTTTGGCCTCGGATGCCATGATGTACCTCCTTGTAGTTACGGGATCGACGAGAAAAAGAAACCCAGCGCATGACGCTATGGACTAAGTATATTTCATGCTGTTCCTGGCTACAAGAATCGGGTGTATTTGTGCTATACCAGGCGTTTTCTTCCCCAGATAATCACATGCAGTTGTGGCAGGGCGCGTGCATTATAGGGCTGCCAGAAGGGGTCGCTCAAGCGTTCCGCCAGATGTTCCAGTGCGCGTGGATAATCGGAGTACGCGCTATTGCCTTCGGGCTGCAGGATGATGGGAAGTTGGCGCTCGGCAAAGGCGGGGTAGTCGTTGAGGAGCGTACGCAACAACTGTTCGTCGGCATCGTCGCGCACAACAAACTTCCACTGCTGCTGTTCCGGGCGCAGGGTAGTCAGAAAACGGGTCAGCGCTTCCGGGCGCAGATAATTCTCGCCCGCGCTACTCAGCTTTGGTGAGAGGCTCCAGAGGTCGATGACGGGCAACAACGGCTCAGGCACAATCGTCGCGTTGGTCTCAATCGTTAGATGATAGCCGCGGGCTTTGAGCAACTCTGCCAGCTCCTGCAGGTCTTTTTGCAGGGTTGGCTCGCCACCTGTGAGCACGACATGCCGCGCACCCAATGCCGCGATCTCATCGGCGACGGTTTGCGGATGCAGTGTGCGCCAGGTGCCACCCTCGCGTACACTCCAGGAATATTTCGTGTCGCACCAGGAACAGCGCAAATTACAGGCAAAGAAGCGCACAAAGGTCGTTGGCACGCCCATCAGCGTCCCTTCGCCCTGAATCGAACGGTAAATTTCCATGACCAGCATTGTATGTTATACCTCTATGCCCGTTCAGCCGCGGTAATTTCGACGCGGCCCTGCGCCGTCTCCCACAGACAGACGCGATAGAGCAATTTCTCGGAGAGTCCCGCCTCCAACAGCGCATCCCAGATCCAGTGTGCCAGATTCTCCGCAGTCGTGCGGATACCGGTGATCGCGTTCAAATCCTGGTGGTCCAGTCGCTCAATGACCGCCTGTTTGACCAGTTGGGAGAGATCGTCAAAATCCATCACCATCCCATCATCGCTCGCTCCCTCAGCCCGCTTGATGGGGCCGCGCAGCGTCACTTCCAGCGTATAGGAGTGACCATGCAGGCGCGCGCATTTGCCGCGATGACCGGGCAAAGTGTGCGCGGCCTCAAAATGAAAAACCTTCGTGAGAAGGGCCTGACGTTGCATACATCCTCTTTCTTGTACATTCCACGCAGGTCAGTATAGCATGCCGAGGGTGTGCTGCATAGACAGCGGTACCTTTGCAAAAATTGCTGAGTATTCCCCCGAATTTTGTGCTATGATTCTCCTATTCCAAATACAAGGAGATCCTCTATGCAAAACTACCCCACGTGGCTCGCCTCCACGCTGGCCTCGGATGCGACGGACGGGCAGGGTGTTCTGCCGGACTGGATACGGCCATTGCGTCCAGATTCGCGCGTGGTCGGACCGGCTTTTGTGGCTTTGATGAGCCTGAATGATAATTTGGTGATCCGCGAGGTGTTGGCCGCGCCGCCCGCGCCAGGCTCGGTGCTGATCGTGAGCGGTGGTGGCGGATCGCACACTGCAACCATTGGTGGCCTGCTGGCGTTAGAGATACAGAACGTGGGATTTACTGCGTTCATTACCGACGGTCTGGTACGCGACGCGAGTGAGATCCGCGAACTGCGTTTCGATGTCTGGTGTCGCGGCCTCACGCCTGTTGCATCCAGCAAACAAGGGCCTACTCTCGTGGGTGGCTCGGTGTCCATCGGTAACGTGCTCATTCGCGACGGCGATCTGCTCATCGCCGATGAGGATGGGATAGTAGTCTGGCCACATGAACAGGTCGATGAGTTGCTCGTGAAAGCCGAGGCGAAATACGAGCAGGATAACGCGCGTCTGGCACAACTCAGGCGCCGTAGCGAGGGCTGATTCCTTCTAGTAGCACGATATTCGTGATGTTTCGCTGCAACAGTACAATATAGATATGCGAAACGACGCCCTGGCTTTTGTTCATCTGCTGCAACTGGCCGATAGCGCGCTGCCTGTGGGGGCAGTCGCGCATTCGTTCGGTTTGGAGACGTTGGTGGCCGAAGAAGAACTGGGTGTGGATGGGTTAGAGACGTTTTTGCACGCGTATCTGGCGGAGGCTGGCGCGCTGGAATGTAGCTTCTGTCTGCTCGCTCATGATCTCGCCGCGCACTGGACAGAGGAGGCAGCGCGCGAAAGTATGGTGCGCTGGCTGGCCCTGAATGCCCGGCTCAGCGCCTTCAAAACTGCCCGCGAGAGCCGCCAGGCCAGCGCAGCTCTAGGGCGCCGCTTGTTGCAACTCGCGCAGGCTTGGCAGGTCCATCCCCTCGTGCTCGAACTTGTGCAGAGGGGGCAGCTCGCTGGGAGCGAGACACACTATAGCTGTGTCTTTGGGCTGCTCGGGGGCTTGCTCAGCGCGGCGCGAGCGGACACGGGCCTGGCGTATCTGCAACAATCTCTCAGTGGGCTGATCTCGGTCTGTCAGCGTCTCCTACCATTGGGACAGAGCCGGGCCAGCGCAATTCTCTGGCGTCTGCATACCCATGTGCTCACCACGTTGGAGCTGTGTAGCGCAATTGTCAGCGCTGACGACATCTGCTGTTTTACCGCGCTAGTGGATCTGGGCAGCATGCGCCACCCCAATGTAACTACGCGACTCTTTATCAGTTAATGTGTATACAGATACCATCTGTCAGCGGCCATTTGCGGCTGCGCTTTGCCTATGACCAGGCGCGCCAGCTTACGCACCTGGCGAAGTGCGCGCAAGAGCCACCACTGCGCGTGGTGCGGCCTTTTCCGCTGGCCCACGGCGCCGCGCTGCTGCACCTGCACAATCTTTCAGGAGGGGTGCTGGGCGGCGATCAACTGGCGAGCGAGATTGAGATCGGCCCGGACGCGCGCGTTCAACTGACGACAACCGGTGCTACGCGGCTCTATCGCAGCCATCCAGACCAACCAGCGGCCCGGCAAAGCTGTCAGGTGCGCATCGAGAAGGGCGGCTTGCTGGAATACCTGCCCGACCAGCTCATACCCTTTGCCGGTGCGCGCTACCAGCAGTCCACGCGCATCGAACTGGCGGAAGACGCGGGGCTGTTCTGGTGGGAAACCATCGCGCCGGGTCGCCTGGCACGCGGGGAGAGTTTCGCGTATGAGCTGCTGCAGCTTGCAATGGAGGTGTGGGTCGCTGGCCGCCCCATCGTGTGCGAACATTTCAGGCTTGAGCCGGGGCGTGCATCGCTCTCGTCGCCAGCGCGCCTGGGCAGCTATCTCTACGCCAGCAGTTTCTGCATCTGTCGAACCGGCCTGCCCGCGAGCTCCTGGAGTGAGTTGGAGCAAGAACTGACAGCACTGGCCATGCAGCTCACGCGCCCAGGCGAGATCATTTGGGGCGTCAGCACACTTGTCGCGCACGGTTTGCTTGTGCGCGCCCTCAGTCATCGTGGCTATGATCTCGCGCCCGGTCTGCTGGCCTTCTGGCAAACGGCGAAACAGGCATTATATGGTGTGGATGCCATCGCGCCACGTAAATTGTATTGACATGTGAATAGCACAAAAGATAGTAAATGATGGATAGCGGTGGAAGAAGAAGAACATGCACCTGACCCAACGCGAACAGGAAAAACTCCTCATCTGTGTGGCCGCTGATCTGGCGCGCAAACGTCGGGCTCGCGGCCTCAAGCTCAATTACCCTGAAGCAGTCGCTCTGCTTTCCGCTGAAATTATGGAGGCCGCGCGTGACGGAAAAAGCGTGGCCGAGATCATGGCCTTTGGCGCGACCATCCTCAGCCGCGAGGATGTGATAGATGGCGTGGCCGAGATGCTCATTGAGGTGCAGGTCGAGGCGACGTTTCTGGATGGCACCAAGTTGGTGACCATTCACGAACCCATAGGAGGCTCTCAAATTGTCGGCGCGGAGCGAACTTACCATAATGTGGCCATTGACCAGGAGAAGAGAATTTGATTGTCGCCGTGTCTCATGCGAGGAAAAGTAGCGTGACCACGCTCGAATAATGTATGGATCTATGCAGATAAAAAAGGCAAGGGGAAAAGAAGATGCATCCAGGCAAATATCTGCTCAACGACGATGCGGGTGACATTCAGGCCAACGTTGGGCGCGCTACGGCCACGCTACTCGTTCAGCACAGCGGAGACCGGCCTGTCCAGGTTGGCAGCCATTATCATTTCTTTGAGGTCAACAGCGCCCTCATCTTTGAGCGCCAGGCCGCGTATGGTATGCGCCTGAACATCCCCGCTGGTACGGCTGTGCGCTTTGAGCCAGGCGAGGAGCGCGAGGTTCGCCTGGTGGCCTTTGGCGGCACACGCGCGATCTATGGTCATCGCGGCAAAGTCAATGGTCCACTGGGCCAGGCAGGAGGCCAGCCATGAGCCTGCCTATTGCGCGCGCGACCTATGCCGACCTGTATGGTCCAACGGTGGGGGACCGGGTGCGCCTGGCCGACACCGCGTTGATGATCGAGATTGAGCGCGATTACGCGATCTATGGCGATGAAGTGACCTTTGGCGGCGGCAAGGTCATCCGTGACGGCATGGGTCAGAGTAGTCGCGCCACCCGCGAAGAGGCCCACGGCGCGCTCGATCTGGTCATCACCAATGCTATAGTCATCGACCATTGGGGCATTGTCAAAGGCGACATTGGCGTCAAAAACGGGCGTGTCGTCAAAGTGGGCAAAGCAGGCAATCCCGATACGATGGACGGCGTGGACGCGGATCTGGTTATCGGCGCGAGCACCGAGGTTATCGCGGGCGAACACCTGCTTGTCACCGCCGGAGGCATCGACGCGCACGTGCATTTTATCGCACCCCAACAGATCAACGAGGCGCTCTCCAACGGCATCACCACCATGCTCGGCGGCGGTACAGGGCCAGCTACCGGGACCAACGCCACCACCTGTACGCCCGGCGCGTGGCATATCGCGCGTATGCTGCAAGCTGCTGAACACTGGCCCGTCAACTTTGGCTTTCTGGGCAAGGGCAACGCCTCCACCAACGAACCGCTTGTCGAGCAATTGCGCGCCGGAGCCTGTGGTCTCAAGCTGCACGAGGATTGGGGCACCACGCCAGCCGCGATAGATACCTGTTTGCGGGTGGCGGACGCCTATGACGTGCAGGTTGCGATCCATACTGATACCATTAATGAAGCGGGGTTTGTTGAGGATACCATCGCGGCCATTGGCGGGCGCGCCATTCATACCTACCATACCGAGGGCGCGGGCGGTGGTCACGCTCCCGATATCATACGCATCGCCTCGTATCCCAACGTGTTGCCTTCTTCGACCAATCCCACACGCCCCTTTACGCGCAACACCATTGCCGAACACCTGGATATGCTGATGGTCTGCCACCATCTCAATCCCCAGGTGCCAGAAGATGTGGCTTTTGCCGAGAGCCGCATCCGGCCCGAAACCATCGCTGCCGAAGATATCCTGCACGACCTGGGGGTGATCAGCATGATGGCCAGCGATGCACAGGCGATGGGACGTGTTGGCGAGGTCATCACGCGCACCTGGCAAACGGCGCATAAGATGAAAGTACAGCGCGGCCCTTTACCGCAGGATACCGAGCGTCATGATAATGCGCGTGTCAAACGCTATATCGCTAAATACACCATTAACCCGGCCATTACGCATGGTCTGGCCCGGCAGATTGGTTCTATCGAGCCGGGCAAACTGGCGGACCTGGTGCTGTGGAAACCAGCCTTTTTCGGCGTGAAGCCCGAAATGGTCATCAAGGGCGGCTTGATCGCCTGGAGCGCGCTGGGAGACGCCAACGCCTCGATTCCCACGCCTCAACCGGTGCTTTATCGCCCAATGTTTGGCGCGTTCGGCATGGCTCCCGCAGCACTCAGCCTCAGCTTTGTCTCGCGGGCCGCGTTGGAGGATGGGCTTGTGGAGAAGTTGGGTCTGCGCAAAATAGTCGTCGCAGTCGAGCACTGTCGCGCCATTGGCAAGCGCGACATGCTCCACAACGACGCCATGCCGCATATCGAGGTCGATCCTGAAACCTACGAGGTGCGCGCCGATGGTGAATTGCTGACTTGTGAACCCGCCAGCGAATTGCCACTGGCCCAACGTTATTTTTTGTTTTAGAGGAGTCAGGATCTCGTTTCAGCAAATCTCTGATATACTCTCAGGGGAGATCACGGTGAAGGGGATAGCTCCAAGCTTTTTTACAAACGAGAGGAAATAAATGAATACTGACAATGGAACGACGTTTCGCACTCTTGTACGAGCTTATCAGGAGGCCATTAATCAAGGTGATATTGATGCAGTGATAGCTTTGTTTCATGAGGATGCCTGCATTAATGATGAAGGGATTCTGTTCCAGGTGCGTCCATTTCACGAATATGAGATCGGGGCGCAGGAACAGATCATCTTGAGCGACTTCACAGTGGAAGGAGACCATATCACGTGTTTCAGCCACAGAATCAATGTTTTAAGCCGTGCATTGGACTACGAGGGAAAGCCTCTGAAGATGCAATTTACCATCCAGGGAGAGCGAATTAGCAGGTTGGTGATTCCTCCCTCGGATGTGCAGGAGGCTAAACGTCTGTATGCGATTAGTAATCCTTTTTTTACCTGGGCCAGAGAGAATTATCCAGAGCAAGTGAGCACCATGAATACAGTGACGCTTGAAGGAGGACAAACCTTAGCGACTCTGGCAAGCCAGTGGCAGGCGTTGAAGCATGCATAGCTCCTGTGAACATTAGAGAAAGAGAGAGCGAGTTGATCATGAGCGAACAAGCATTCCGGGTTGGCATTGCTGGCCCGGTGGGGAGCGGCAAAACAGCCCTGGTCGATAGCCTGAGCAGGCAGCTCTGGCCGCGTTACAACCTGGCTGTTGTCACCAACGATATCTACACGCGCGAGGACGCCGAGTTTCTCCA
>CAXUEY010000069.1:22009-31097 GCA_964250225.1 uncultured Ktedonobacteraceae bacterium | reverse complement strand
CCGATAATGCTTTACTGCTAGCATTATCTGTTCACTCGCCAGCGCCATCGGGTGAGATGAACTATGATTACACCGCCCCCATCAATTCTTGTTTGTAAACGCGTCTGGATGACGCATGGAAAGAGTAGCACTATCACGCGCTGCCTGACTCAAACAAAGGAGTGTAGCCCCATGCTCGAACGTTGCTTACTCATCAATGGCATGGATATCAAATACGATGATAACCATCGTATCGTGGTTATTGATAACCGTGTTGTGCCTTTTACCCCCACTGAGTACAAAATAATGCGCCTTTTACTGACATATGTCGTTGTGAAGGAAGCGGCATTACTGGCAGCTTTGGCTCTGCAGGATACGGATGATGCTGCTGCAAAACTGATTACTAAGTATGTGAATAAAATCCGCAACAAGCTCATTCCCTACGGCATGAGCATTCATCGGGTTCACAGCTATGGTTATATGCTTCTGGTTGGTGGATAAGCAGATTCTCTGATCAGGAAGGTGGGGAAGGCCGTACATTTACATAAAAGGGCGTAATTGTTGCGATAAACTATTGGAATGGGTCAGCCACGAGATAGGGAGATAAATGGATAGATTTGGTACACGGTGACATATGGAAAGTGCGCCTGGGATGATCCTCTGGGAATCCCTCTCTGCATCTGGTATACTCTCACTGAGACATTATACAGAGATACAAAAGTTGCAAGAGCTGTTGCCACATCCTTGTGATGTGCTTTTGGAGGGATGTAAAGGAGCGAAACGATGGCACTGGATTATATCTACGATGATGACTACGCGATACGCACGGGCTTCCCCATGACACGGGAGGACTTCGATCAATTGACTGAAAAAGGTACAGGGTATCGCTATGAATGGATCAAAGGGCGCATCTATCTGATGGCCCCACCCTCCCCACAACACATCTTTCTCGCTGATAATGTTGTAGTAGCTTTCAGAGCATTGTTTGGGTTTGAAGGCCCCTGCCGCCCTTATCGAGAACGCGATGTTGAGATCCCTCCCCATAAAGGACATCCCGAAGGAGCCGTGAAACGCCCAGATGTGGTTGTATCCTGCATGTTTTCTGATTACCTGAGAAAGAGAGAAAAAGGTCGGATCAGTTCTTACGCGCGCTATCCACGTATCATTGTAGAGGTGCTCTCCGAAGACTCTACCGCACAGGAGGATCGGACCACTAAATTTGATCTGTACAAACAATGTACAAGCCTGGAGACTTACATTCTACTCAGCCAGACGGAGAGAGAAGCCACCGTTTTCAGACGTACAACCAACTGGCAGACCGAGATCTTTACCGGAGACATGGAGATCTCCTTAGAGCCAGAAGGGATTCTGCGTCTTGCTGACGTATATCGTGGAGTTTTCACACCAGAGGAAGAGGATCTCTTATAGGAGGAGATCCCACGCTCTTGTACAAAATTGGCCAATATGGTTTAATGGTCCCGTACCTGATGCCGATCATTAACATAGCCCGCTGGTGACTCTGAGTGAGCTAGCAGAAAACTCAACTTGTAGAGACTCAAGCACGCGGCATCGGGCAGGCAACGCCGGTTTTTCCGGTGGTACAACGATGTAGCGCCAACTGACACAGGGGGAAAAGCAGTGAGCGAGCAGCAACGATCAGAGCGGATCGCGATCTATCCAGGAAGTTTTGATCCATTGACCAATGGGCATCTCGATATTGCCAGGAGGGCCGCCCGGCTCTTTGACACCCTGGTCGTCTCTGTCTATGCCTTTCCAGCCAAAAACCTGCTCTTTAGCGTAGAGGAGCGCCTGGAACTCTGGCACGCGGTGCTCGCCGATGAGCGTTTGCCCAATGTGCGCGTGAATACATTTGCCTCATTAACGGTCGATCACGCGCGTGCGATGGGCGCGCAGGCGATTATCAGGGGTTTGCGCTCGGCTAACGATTTTGACGGGGAATTTCCCCAGGGCCTGATGAATTACAAGCAGGCGCCAGAGATCGAGACGGTCTGCCTCTTTACGAATGTGGAACAGACCTATGTCAGCTCCTCGTTGTTGAAAGAGGTCGCGCGGCTGGGCGGCAATGTCAACGATATCGCGCCCCCCATCGTGGTGCAGGCGTTGCAACAGAAGTTTGGAGCGTAGCGCGTCTACTATTAGTAAAAAAACATATGTGGGATGGAGCCGGAACGTGGATATATTGTATCTTGTTGATCGCCTGGAAAACCTGATCGCGAGCAGCCGCAAAATGCCGCTGGTCAATCAGATTATCCTGAAAGAATCGGACATCCTGAATATCGTGGACCAGTTGCGTACCACGATTCCCGATGAGATCAAGCAGGCCAGGCGCGTAATCCAGGATAAAGAGCGCATCCTTGCACAGGCGCAGGCGGAGGCCAACACCCTGCTTGCTCGTGCCCGCGCTGAGTCGGAGCAGGCGGTTAATCGCGAGGGGCTGCTCAAGGTCGCGGAAGCGCGTTCGCAGGAACTGGTGCGGCGCGCGGAAGAAGAGGCCGAGGTGCTGAAAAACGAAGCCGATGGCTATGTCGTTGAGACCCTGCGTGCCTTGCGCGACCACATGAGCAGCATCGAGACGGATATCGGACGCTCGATCCTCAGCATCGAGAAAGGCCTGGCCAGCCTGGAAGATGAGGAGCAGCCTCCCAACGCAGACGAGACCTCCCCTGGCTCTTACACGGAAGAGCAGCGAGCAGCCGCGCGCCCACTACCCCGGCGCGCCGCCCTGGCCGCTGATACGATGGGCGGCCCGATGTTTGTCCAGGATGAGGAGTTTTGGGAAGAAGGCAATGCCGTGGCTGAGGCCGTGCATCAGGACGCTTCTTCTCGACCCATACGCGGTTACGATAGGGCTTGATTTTTTTGCGCACTTCCCCTATAATGACCGCGCACATAGTGAAAAGCTGCCCACCACTGCGCCACTTTATTTCAACAGGCAAAATCACTTTTTGCCTGAGAAAAAAACAGCAGAAGCGATTGAGGATTTGAACAAATGGATGCAATGCTTTTTAACGTGGCGCAACTGATGAAATCTGTCGTCGGCACGTCGTTTGTCGCGGATTTTCGGGAAGCAGAAGATCTAACATTCGATGATGATCTGAAGGTGGTCAGTCCCATCGAGGGACATGTGCGTATGCGTCGCACTAACCAGGGCTTGCTGGTGGATGGCTGGGTGGACCTGACGCTCGAACTCGCCTGCACCCGATGCTTGAAACTCTTTCAGCAGCCAATGCACGTGACCTTTGAGGAGCAGTTTTATCCGACTATCGATATCGTGACCGGGATGCCGATGCCGCCTTTCGATGCGGAGGAGATTTTTCCCATCGACGACCATCACCTGCTCGATCTGACCGAGGCCGTGCGCCAGAATACCCTGCTCGCGCTGCCGATGGTGACGCTCTGTCAGGAAGACTGCAAAGGTCTGTGCTCACAGTGCGGCAAGGATCTCAATCAGGGTCCGTGCGAGTGCAAGCCAGAGGTGGATAGCCGCCTGAGCATTTTGAGTAAGTTGCTTCAGGACAACGGTTCTTCATTATAGTTGGTCCGGCGGGTGCGGGCATTTTATGCAGAAAACATGGGCTTGAACATCTCGCGGGTGCAAGCGATTGAGAGCAAGCTGATCCGAATTCCCGCGCATTCTAGAGGCGGGAGCATTTCAGATACGTATCTAACACAAGTGTGCCTGGACCATTGCAGCGTAAGGGCATACCGACGAAAACAGGAGAAATTGAACAATGGGAGCGTTACCAAAACAACGGACCTCGCACGCCCGCCAGGGTGAGCGGCGGTCACATCATCACCTGACCTTGCCCCAGCTGGTGGCCTGTCCGCAGTGCCGCAAGCCACGCCAGGCCCATCACGCCTGCCCGAACTGCGGTACCTATCGCGGACGCCAGGTTTTCTATCCCAAAACCAAAAAGCAGTAATTCTTTTTAAAGAGGCGGGAGATCGCTCCTCGCCTCTTTTTCATGTAAGAGACGAACGATCATGACAACCAGAGTTGCCTTTCTTTTCCCTGGGCAGGGCAGCCAGGCCGTTGGTATGGGCGCCGATATCTTTGAAACGTCCTCGGCAGCGCGCCGGGTCTTTGAGAACGTCGATCAAGCGCTGGGCTTTGCGCTCAGCCAGCTCTGCTTCTCTGGTCCCGATGAAACCCTGCGCGAGACGATCAATGCCCAGCCCGCGATTGTCACAGTAAGCCTGGCCCTCTTAGCTGCTCTGCAGGAAGCCCTTTCGGAAACCTCAACCCTTTCCTGGACCTCGCCCCTCACGCCCGCTTTTACCGCCGGTCATAGCGTTGGGGAGTATGCCGCCCTGGTGGCCTCTGGCTCGCTGAGTCTGGCGGACGCGGCTCGGCTGGTACGCGAACGTGGACGCCTGATGCACCACGAGGGCACGCTCTGTCCCGGCAGCATGGCCGCGATTATCGCGATGGACGAAGAGGCGTTGCGCGAGGTGTGCGCGGAGGCCACAACACGGGTTAGCGCGAATAAAACGGGGACACATCCCGGCGAGGGCCAGGTCGCCATCGCCAACTACAACGCCCCCGGCCAGATCGTCATCTCAGGCGAGTTGAAGGCGCTTGAACTGGCTATGGAACTGGCCAAAGCGCGGGGAGCGAAGAAAGTTATGCCGCTCGCGGTCAGCGGTGCCTTTCATTCGCCGGTCATGCAGCCCGCTGCCGCCGGTCTGACACAGGTGCTCGCCAGCACCCCGGTCAATGAGGCGCGCATCCCGCTGATCGGCAACATTCACGCGACCCCGCTGACTAGTCCGGAGGCCATTCGCGAGGAACTGGCCCAGCAGGTCGCCACTCCGGTGCAGTGGATTCGTAGCATCGAATACCTGGTGGCAGCGGGTGTCACCGTTTTTATCGAGATCGGTCCCGGCCAGGCCCTCACCGGCATGGTCAAACGCATCGCCAAAGGTTTGACGCTCTTAAATCTTAGTAGCCGGACAGATATCACGAAAGTGGCCGCGACCCTGCGCGAACTGGATCTGGCGGGCATTTAACATAAGAGAATAGCTGGGAAAACAGATCCAGGCGACTTGCGCGGCCAGACAAGCAGGCAAAAAGGGCTATTATACACCCGGCTAGCAGGCATAGGCTTGACAGAATCTGGCACAGGAGCGACAATGCGATGCAGAGAAGAGATCTTGTTGCAAGCTGTTGTCAGTTGGCCTGATACAGTAAGCTTGCAAGGGAGCACACAGCTTTCTGGAAAGGGAAACGTATGGTCCATGACGCGCCGGGAGTTGTGCGCATTGCGCCACAGGTACTCTCAACCATCATCACCAATACCGCTCTGGAGATCCCAGGCGTTGTACGTATGGCCCACTCACCCGACCAGTGGACACGCTGGTTGGGACGCGAGATACCACGGCAGGGTGTTTCCTTGACCGTGCGAGACAATATCGTCTCGGCTGATCTCTATCTGGTCGTAGCATCAGGCGCTAACATCGTCGATATTGGCAGCGCCGTTCAGGAGGAAGTCGCCTCCGCGCTGGAACATATCGTGGGCATGCGGGTCCACGAGGTCAATGTGTATATCCAGGATGTGACCTAGCAACTATAGCCGACATGCACACGGCAACTAGCTCAGCCGACAGGAGGAGAGGCCTCTGGCGGCTCAGAGAGAGCAACCACACGAGGAAAGTATGCCAATAGGGATACGCAGACAAGCGCGGATGATCGCATTGCAAACACTCTACGAATATGACACCGCTCAACATGCAGCCGCGGAGGTTTTGCAGCGCCATGCCGAGGACCGTCACCTGCAACCAAAAGTGGTGGAATACGCTAGCGAGCTGGTCATGGGTGTGTGTGACCATCTGGCGGATATCGACGCGCATATTCAGAGCGCGGCCCGCGAATGGCCATTACACCAGATGGCCCGTGTGGATAAAAGTATTCTCAGGCTTGCAATCTACGAGATTCTGTTTAATAATACGGTACCAGCAAAGGCCGCGATCAATGAAGCGGTGGAACTGGCCAAGCTCTTTGGCAGTAACACATCCAGCCGCTTTATCAATGGCGTTCTTGGTACGATATTTAATCGGGCACAACCGCCCACCCCTATAGCCGAAAGCGAGGTGAAATAGTGGCAACCATTTCAGACCGTCTCAAAAAGATCATTGTGGATCAGCTTGGTGTCGATGAGGGCGAAGTCGTTCCTAGCGCTTCTTTTGTTGAAGATCTCAACGCCGATTCCCTGGATCTGGTCGAGCTGATTATGTCCCTGGAAGAGGAATTCAAGCTCCAGATCTCCGATGAGGACGCGGAAAAAATCACGACCGTCCAGGAGGCTGAAGATTATATAGAAGAGCATTCTAAATAATCTTTTTTTCTGCACACCATTTGCAGGCCTGTTCCCCCTTTTCTACAATGGTTGAGGTATTGTGCTCTGGAAGGTACCATACCTCAACCATCGTGCTTTTCCATCTGACGCCCCGGTGCCTGCGCGTTTTGTAAGGATCGGATGGTGAGGTGTGTGAGAGAAGTGGGCGCCACCTTCCACACCCAAAAAATTTCTGGTTCGCTTTTTGGTCCAATTCCATGTCACAATTTCCCCCGGTCACACATCTTAATAACTGTACACGTGTTACACAGAAATTGAAGAGCAGGTTGTGAATACATTGCCCGCCGCGCAAGCGGTTGAAGCACTCATTCATGAATACGGCAAGCTGGTCTTTCATACGATTTATGGGTTGACCGGCGATTGGGAGGAGAGCCAGGATCTGACTCAGGATACCTTCCACCAGGCTTTCAAGGCGATTGATGCCGCGCGCGCGAAAAGTGGCGAGCGGTTTCAAGCCAAAGCCTGGCTGCTACGTATCGCCCTGAATACTGTGTTGATGCAGCGCCGCCGCCAGAGCCTCTTCCGCTTTATCCCGCTCTCGCGTATGCAGAAGCACGAGACGGAGACGGACGAGCGGGCCACGACCTACGCTGAGACGCTGGATGTGTTGAACGAACGCGCGGCTGCTGTCCAGCCTGGTGGCTATGGGATCATTGAGCGCGGCGACCTGGAGACACAGGTGGCCGAGCAGGACGCGGTTCGACGCACCCTGGCTCGTCTGAGCGAACCTTTGCGGCTCTGCCTGGTGCTCTCGATCATCGGGCAGTTCTCCAGTAGCGAGATTGCGAAGATGCTCGACCTGGATGATGCCGCGGTTCGCCAACGCCTGGCGCGGGCGCGTAAGCAATTTCAACAGGCGTATCGGCTCGAATGCGGCGAAGAGGTCTATGACCAGCTCACGCACTCAACTGCGTCCCGGCCTGGCCAGCACGCACAGGAGGGTCGGCAGCATTTTACAGAAAGAGTTGAGATCCGCGAAGCGGGCTTACAGACCCGGCCTCGCTTTCTCGGCTAGCGGGAGGAAGCATGCAGAACGACTCTATCGACACCCTGCTGTTACGCCACTATGGGAGCGCGGCCCCGGCCCCCGTAGACCTGGAGCAGCGGCTCAGTGCCCTGGTACGCCAGGAAACCGCCGAGGCTCAGACCCGCCAGCAGGCCAGCAGCAGATGGAATCAGCGTCGCGTCAGTCGTCGCCAGGTTCTGCAATTGGTAAAGTTTAGTGGCGCGGGCCTGGGCGCGCTGGCTATCGGGGCCAATGCCCTGCAAGGCAGTTCTCGTAAACCAGCCTACGGGTAGTTTCGGAGCGCGCAAAACGGTGCGTGTTTTCTAGTCACATGAAAAAAGGATGCAGGGAATAGTCCCTGACACCTGAGATAAGCATTCACAGTCAGAAAGGATACCTATCATGCCATTTGGACTTCACCTTCCCGAATTAATTATCGTCCTGGTCATCGCTCTATTAGTCTTTGGTCCAAAAAAACTGCCAGAAATGGGTTCGGCCATCGGCAAGAGCATCAAAGAGTTCAAAAAAGGCGTCAATGAGATTTCGGCCCCGAAAGATGCCGAAATGAGTGCCATCAAACATCCAGAGGTGCAGATGCCTGTCTCAGACGAGGATATGAACAAACTGGTGAGCGGCAAGTACACGAGCGAGACACGCGAAGAGGTCGGCACGCAGCTGCATCCAAACGATTAACGTTGGTGGTTGATACCTGCTTGGAGAACATGTATGGCAACTGGAAATATCAATCAGCAGGAAGATCCACTGGCGGCCCTGAGCGACCTTCTCTTCAACAATGACAACGAAAATGGCGATAACGATCAGCAAGATCCATCCGCCATGACCCTGATAGAGCACCTGGAGGAGTTGCGCTGGCGCATCTTTAAATCATTGATCGCCATCGTCCTCTTTGGCATTGTGGCTTTTATCTTCCGTGTGCAGATCATGACGTTTCTGACGTTGCCGTTGCCTGCGGCAGCGGACCCTTTGGGACATGGAAAACAAAAGCTGGTTCAGGTAGGTCTTGGAGAAGGGTTTACCACCTTCCTCTTGCTCTCTTTTGCTGGAGGCTTTGTTGCGGGACTACCGGTAATTTTGTATCAGACCTGGGCTTTCATCTCTCCTGGTCTTTACCAGCATGAGAAGAAACACGCTGTGCCCTTTATTGTAGCTGGCCTTGTTCTATTCCTGGCTGGTCTGACATTGGGGTATATCGTTCTGCAATACCCGGTCAGTTTTCTGATCACTTTCGGGTCTGATAGTTTTACCCCGTTTATCTCAGCAGGCAGTTACTTTACCTTTGTGGCGTTCTTCTTGCTTGCCTTTGGATTAGCCTTTCAGCTTCCGCTGGTCCTGACCTTCCTCTCAATCATTGGAATGATCACTGAGGAGACGCTGAAAAAGAAGCGCGCAGTTGCGCACGTAGGTATGTGGATCGCCGCAACGGTCCTGACGCCAGGCGCGGACCTCTACAGCCCGATCTTCCTGGGCGTGGCGATGTCCTGCCTCTACGAACTGTCGATCATCTTTATCAAGTTCACAGATCGCATGCGTGAACGTAGCGAGAGTGCGGCTACTGAGTAATCCCTGAGCAAAAGAGCAGGCCAGCCATGATGTGCTGACCTGCTCTTTTTGTGTGGGAACCCCCACGGGCCAGGCGAGCTGGCCCGCTACGCGTGACGCGGCATCGGGGCCAGCCCGATAACCCTGGCGCCGCGGGGTGATGTGT
>CAXUEY010000069.1:6699-21997 GCA_964250225.1 uncultured Ktedonobacteraceae bacterium | reverse complement strand
GGGCCGGGGGCCTGTTCGCCTGGCCCGTGCGGTGCTCGCCTGGCCCGTGCGGTGCTCGCCTGGCCCGTGCGGCGTTCGCCCGTTTGCTGAGCTTAGTGCTTCGTTGTGACAAATGCTTGCAGAGCCTGCAACACCCCTGGCACATTAGGTGTACCGAAGCCGGACGCGAAGTCCCAGCCGCTGGTAGCAGGATAGTGGAGATTATTTCCTTTCGTGACATCGTAGTAGGGATGGTCGTTGGCCGCGTGCTGAGCGATCCAGTAGAACAGAGCAGGGCCAAAGGTGTAGTAGTGGGTTTTGGTGATCAGCCCCTCATTTGCTAGCGCCAGCGCGCTGGTCCAGATGGGCGTGGCCGCGCTTGTACCACCGCCAGCGACCCAGTTGTTCCCATAGAAGAAGACGATATTATCGGCGATGGCCGAGATATCCGGGGCCTGGCGCTTCCCATTGGAGTATTTGTTCTGTACACCTGGACCCTGCTGCCACGCGGGCTGCTGAAAGTACTGGCTCAATCCGCCGCCTGAACCCCAGGTATTGTCGCAATTGAGATCCTGGGTAGGGTCACTAGACCAGACCGCCTCCTGGGTGCGATTGCCAGCAGCGTTGGTTGAAAGCACTGTACCTCCAACGGAGATGGAATACGAGTCAGAGGCCGGAAAATTGAGGCTGAGAGTGTTCGGATAATTGCTGCTGATATCATAGGCGGCGCAGTCACCGCTAGCGGCGAGGAAATTGATATGTTCGCCCTGTACCAGCGTCTGCACCGCGCTATCCACAGCAGAAACATCACTGCGTGTACTCAGATTTTCGGGTCCACCCCAACTCAGACTGAGATCTACCGGTCCCCGATGCCTGGCATAGTCCGTCTGGATTTGATTGAAAATGTCCAGCAGCGGGTCTCCACTGAGGCTCCCAAATCCGCCGTTGGCCTCCTGGTAGATCACGATGTTGGCGTTGGGGAGCAGGCCCGCCACCATTTCCACGTCCAGCGCCACCTCTACATCAGTATTCACGTCTGGTTGCGGTGGGTTGTTGTTGACTGTGACAACACTGAGCTTGCCGTGGAAGCCAACGCAGTCGAGGTAGTGCTGCACATCGGATTGGGGAAAAGCCGCGAGTTCTGGCAAGAGAATAGTGGTTTCGCTGCCCCCTTTTCCTTGTGAGGCGGCCTGGTTAAAGCTGTATGCCTGGCGAATCTGCTGAGTGGTAAGAAACCCATTGGAAGCAGCATTTACACAGCTATCCCGCTGTGCGCCGACGTTGAGCGCATGCAAACTGTTTGTCGTCAGCCCGGAACGCACGGGGGGAGTGTAACTGTCCAGTCCGCTGATCGCCTGAACATGCTCGGCAACGAACTGCGGTAGCATCAAAGGCTTTGCCGGCGCGAAGAATTTACGCCCCTGATACTGATGCACCACAAACGAAGTCTTGAGCAGGCTAGCAAATGTGCTCGCTTTGCCGTCGAGCGTCAATATTGTATGCAATGAATTGAGATTTATCGACAAATCTTGCAAGCCGAAAAACTGTTTGATCTGCTGATACTGCTGATCGGTGATGCCAAGCTGGTTGGCCACTGCGGTGAGATCAGTACCCTGATCCGACGCGTTTTGCTGCTGTCCTCCCAACTGGTTCAGCAATGCCTGGTTGACTTTCAAGCTGACAAGTACATGCAACTGCGTGTCATCTGCTACGTTACCGGCAACCGGAGCGTTCAAGGCTTGTTGCGGAATTCCGAGATCAAATGTCACCAATGCGTGCGACGGCGTGGGAGTGGCCGAAGTCTGCTGATTCCCACCTCCACAGGCAGCCAGCGCGCATAAAAGCAGGAGAGATACCACGCTATAAAGGCGTGAGCGCATCATACGATGTCTTGAAAGGGACACGATTTCCTCCTTGTAAACATATAATAGTCATATAGGGTATATCAATGTAGTTCGCGCAAAACAAAACTTTTAGCGTACATGGGGAAATAGCTTCCTCATATTACCTTGCTAAAGGAAAGGATATATCGCTCACTAGCTTGAATATCTTTACTATATTCTATGCATGGGGTAAAAACAAGGTAATTTGTCACTTTTATTTTTGCGCCAGTCATTCCAATACCTCTACTGCATAGCTCAACTCCTCAGCCCCCGGCTACAGCCGGGGGCTTCTCAGAGGCGCGCCCTCTGAAGGCTCCGTCCGAGCCTGGGATCGTTTTTTGGAGGTGCGCCGTGGCAGGGGTGCTTTCTTCTGGATGGTGTGTCCAGCAAGGCCAAGCCGCAGAATATCACGGGCGGAATTGTGATTGCGGTCCAACTCGCAACCGCGGGGGCAAGAATGCCACCGCTCCTCTAAGGTCTTGGGCATGATCGCTCCACAGTTGCTACCTTGCCTTTTGGGATCTTCACCTTGATCGTTCCCAGCTTGGAGAGGCGCACACGGTGATCTGCGATCAAGTCTTTTCCGTCTGCTGACGCGCGTTTGCTCTCCCCACGGCTGAAGCAAGGGGGTTTTCCGGCGCGATTCGATAAATCATGCGCCATTTGATTTCAATTAACGCTGATCGTTCAGCCAGGGAGAGGAATTTTTTAAACACATCACACTGTTCCTCTGAAGGAAAGGCAGTTATCCCAATGACTATCGTCCTGACTCTGCTGGTCATGATCGGGCTGGGGATTGTCATCGCTAGCATTATGAGCGCGTTCACCAGTCGCGAGTCCTCCCGACCCTGGCGGCGTCCTTCGCGTCTCGCGCGTCTATTCACGCCTGATTATAACGCCTATAATCGGTTTGGTTCGCCTGTGCCGGGACCGCATCGAGCGATGGAGAATCTCAAACAAGAGATCAAAGAGACTCGACAGCGTGCTGTGCGCTCTTCGCATCGTCCGCGCCCACGCTAGGGGGTTGCCTTCCATTGACTCATCAGAAGCGATGTGTCGCATCCGTTCCGGCCTGTTGTTCCGCGTTGAACGGTTCCAGATTGACCACGATTGGTTCCTGCGAGTTGCGCACGATGACCCATTGCGAGGGGGTGTCGGGCGAGTTATTGATCTCCTGGTGCGGCACGAACGGCGGCACATAGATGAAATCGCCCGGCTCGACCTCCTGCTCACATTCCATGCGCTCGCCCCAGCGGATCAGCCCCTTGCCTGATACGACATAAATGACCGTCTCGATCTCGCCGTGATGATGGACGCCGCTGGCCACCTGTGGCCCAACGATGGCCACGCCCGCCCAGATGCCGCGTGAACCTGCCAGTTCGCGTGAGATAGCCGCAACGCGCTGCATTCCCGGCGTCTGGGGCGTGTTGGCGTCAAATTCGCGCGGCTTGACCACACGCACGGTTGGTTTGCTCTCTGGCTCTGCCATATGTTGCCCTCCATTTAGCGCTCAATAGCATTTCCCTGATTATACCGCAAGAGGGCAGCACGCGTGGCCCGTGGATCACATGCGCTGCCCTCTTGCGGTATACATTTTTACTGCTCGTTAGCAATCTCCACCAACGCTTTATCGAGGCTCGCGGCAGCTTCGTCCAGGTCAGCTTTGCTGACGACCAGCGGTGGCACGATGCGCAGGGTGTTGGTGCCCAGCGCGTTCAGCAACACGCCATGCTCCATGGCCGTCTCGACGATCTTGGCCGCCAGGTCGCGCTGGACGTTGACGGCGCGCATCAGGCCGATGCCGCGTGGACTGTCGAGGAAGTCGTATTTCTCGCACAGGCCCTGCATCTTGCTATCCCAGTACTCGCCCATCTTGCGCGCGTTCTCCAGCAAGTTCTGCTCTTTGATAGTGCGAATCGTGGCCACCGCTGCCGCGCAAGCGATGGGGTTGCCGCCAAAGGTCGTGCCGTGATCGCCCGGCTCGAAAATGTCCGCGCGCGGCCCCGCCAGCATGCCGCCAATCGGTACGCCGCCCGCCAGTCCTTTGGCCATCGTCACGATGTCCGGCTTGATGTCGTAGTTTTCCCAGGCAAAGAACTTGCCGGTGCGCCCCATGCCCGCCTGCACCTCGTCGCAGATCATGACCATGTTCTTCTCGTCGCACAGACGGCGCACGCCCTCAATGTACTCAGGCTTGCCCGCCCAGATCCCGCCTTCGCCCTGCACAGCCTCCAGCAGCACAGCCACGGTCTTGTCGCTCACCGCCGCCTTCAACGCGTCCAGATCGTTGAAGGGCACCTGCTTAAAGCCGTCGGGCAGTGGCACCCAGGTGGCCTGATAGTAGGCCTGACCGGTTGCCGCTGTGGTGGCCAGGGTGCGCCCGTGGAAGCTGCGCTCCATGCTGATGATCTCATACGCGCCGTTTTTGTGGACACGCCCATATTTGCGCGCTAGCTTGATCGCGCCCTCGTTGGCCTCCGCGCCGCTGTTGGAGAAGAACGAGCGCATACCGCCGCTGAGTAGACCTAACTGCTCGGCCAGCTCGATCTGCTTTGTATTGTAGTAGAGATTGGAGACGTGAACGAGCTGCGTGGCCTGCTCCTGGATGGCTTTGACGATGGCCGGGTGGCAATGCCCCAGCACGTTCACCGCGATGCCCGCCACGAGGTCCAGGTAGGGTTTGCCGTTCGCGTCCCACACATGTGTGCCCTCGCCGCGCACAAAGACCAGCGGCTGGCGTTTGAAGGTGTTCTGATAGTATTTATGCTCCAACTCCATCCAATGTTGCTGAGCGCTTTCAAATGTCTGCTGTTGTGCCATGATAGATGCTATTCTCCTTTGAAACAAACTATTGCTGTTAGATTGACCTTTATGGCCTATAGATGTATACTTGCCGCGATGAAAATGCCGATACACACGAAGCTGCTTCTCCCGTTGCGGGATTGAAACTACCGCGTGTAAAGGCTATTCTCATCGATATAGCCATAGGTCAGGTCACAGCCCCAGGCGGTTGCTTGCCCGGAGCCGAGGTGCAGGTCAATCGTAATCGTAACGGCGTCGCCAGCCATAGCCGCCTGAGCTGCCGCCTGATCGTAGCTGGCCGCCAGGCCACCCTTCATCAACTGGACCTCGCCCACAAAAATATCGTAGGTGTCGCGGTCCAGTTCGCTGCCGCTGGCCCCCAGGGTCGATGAGATGCGACCCCAGTTGGGATCGCCACCAGCCAGCGCGCATTTCCAGATCGGCGAGAGCGTAATCGCCCGCGCAGCCCGTACCGCGTCGTCCTTGTCCTTCGCCCCACGCACCTGCACAGTCATGATCTTTTTCGCGCCCTCGCCATCGCGCACCTGCTCAATGGCCAGGTATTGCGTGACCCGGCGCAACGCCTCGCGAAAGATCCCCGCGTCAGAATGCTGATCGTTCAGAGGCATATTGCCCGCCAGCCCGTTGGCAAAGAGGATACAGGTGTCGTTGGTGGACATATCCCCATCCACCGCGATCATGTTGAATGAGTCATCCACCGCCGCCTTCAGCTCTTTGGCTAGCCAGTCCTGCTCAAGCGCGGCATCGGTGGTGATATAGCAGAGCATCGTGGCCATGTTGGGGTAGATCATGCCCACGCCTTTGGTGGCCGCACCCAGACGCACGGTACGCCCCTCAATCTCGAATTCGAGCGCGATACGCTTGGGCCTCGTGTCCGTGGTCATGATGGCCTCGGAGAAAGTAAAACCACCCTCAGCGCTGACCTCGATGGCCGCGATCCCTGCCTCGATCTTCTCTATCGGCAACTGGCGCCCGATGATGCCCGTCGAGGAGCAGAGCACCAGATCCTGGGCCAGCTTGAACTTCTTTGCCACATACTCGGTCATTTTCACCGCGTTGCGCAACCCGACTTCGCCTGTGGCGCAGTTGGCGTTGCCGCTATTCACGACTACTGCCTGTGCCTTGCCGTTGTGCAGGTGCTCTTTGCACACGCCAACCGGCGCGGCAAAGGTCTTGCTGGTCGTAAATGTGCCAGCCGCCACGCATGGCACGTCCGAGATCAGTACCGCCAGATCCTTGATATCCCCATCCGACTTGATTCCGCAGGCGATGCCGCCCGCGCGAAAGCCGCGCGGAGCCGTCACACTGTTCCCTACTTCACGAAATAAATCCGACAACGAAAAAAACCTCCCGTCAGTAAAAAATCCCAGCATCCAGCCAGACGTCCAGCCCACAATGACTCGACTGGCGCCCAGGCCTCGGAAGCCAGGAATAGATACGCTCTTGCCACCATTGTACAATGCAGGCTGACCTGGACACAACCCCTCGCATTCCCTCGCCATCCCTTTTCGGTGTGTGTAATCAGAGCAAAGGGGACGTTCCTGCATATCCCACGTTAGAATTTCCTTAAATTCATCGAAAATACCGAGACTCAGCGTCTACTTTATGGTAGAATTTACGTATAATACATAGGTGGCTGAGAATATCAACCACACTATCAAGGAGGAAATCATGGCATCACTTTTCACGCATAGCTTGTTAGTCCTGGCAGACGGCATCACTATTAAGTTCGGGGATAATGTCTGGAACTTTGGGACGAATTTTATTATCTACCTGATTGTCGCGGCAATTGTTGGCATAATCGCGGAGTTTATCGTCGGCTGGAAGCTGCCCTTTGGCATTATTGGGGCTATTATCGCGGGTGTGGTCGGCGTCTGGTTGATGACGCAGGTCATTATCATCTCTGGCTTGCCCCAATATAGCATTCAGGGCGTTCCTCTGATCCCGGCGTTGATCGGCGCAATCATCCTGGTAGCGCTCTGGCACGCGCTCACCTATCGCTCCTGGGGTCGTCGTAACCGCTACTATCGCCGCTAAATCCCAGATTTTCAAGCACGGAGGAGGGCAGCTCGTCATGGACGGCTGGCCCTTCTTCTCTATTTCCCGCCAATCCCTCACTATTGTTCTCTATCGGCTTCTGCTCCGGTGCCTGGGTTTTGCCTTTATCCCGCAATTCATTGATCATTCCGGTCAGAACGTTAACTTGCTCTTCCAGCTTGTTGAGCATCTCCACCTGTTCTGTCAGCCCCAGCTTCTTCACCTGTCTTCTGAGCAGTTGTGCAAAACCTTTGATCGTTGTCAGCGGCGTTTTTAATTCGTGGCGCGCCATCCTGATGAACGTCTCCTGGCGCTGCTGCTCTTGTTTGTACCTGGTGATCTCGCGCGTCACTCCCACGATACCGCTCACTTTGCCGTTTGCGCTAGATTGCCCTTTGCCGCGCACCTCGATCCAGTGCAGCGAGCCATCCGGCCATTTTAGCTCGTACTCTGCCACATACTCGCCCGTCTCCTGCAACTGTCTGACCATATCGCGCACAATGCGCCCCTCGCCCGGCACGACCTTTTCGCCATCGATGGACGCAATGATGCGCTCACCCAGCATCGCGTAGGTCATATCTACCCCGGTTGGGTAGCCAAAATGGGCCTTTGCTCTGCTCGAGAAGCGCACCTCATTGCTGCCAAATGAGAGTTTCCAGATGCCCAGATCGGCCACGTCAAACGCCATTTCCAGCAGATGCTCATGTGTGAACCACTGCTCCTCGCGTTGCCCGAATGCTTGACCATTCATTTGTGAGAACGGTGGATATTCCTGATTCTGTGCATGTTCTTGCTCCATTGCCGACGCTCCTTTCCTCTCCTCTATCATACACGTATCTTATAGAGTTCGCGTTCCTCTTGACCTTGACCCGGCTGGAAGGTTGTATAGTCTCTACTGAAGAGAAAGGAATGGTACTGGTTATGCGAGAACTTTTGCAGATTGGCGAGGTCGCTCGTCTCGTGGGCGTCTCGACCAAAACGATCCGCTATTATCATGAAATTGGTCTGCTTGCCGAACCCGAGCGTACAGCAAGCGGCTATCGGCTCTATAATGCGCAACATTTGCTGCATGTGCAGCGTATTCGTCGTCTGCGCGCCCTGGGACTCTCGCTTGAGCGTATTCGCGCGATCCTCGGCGATTCCTCGCAGGAGGAGGCTGAGAGTACGCTACGCGCCGCTCTGCAATCGCTGGCCGAGGAGATCTCTGCCCAGATTTTGGAACTGGAGGAACGTCGCGCATTGCTACAAACGTTGCTGGCCAGTGAGCAGCTTGAATTGGCTAATGAAGATGCCCATTTCTTCGCCTCGCCTGCTCTCAAGGCCCAACTCGCAGCCAGTTTAAGCGCCGAATCGCTGGCGTGGGGCGAGCGCGTCGACGCTATGCTCGGCTCCTTTCACTGGCCCACCGAGTATCGCCAGACCTTCCAAGCAGTCGTGCAGCATATTGCCAGTCAACCTGAGCGCTACCCCCATCTCTTTGCTCTAGAAGAACGCCTGGCTGCCCTGGCTGAAGTACCAGAAGATGCGCCAGAGGTTGCGCAACTGGCTGAGGACTACACGAACAGCCCGGAACTTCCCATGCTGCTTGCACAACTTGCTCAAATGGGAAATTGGGAGCAAGGTCCACTCTCCTCAACCCTTATGGACTTGACGGCAATTGCGGTCTCACCTGCTCAGAAACGCTTCTTTGAGCTGTTAGCGCAAAAATCGGCATTTCAGCAAACGCCTGCCCAGAGCAGTTCCTCAACAGAGGATGCTCTTCAAGCTGCTGAACAGGAGCAATAATATGATCTCTCGCTCACATTTTACTTACGCAACGCATAAAGGCCCATATCTCAGCATTATAGGCACTATGCTCTTCTTATGTCTGGCTGAAGGTATGCTGATCGTCTGGCTCGTGCTCCACTTTGTGCCTGGCGCGCTGCTGCAAACGCTGGTGCTCGCCGCCATTGGACTCTTGCTCGCGAGCATATTTGGTCGCTTGCTCGTGCCGCTCTGGACTCAGCATCGCATCTCAGCCGCGACGTTGGATCTGCGTTATGGCCTCGATTTTCACGCCAGCATTCCTCTCTCCGCGTTTGCCTCCGCGCAAGCAGTGCAGGAGAGGTTGGGGCCTGTACCCGTTCCTCGCTACGATGCGTACAAAAAACGTATCTCCATCGCCTTCTCAGAGCGCGGCCAGGTGTTATTGTGCCTTGATAGCCCGCGCACCTTTCGTCTGGGCCTGCGCCGCGCTTGTGTGGCCGATCAAGTACTGATTAGCCTCGACCAGCGCGATGCATTTCTGACCGCACTCAATCTCGCTCAACACACCCAACTCGCCACCGCGCAACCCTCTCTCGCTGCTGAGGCAATAATTGCTCCGCGTGAGGTTGGATCATATCCCCAGATTGCGCGCTATGACCTTCCTCACATCGCCGATGATGCTCCCGTGGCTCTGCGCACTGAACATCTCAGCCGCTGGTTCGCGAATTTTGTCGCTGTGGATGACCTCAACCTTGCGATACGACGCGGAGAAATCTACGGCTTCCTGGGTCCAAATGGCGCGGGCAAATCGACGACGATCAAGATGTTGGTGGGCCTGCTCCAACCTACTTCTGGTTATGCCCAACTGGTCGGCCACGATATCTGGCGGGCGCCTCTCCAGGCGAAAGAGGCGCTTGGCTATGTCGCTGACCATGCCCTGCTCTATGATCGCTTGAGTGGACGCGAATTTCTGGCCTTTCTCGCTCAGTTGCGTGGCCTGCCTGCGAATCTCGCGGAGACGCGTATCGCTGACCTGCTCGCGCTGCTTGAACTGAACGATCAGGCCGGGCGCCCCTGTGGCTCCTACTCTTTTGGCATGAAGCGCAAGCTGGCATTGGCCGGTGCGCTTCTGCATCAGCCGCCAGTGTTGATCCTCGATGAGCCACTGAACGGCCTCGATCCGCTCAGCGCGCGTCGCCTGAAAGATCTCTTCTTGCGCCTGTCCGGGCAGGGAACGACCATCTTTCTCTCGACTCACGACCTTGCCACCGCCGAAACGCTCTGCCATCGTGTTGGAATTATTCAGTGGGGTCGCCTGCTAGCTGAGGGGAGCGCCGCCGAATTGCGCGCTCTGTCCGCCGCCCCCGACCTGGAGAGCGTTTTCCTGGCTCTCACAACTCAAGCAGAGGAGGTAGCGGGATGAAGGTTTTGCTCATTATCTGGAGCACATTCTCCCCGCTTCTCACAGTTCACCTAAAGGGGAGAATGCTATGAAACCGCTACTGCTTATCTGGCGCGCCTCTCTGCGCTCTACCTCTAACACACTGCGTCAGGATGGACGTGTGCGCACTGCCTGGTTGATCGGCCTGTGTTTTCAAGTGTGCTCCGGAATCTGGGCAATTACGCGTCTTACACCACTCTTTGCCTCCTGGCAGGCGACTGGAGGGATTTCCCTCCAGCAACATCTCTGGCTGACCTGCCTCGGTGCGTGGCTGCCCATTGGGGTTTTCGCTGTGCTCACAACTTTGATGTCCGGTCTGAATAGCCAGGAAGCGCTGCTTCTGGCGATGCAACCTCTGACGCCTGCCACACGTGTACGCGCGCTCTACGGCCTGGTCGTGCTCAAAGGCATCGCGAACTGGCTCGTTTTCGAGGCTAGCGTCATAGGCATTGCTCTGGCGCTGGCCCTCGGCTGGTCGGCCCTGTCCTGGTTGCTCCTGCTTGTAAGCGGGGCCGCGCTGGTCTGCTGGCTCGCACTGATCGCAACTCTGCTGGTTCTGCGCTATCTACATCGTATCCTCATGTTGGGTGGCCTGTTTATGCTGCTGCTGGCTCTTGCGCTGGTCGCTCATCTCGCCACCTGGCACTTTCCAGCGCTCACCCGGTCTCCATTGCCCAATTTCCTATCAACCTGGTCTATCTCGCCAATACTCGCCATGCCCTGCTTTCTGCTCCTGTTGTGCCTGGCACTCTTCCCTCTGGCTGCTCTGACGGGCCAGCTCTATCTTGCAACTCTCCAGTCTGCTCAGGGGCGTAATCGCGCATCTCAGGCCCCGGTGCTTCCAGGCATTGGCTTCCTGTTCGCGCTCTTCAGCCGTTCGCGCACCCTGACCGCTGCCCTGCTGGTGAAAGGTCTGCTCAACCAGAGCCGCTCGCCGTTTGCCTGGCTGCGGCTGCTGATGCTGGTCGTTCTGCTCGCGCTCTTTCCGCTGCTGCGTTCCTCGCTGGCGATTCTGCACATCACGCCGCCCCTTCAGATCGCAGGTTATGCCTCATTTCTGGCTTTCCTGATGCTCTTTGAGTATGCTCCCTACGCTATCAGCAGCGAAGGCAGCCGTCTCGCGCTCTATCTGATTGCCCCACATGGGGTCTCTGCGTTTGTGCGCGCGCGTCTCCTCTCATTTCTGCTGCCTGCCCTGCTGGTCGGCCTGCTCGCTGCTCTCTTGCTGGGTCTTGCACGCTGCCTCGCCCCGCTCTCGCTGCTCGCCGCTCTGTGCCTGGTCCTGTTGCTACTTCCGGGCTATACCTGCTTCACCGTGCTGGGCAGTGCGCTGGACACAAACCTCGCCATTGTGGTCGAGGATCGCATGCAGGCACTCATGCAGGAGGAGATGCCGATCACTCCGCGCCGACTACAATTGCTTGGCCTGACTGTTATGCTCTTTGCCGCCATGCTCTGGCTGACCTGGAAGTTGCCGTTGGTGCTGGCGCTGCCTGCCCTGACTCTTCTCGATGTGACCATTGTGCTGGCGATGTGGCGGCTGAGCCTGGCGTATCTAGCCCGTCTGCTGCGTTGAACTCTGCGCGCTCTACTGGCTACACTTTTCCTGAGAGGAAGTGCATAACAGGCAATCCGACTGGCACGATGTTCGCGGAAGAGGATGTTGTGGCGCTGGGAGCCTGGGCGCGTGCTCATGGCATCACGATCATTAGTAAGTTGCGCGGGATATTTATGCTTTAAGGGCCTCAAATATCCCTGAAGCCTTTGTCATATGGATGACCCCATGCTCAGCCAACTCTTGCTCTACCAGGGCTGTCAGGGTTGCGCGCTGCTCACTGGTGGCTCTCTGAGCGAGGGTACTTGAGAACGCGTAGGCGATCAGCGGCTCGGCCTCGGTAATCTCCAGTGCATCTTCATAGAGATGTAGCTTCATCTGCTCAAAGAACGGTGTGAGCACTTCCTGCCCGTTCTCCAGCGCAAAGGTCGCGTTCTGTTTGAAGTTCTGCCAGTGTGGGCTGATCTGTGCTCGAAACAGCAACTCATCCAGCTCATGCATGGACTCGCGGCCAATAGTAGTAGCATAGAGATGGCCGCCTGGCTTCAGCACGCGCCGAATCTCCCCCAACGCTTGTGGCAGATCTGGTATGTGATAGAGCATATGATTGGCGATTACCGCGTCAAAGCTCGCATCAGCAAAAGAGAGCGCCTGGGCGTCCGCGACCTGGTAAGAAAACCGTTCCTCGCCCAACTGCTGACGGGCCTCATCAAGCATCCCCGCAGAGAAATCGCTGAGGGTGATCTGCCAGCCAGCCGGGATGCGCGCCCGGTTGCTGTACCAGAGCCAGCCTGGTCCGCAGCCCAGTTCCAGGACCGCGCTCTCCGCGCCGAGTTGAAACTGATCGAAGACCCAGCGGTGCCAGCCATACTGGTTCACGCTGAAGCGCCTGTGCAGTTCCACCCGCGCATTGAAGTTTGAAGCGTCCTTATACTGCTTATTTAACAGATAGTTTTGATCGCGAAACGCTGTCATAGATCTACTCCTTACCCACGCGTGAGAAACGCTACAAGTTCCTCCCGCCTGACCTCGAATTGTTTTTTCTCTGTCTCCAGGCCACCGACCTGCAAATCCTTGACCGTGACGAAGCCGCCGGCCAGCTCGTTATCGCCCAGCAGCAGTGCGTAGGCCGCGCCGGATGCGCCCGCCTGCTTCATCTGCGCCTTCGAGCTGCGTCCGCCATAGCTCATCTCGGTGCGCAGTCCGGCCTGGCGCAGTTCGGCGACCAGTTTCACCATTGCTTCTTTCAATTCCGCGCTCTTCCCAAAGGCTACGACAAAGGCGCGTGGCTTCTCTTCAAGCGGCGCGGCGATCTCAAGTTTTTTCATCTCCAGGATAATGCGCTCGACGCCCGCGCCAAAGCCGATGCCCGGCGTGTGCGCGCCGCCCAGGATCTCGGCCAGCCCATCGTAACGTCCGCCCCCGCTGAGCGCCAGGTTGTCTTTGGTGTTGGTGAACTCAAAAACCGTGCGCGCGTAATAGTCCAGCCCGCGCACAATCAGCGCGTCATGTTCAAAGGGCACGCCGTAGAGTTGCAAGAAACGCTGGACCGCCGCAAAATGTTCCTGGCACGGCTCACAGAGATGATCCGAGATTTTTGGGGCCGCCGCAATCTTCGCCTGGTCGCCTGGATCTTTGCAGTCCAGCATACGCAAGGGGTTTTTCGTGAAGCGCACCTGGCAGTCCTGGCAGCACTGGCTGAGCAGGGGCCGGTAGTACTCTTTGAGCATCTCAATATACTGCGGACGACAATTGGCATCGCCGATACTATTCATGCGCACGCGCACATTTTGCAGGCCGAGCCGCGTATACACCTGGTAGAGCAGGCCAATGATCTCCGCATCAATAGCTGGATCATCCTCGCCCAGCGCCTCGCAGCCAAACTGGTGGTGTTCACGGAAGCGCCCGGCCTGGGGCTTATCGTGGCGAAAAACGGGCACGCTCAGATAATAGAGCTTGACCGGCTGGGCTAACTGGAACATGCCATGCTCCAGATAGGCGCGCACGACGCCCGCGGTACCCTCGGAACGCAGGGTCAGATTGCTGCTGTTGCCGTCTTTATCGGGGCGATCATCGAAGCTGTACATCTCCTTCTCAACCACATCCGTACCTTCGCCAGAGGTGCGGCGGTACAGCGAAGTCTCTTCCAGCGTCGGCGTATCGATGCGGCGATAGCCAAAGGTCTCCGCGACCTCCACCATCACCTTCTCCACCTGGCGCCAGTAGGCTTGCTCATCGGGCAGGATATCTTTAAATCCCTGCAATGCTTTATATTGTTGGGGCATAGAATTATGAACACCTTCTTTAATTTTAGCTGCTCTTCCACTCATCGCGTAGTGCATATTGTGTGTTCCCTTTTGAACATCCAATGAGTAGTGGCTATTATAGCAGAAAGACGGGGCGCCTTCTACTTACAATTGCTCAAAAGCTGGCTTGCTAGTCACGGATAGGACGGGTGAGTTCGAAAAGGATATGAATAAATGGATGATACCATCAAAGCATGAAGAATAGTATAAATTCCAATTTTGGATAGCTTATTCAGTAATGAAGCGAGAATACAGATAAAAAGTGAACCAGGAAACGTTTCCTGGTTCACTTTTTTTATTTACTTGCTTGCAAAGGCGGCGTACTCAATGGGAGAAGCGTGAGCGGCGCTGTTTGCGGCGTCGCGCCTCTTCTTTGCGTTTGCGGCGTTCTTGCGTGCTCTCATAGTGGCTGCGGCGGCGGGCCTCGGTGAGAATGCCGGACTGCTGCACTTTGCGATTAAACTGTTTGAGTGCAGCCTCAAAGGAGCCGTCGGGATTCACAACAATCTGGCACATGGCTTACCAGCGCGATCTGCCGGCATCCTCGTAGCGGTTGCCGCGTGGCTGATAGCAATCCTGGCAGTAGACAGGGCGATCTTCGCGCGGCTGGAAGGGCACGCTGGCCTCTTTTCCGCAGCTGGCGCAGATAGCAGTGTACATCTGGCGGGGTTCGCGATCACGGAAGCCACCGCCGCCTCCGCGATTGCCACCGGAGCGGCCACCCTGGAAGCCGCCGGACTGTTTACGAGCAGCGCGGCACTCCGGGCAACGGCTGGGTGCATTGGTCAATCCGCGGCTCGCGTAAAATTCCTGCTCACCAGTAGTAAAGGTAAATTCCTGGTTGCAGTCGCGACAATACAGGATCTGGTCGGTCACTGAAAACTCTCTTTCTCCATCTCGTAGGATGGATGCGTTAAATGTATTCCTGTATCGCACAACATCACGTAAGTCGATCTTTTTGTCTTAGCAACAATGCACCATACAGCCTCGTCAGAGTATATCATACCCCCATTTTTTCCGCTAGCCCCTTTCGAAACGTCTGGACAGAAGTCCCCCATTCATTCATGGCCTGCGCGATCAGGCCTGATATTGTTCGTCGCTGACCTTTTCCATCCAATCGACAGTCTTGCCATCGAGCCGTTCCTGAATGGCGATGTGCGTCATGGCTGTAGTTGGCGTGGCACCATGCCAATGTTTCTCACCTGGCGGAAACCAGATCACGTCTCCTGGCCGAATGTCCTCAATTGGACCACTCCAGCGCTGGACCCGGCCACAGCCAGCCGTCACGATCAGCGTCTGACCCAGCGGATGGGTGTGCCACGCAGTCCGAGCACCGGGCTCGAACGTGACACTGGCGCCAACCGCGCGGGCTGGATTGGGCGCCTCAAACAGGGGATCAATGCGTACCGTTCCGGTAAAATACTCGGCTGGCCCTTTCCCAGAAGGTTGTGAGCCACTTCGTTTGATATCCATTTGTTCAATTCCTCCATTTTGAATTGTCTGGTGTTCATTATAAACCGTCTTCCGC
>CAXUEY010000069.1:0-6599 GCA_964250225.1 uncultured Ktedonobacteraceae bacterium | reverse complement strand
TTGTTCAATTCCTCCATTTTGAATTGTCTGGTGTTCATTATAAACCGTCTTCCGCACAGGATGATAGAATAATTATCGAAAATGATTGTTTGGTTCCGCAAATCTTCCAGATGGATGAAGTAGCAACCAGGAAAGAGGTTCCTCCCAATTTCCCACCTTGACGAATCGACATTGAGCATGCTACTATCAGGGCACCACAACACGGGGCGGTGGTGAAATGGTAAACACGAGAGACTTAAAATTTCTTGGCTGCAAGGCCTTGTGGGTTCGAGTCCCACCCGCCCTATTTTTCCCACCTCGCGCATCTCTGCAAGCGTATTCGCATTGCAGAGATATTTTTATGTATAGCCGCGCTTAAACGCCTGTTTTTGTGTCATTGTACCCAGATGGGTTGCTTTTGTTGTCGTCCCATTGGGTATTTCCAACCAATCTTCGTTGTAGAAGAGTAGAGTTAATCGAAGAGAGGAAAGGATACTCCAATGAGCAAAAAACGACATCACATGAAGGAAAAACGACTCTCCACTGCTGCCGTTATGGACGACATCTTTTCCACTTTTCGCAGAGAATATCCTACTGACCCTCGACTAATCGTTGCAGGTTTGGTGCTGCTGCTTATAGGGGGTGTTTTGTACGTTCTGGCAAACAGCTTCGCGTGGGGTGGGTGGATAGGGGCCGTGGTCAATGTGGTTGACATGCCCTTGCTTGTGAGCGGAATAGTGCTGATCTTTGCTACAATGATGGGGCGCATTCGAGGAAATTAGAACAAGGAAAGGGTGTTTCATATTTGCACCTCTTTTGCATGTTTCACTGGAAGAGATGTTTCCCTTCTTCTTGCGCCTCTCAATCCTGCTATTGGAGACAGCGCACCGGACAAGCCGCTCCTGGCGTCGCTTTCCTTGCCAGCAAATCTTGAGGAAATTATTGGCATTATAGCGAGCTTATCAGATCCAGGCTCAATCATTCATTTCCCTTATTTATTTGAATAATGTCAATATTGCCTTCTCCATGCGCGGGATGGTCGTGCTGTATACTGAGATTGATGATAAGGACCGTTGCATAGGACGACCCATACTGCTCACTTCGGGGACAAGTTAGAAAGGATGATCCATGCCAACTGCTGCTTATGTGATCGAGGGGGGAGAGCCGGTGGTGGGGGAAATCCAATGTCTGGGTGCGAAAAACTTTGCGACAAAGGCGATGGTGGCCGCTTTGTTGGGCGATTCACCGACGACACTGACCAACGTTCCACCGATTGGCGATGTGGATATTACACGCGAGATGTTACAATCGATTGGTGTCCAGGTCGAGGCGCCTGATAATGGGGTGCTATGCATCGATCCGTCCGCGCTGAGCCAGCCCGACGTCTCGATGCCCCACACGGGCGCGAACCGTATCCCGATTCTGCTGTTGAGCGCGCTGCTGCATCGCTTTGAGCGCGTGATGGTGCCCGTGGTCGGTGGCTGCCAGATCGGGGCGCGTAAGGTCGATTTCCATCTTCAGGCCATCGAGCAGTTCGGCGGCCAGATCGAGGAGACTTCTACCGGCTATATCGCCTCGCGTCAGGGACCGCTCAAGGGCACGCATATCAAGCTGGCCTATCCCAGCGTGGGTGCGACTGAAACCTGCCTCTACCTGGGTGTGCTGGCCGAGGGACGGACGCTGATCTCCAATGCCGCGATTGAGCCGGAGATTTTTGAGCTGATTACGATGCTGCGCTCGATGGGCGCGGTGATCTTCACGACTTCCGGGCGTGAGATCCGTATTGAGGGCAGCCGACATCTTTCAGGCACGCGCATGACGGTGCTGGGTGATCGCATTGAGGCGGCTTCCTGGGCCTCGCTAGCCGGAGCTTCTGGCGGCGAGATTACAGTTCACGGCATTCGGCCAGAGACGCTGGGCAATTTTCTCTCGTACTTCCAGCAGGCTGGCGGCGGGATCGAATTGCTCGATGCCTCCAGCATTCGCTTTTTCCGCCAGGAGAAGTTGCGCCCGGCCATCATTGAAACCGATGTCTGGCCCGGCTTCTCCACCGATTGGCAGCAGCCCTTTGCGATTCTTTTAACCCAGGCCGATGGGATCTCGATTATTCACGAGACGGTCTACGAGAAACGTTTTGGCTACCTCAGAGCGCTTGATGCTCTGGGCGCCAGGACCCAACTGACCACCCATTGTCTGGGGGGCACCGCCTGTCGCTATCGCGAGACCAGCCACGAGCATAGCGCGATCATCCTGGGGCCTACCCCTCTGCACGCGTGTACAGACGAGCCGATCTCAATCCCTGATCTGCGCGCTGGCCTGGCCTACGTGATCGCCGCTGCTATCTCCAGCGGCACTTCGCTGGTCACGGGGATTCACTTCCTCGAACGCGGCTATGGCGATGTGGTGCCCAGGTTAACCGCGCTAAATCTCAATATCAAACGCACAGATATCTGAAGACTTTTTCACGTATCTGCCTGGAAAAATGAACAAATAGCGAGGTGAGAAAGGGGGTGGCACAAGCGAGGATGAGCATGTTACGAAGTACCGTATGCTTGCCTGTTTTATTGAGGCATGGTACACTGAGGCCAGAAGGCTACAACTTTTCTCTGCATCGCTCGTACTTCAGAGTGAATGGTATCTTTCTGGTATATCCGTCTTCTGAGCGGGGGAGATCGTCTAACACGCGGTGTACCTGCTTGAACAAGACGTACATTATGAACAAACTTACAGATAACGAGCGGTGAAAAAATAATGGAATCAACGTTAAGAGCTACTGGTCCCTTGAGCACGCTGGGGGCACTGGATGTGCCCACGCGCAAGACGCGTCGCCGTAAAGCTCAGTCTGTGACAGGTGAGATCGGCGTCAACAGTACCCAACGGAGCCAGACAGCTATTGGACAGGAGAGTCCGGCATATACCTATGCGCCGGCAGCAGGTGTGGAGGTTTTAAGCGATACCGAGCTTGTCGCTCTGGTGCTGAATGGCCAGCAAGAGGCGTTTGCCTCGCTAATTGAGCGTTACAAGGATGCCGTGCAAAACCTGGCGTATCGCATGCTCAGCAATGTAACCGAAGCGGAGGATGTGACCCAGGAGGTGTTTGTGCGCGCGTATACACAGCTGGCTACCTATAAACCGACGCATAAATTTAGTACCTGGCTACTCTCGATTGCTTCCCATCTGGCGATTGACCAGTTGAGGCGCAGACGTTTTCTGGCTGTGCCGCTGGAGGATGTGCCGTTTCTTGAGTGGGTGGCCGATCTGGGCGTTGGCCCTGAACAGGCGGCCCTCGCCGGTGAACAACAGGATGAGATCCAGGCCTATTTGCAGCGTTTGCATAGCAAATATCGTTCGGTGATTGTCTTGCGCTACTGGTACGATTTGTCTTATGATGAAATTGCTTCGGCACTCGATCTGACGCCAGCGCTGGTCAAGGCTCGCCTGCATCGCGCGCGCGAGTTACTGGCCCGCTATATGCGCGAGAATCAGGCTCAGGAACAAGCAGAGGAGCAGATCAATGCGTTGCCACAACGCTAAACGCGGGACATCCGCTCAAAGTGGCGCGCATGTGGCTCCGCCAGTAGAGTGCGTCGAAGATGGTGTACGCGAGCAGGCACAGCCTGTTTCTGTTGCAGGCACGCCATCATCACCGTTGTATCCTAGTATCTCAACCGAGCGTATTATGCACGCAGTTGAGCGCCAGAGACGCATTACCGCGCAACTTGATGATTTACGCGCCCAACAACGTCAGCGCACCGCGTTTCTACGTTCGGCTGGCCTGAAGATCATGGCGTGGAGCAGCCTCGCACTGGTGATCCTGATAGGCGCGCTCGCGCTCCTATTCACTCTCCAGGCGGTCATTCTGGAGCGTACCTTGAGGCTGCTGAGCGGTTTTATCGCGCTGGTACTGGCCCTGGGTGAGAGTCTGCAAACGAGCCTGTCACTGCTCCCAGCGAATAGCTGGCTGCTTTCAGCAGCAGCTCTGGCGGTTGTCTTGATGATGGCGCTCTGGCTCTACCTGATGCGTTATCCACGTGAGGTGTAGGTGAGGGTGTGGTACAGTCAGAGGGAGTTCCAGGATGCAAAACGCTGGATGTAGCCGCTGGCGCACGCTGGCGCTGATCGGATTGGTGCTGATCCTGGGCCTGGGTCTGCTGATTCAGGGTGTGGGCCTGCTGTGGGCCTGGGTCTCTCCAGGCGTGCAGGCCACCAGTAGCCGACAGCGCAGTCTGCCCGCTGCCTGTAGTTCTACGCAGCACGGACCAATTTTCGGAGGATCTCTGGGGCTCAATGGGCAAGAGGTGGAGTGCGGAGACGTCATTATCTTTGGGGGCACCTTAGATGTGCGAGGCCAGGTGTGGGGAGACATCCTCGCCTTTGGCTCGAACATAGATATCGCGGGAAATGTGCATGGGGATATCAACCTGTACGGTGGCACTGTCACTTTACTCGATGGTTCCCAACTGCACGGCAATGTCAATGTATTTGGTGGCAGTGAGCAAACGGAGGCGGGCGCGCAACTCGATGGCTCGCTGCACAATCGCAGCGAGCATGTCTCGTTCTGGTTGCCAGGGCTGGGGAGCGGATTTGCTTTTCCATTCTGGTCGCTAGTGACCTGGGTTGTACTCGGCCTGGCTCTGACTTCTCTGCTGCCTGAACATATGACGTTTGTGCGTGCAACGGTGACAAGCAAAACACGGCGCAGCCTTTTTCTTGGCCTGTTGAGTGTCTTGTTGGCACCGACCGTTTTGATTATCCTGATCGCACTTATTCTGCCGATTCCGCTGGCGATTCTCATCGCCGTCGGACTGATTGTTGCATGGACGTTCGGGACGATAGCAATTGGTTGGCTGGTGGGAGAGTATATTATGCGGGCCATCGCGCCCCGGCATAATACACGCCTGGCCCAGGTGGCCGTGGGGCTGACGGCTCTGGTCCTGCTAGGGGCACTGCCCTACATTGGCTGGATTATCAGCGCCAGTGCCGGTCTGCTTGGACTGGGAGCAGTTTTTTTAAGTCGGTTTGGCACACGACTCTATAGCCAGCCCAGGCAGCCGCTGACGTTTTAGCAAACGCCATGCACAGGGGAGGTCTGTGAGGAGAAAAAGGGCCCCAGGAGAGGTTTGCCCGCGATGTTTTCCTTCTCCTGACAATACTTTTCTTCAAACAGACATACATTACGTTGGAAAGATGGGACGGACACACGCTATAGACAGCGCTGAGGTCGCTCGCTGGTAGATGACTCTCAAGTTGTAAAGTGGCCGCCGAGGTGAACATGAGCATTGACGTTGAATTAACAGATCTTGCCTATGGAGGCGATGCCGTAGGCCGCTACGAAGGCCGCGTTCTCTTTGTTCCAGGAGGTATCCCTGGCGAACGGGTGCGCGTTGAAATTGTCGAGGAGCGTAGGGGACATGCCCGCGCGGAATTATTGGAGATTCTGCGCCCCGCCCCTGAACGCATTGAGCCGCTCTATCCTCTGCTCACCGATTGTGGTTGTCAGTGGCAGCACATCGCTTATCCCGCTCAATTGACGTGGAAGGCTCATATCGTGCGTCAACTTTTAGTACGCATTGGCAAACAGCCTGACGCGCTTGTCCATCCAACGCTTGGTATGCCCAACGGCATCTCGCCCTGGGAGTACCGCAACCTGGCTTTATTCTCGGTTGGACCCAGCGGTGAGATTGGTATGAAGCTGAGCGATAGCCACGAGGTCCAGGATCTGGAATCGTGTGAACTGCTACATCCCGCGCTCAATATGGTCTACCAGCGGGTGCGCAGCAAACTGCGGCAGTATTTTGGCGAAGAGTTGGCCGAGATGATCCAGGGCTTTACGGTGCGTGGCGCACTTGGCGCGGTGAGCAGCGCTGGCGCTGCCCCCGCCAAAGCTGCCCCCACCCTGCTCAGCATCCACGCGCGCCCAGGCTCAGTGATGCCAGATCCCCAACAACTGGCCCACGAGCTGATGACGACCGCGCCGGGGATCGTCGGGGTGATTATTGAACGCGTCGGTGGCCGCTATGGGCGTGTGGTCGATGGCCAGGAATTCCTGACCGATGTGATCTCTGGCCGCCGCTTCCATATCTCCTCCGACTCATTCTTCCAGATCAATATGATGCAAACGCCCGTCCTGGCCGAGCGCGCCGTGGCTCTGCTGGACCCTCACCGCGAGGATGTCGTCCTGGATGGCTATAGCGGTGTGGGCCTTTTCTCGGCTTTCCTGGCGCCCCGCGTCTCTCGCGTGCTCGCCATCGAATCGCAGCCCAGTGCCGTGATGGATGCTCGCGCTAATGCCACGCTGAACAACCAGAACAATATTACCGCGCTGGAAGGCACCCTGGAGCGTTTGCTCGGCCAGATCTACTACCGTCGCGAGCGCATTGACCTCGCCCTGGTCGATCCGCCACGCGCGGGCTGTCATCCCAAAGCATTGCAGGCTTTGCAATCGCTGGCTCCACGCGCGATCTGCTATGTCTCTTGCGATCCCAGCACGCTGGCCCGCGATATCGCCACGCTCTGCGGCAATGGGCGATATCGCCTGGTCGCCGCGCAGCCCATCGATATGTTCCCGCAAACCTACCATATTGAATGCATCGCCCTGCTGGTTCGCACCAGTATGCGTT
>CAXUEY010000068.1:0-31132 GCA_964250225.1 uncultured Ktedonobacteraceae bacterium | reverse complement strand
TATCACCCATTTTTTTACCCCCCCCCCCGGGGGGGCGCGTTCTTCGCGCTGCGCCCCCCCCCCCCCCCACTGCTGTGTTGCCTCTGTTTTCAGCGTATACTTTCATACTGTATTAGAAGACCATCAGGGCAGAACCAGCGCTGCTTGAAAACGCGCCTAATGGCCGCGCAGTAGACCACGCTGTTCCATTAAATAGGCTCCAATAGACGGCCTGATTCACACCTGCCCAGGACATAGAGAGCTTGCCATTAAAAATAGTCAGAGCCGGGCCTGTGCTTGTACTCACGTCAGGAATCTCCTGTTGAGCTGTCCAGGTCGTGCCATTGAAGCTCGCCCACCAGAGCCCTTGATTACCATTTGCACCCTTCCAGGTCAGGTATAATGTGTTGCCCAGAGCAGCCAGACCTGGACCATCACTGCTTTGCGGTGTGTTATTGTTCGGTTGCTGTGCATCCGACCAGGTCGTGCCATCAAAACTCGCCCAGAAGAGACGCTGGTCAGTACTGGTGCCTTTCCAGGCCATGTAGATTTTGCCGTCAAAGCTGGCCAGGGCGGGTCTGGTACTTGATCCCTGGCCCGACACCGCTTGCGGAGTGGACCACGCATTGCCATCAAAGCTGGACCAGCTCAAGCCCTGACTGCTACTATTCGGGCCATTCCAGGCTATGTAGAGTTTATTGCCTAACACAGCCAGGGCAGGGCTGGCGCTTGTGGCTGCCTGTGGAACCACCTGTGAGATCGTCCACGCCATTCTATTGAATGTCGCCCAATAGATATGCGTATCAGATCCTATACCTCTCCAGGCCGCGTATAATTTCCCGCCAAAGACAGCCAGAACAGGTCCTACAGTGGAGAACTGCCCTGGAATTTGCTGCTGAGTCGCCCATACTGTTCCATTGAAGCTCGACCAGAAGAGGCGTTGATCTGTACCCAGGCCTTTCCAGACGGCAAAAAGTCTGGGAGTGTTTGAGGGAATCGCCTTTGCGACTGGCTTTGTAGTAGCCGTCGGCGTTGGCGCGACAGTTGCGGTGGGAAAAGGGTGGGGTGTCGTATGAGCAACGGTATGCGGCGTCACACGCGCTCTTGATAAAAGTGGCGCGCTATGATTGAAAAAATGCGTGGCCGCGGCATACACCAGCCCACTACCGATGAGTGTGCCACCTCCCACCATTAACACAGCGCGCCGCGAGAATCTACGCTTCTCTGGCTCCGGAAAATCCGTATGCGGCACCTGGATCGAGGACAGCGCCTGAGATGGTGTGGGCGCCAGAAAATCTGGTACTGGCCCGTCCAGAACTGGCGCGGTCATGACCGCGCCTGGCCAACCAGAACTCTCATGATCCTCTGGGAGACGCTGCTGCTCTTGTGGCCAATCGGTACCCGCCGACGCGGTAAACAGCGGCGTGTTTGCCGGATACATGGAGGCAAACGGCGTGCTGGGGGTATGCTCCAGGATGAGCGGCGCGCTGGGAGTATGGTCTGAGATCAACGGCGCGCTGGAGTTGTGCGCGACGATAGCAGGAGCGTTGGAAGTATAATCCGAGGCCAACGGCGCGCTGGGGGTACGGTCTGAGGTCAACGGCGCGCCAGGGATGCGCTCTGGAATAAGTGGTATGTCGGAAGCATGTTCAGAAACCAACGGCGCGCTGGAGTTGTGCGCGACGATAGAGGCCGCGCTGGGAGTATATTCCGAGATAACCGGGACAATAGCGGTTTGCGCCGAAATAATTGGGGTAATAGAGGTTTGGGTTGGAAAAATAGATGAGAAAGAAATATCCTGTGCAGCCTGCGCCAGAGCTTTTGCAAAGTCCTGCACACTGGCAAAACGATCTTTGGGGTCTTTGCTCAAGGCGCGCAGAATAACTTCTTCAATTTCTGGGGCGACGAGTATCCATGTATCAAGCGACAGGGGTGGGGTGCTCAGTTGTTTGAGAGTGACTTCCGAACCGTTCCCCTGGAACGGCAAAGCTCCACAGAGCCACTCATAAGCGACCGTGGCCAGCGCATACTGGTCGCTGGCTGGCTGCGGATGCGCCTGGATCTGCTCAGGTGCCATGTACGACACCGTGCCTGCTACCTCCTCTTTATTCATCGAGGGCGATGTCTGTGGCAGAATCGCCACACCAAAGTCACTGAGCAAGATCTCCTCGTGCTCGCCGATCAGCATATTCACCGGTTTCACGTCGCGATGAATAAAATACTTATCATGCGCATATTGCAGTGCAGCAGCAACCTGGCTGACATACGAGATAATGGTTGCGAGCGGCAAGCGACTGCCACGCGGATGACGCTGGCGCAGGGTGCCATTGGGAGCATAATACATCACCAGATACGGGGTTGCATCCTCAACGCCAAAATCGATGGTGCGCACCAGATTGGGATGCTCCAGATGGGCAATAGCGCGTGCCTCCTGGCGGAAACGATGTATGGTCTGGGGGTCAAGCAACTGCGCGTGCAGAATTTTAATAGCAGCCTGCCTCTCCAGATAGAGATGCTCAGCCAGATATACTTCAGCAGAGCCGCCTTTTCCAAGCAGCTTCACCAGGCGATAATTGCCAAATCGTTGCCCGAGACGATCAACCATCAATATGTCTTCCTTTCTCATTTTGTCTGTATGCATGTATATATATTCATGTTTTATACTCGAAGGCAAATAGCAGCGATGTTCAGGGCCAAAAATAGGAATTCTTTCCCCCCTTTCCTTTTTTACCAGCCTTGTTAGGAAAACTCATGAATATCTATGCATGCTTCGATGTGCAGGAGCTTATCTTTTCAATCGACCTTTGTACTCAGCGGGAAAGGGTGCAGTTGCCGGGTCGCGTAGGGCATGGAGAAAGTGATATCAGAAAACAACGAGAACCAGAATCAGAACCCGCCCTTGACAGGGTGAATAACAGTGTGTTATATTTTGTTATAGCAAATCGTTATCTGCTCCCAGCATGGAATACAAGGGAATTTGCAGGAAGAGCTATGAAGGTGCTCGCGTTGTGGGGCAAAAACCCATCGTTTTTGGGTTGCAATGGTGGTATGATAGCAGAGAGACAGGGGAGTTGCTCTCTGAATAAAGTATAGGTCACGCTGGAAGCAGAGAATCGTATAAAAGAGGCGCGTTGTTTTTTAAAAATAGGAGGAACTTGCTATGGTTTCGCGCCAGACTCCGCGCAGGCGTTGTCGCGGGGAAAGAACTAAAGCCTTGTATGCTGTGTTTACGCCCCGACTCTACCGGCTCTTGCCGATCATGCTAGTGGCCTTCGCACTGGCCTTCTGCTCGCTGGTGGGTACGAGCCAGAGGGCTTCCGCGGCTCCCGTTGCGTCGGGAGGAGTGACTGTCGATGTAACCGAACTGAATAGTGAGATCAACGCTGCCTCACAACGTTTTCTCACCCAGGCCATCACCACCGCTGAGCACGATGGTTCGCAGGCGCTGCTGATCCAGATCAATACGCCTGGTGGGGACATCAATGCCATGCAACAGATGGTCACGGCTGAGCTGAACAGCACAGTGCCGATTATCACCTATGTCTCACCCTCTGGCGGCTTCGCGGCCTCAGCCGGGGCATTTGTGACGCTGGCCGCACCGGTTGCGGCGATGGCGCCTACAACCACGATTGGCGCCTCCAGCCCGATCAATGCTGACGGTAGCAACCTGAACTCGACGCTGCAAGCCAAAGTTGAGAGCGTGCTCATCACGATGATGAAGAACATCCAGACGCGCTATGGGCGCGCAGTCGATCCTGCCGTTCAGATGGTCGTCAAAGCCGCGTCGTACAGTGACCAGCAGGCGAAGGATCAAGGGATTATCAACCTCCAGGCCAGCAGTGTAAACAATCTGCTCACACAGATCGATGGACGCTCGGTGACGCTCGGCGACGCGCAGACGATGACATTGCACACCGCGGGCGCCACGCTCCGTGATATCACTCCCGGCGCGTTCGACAATCTCTACGCTTTATTGGTTGATCCAAATGTCATTTTTCTGCTCTTCATCGTGGCCGTGATCGGCATCTATGTCGAGTCCTCGCATCCAGGCATGATCCTGCCGGGCGTACTTGGCTCGATTTCCCTGCTGCTCTTCCTCTTTGGCATAGGAACCCTCTCGCCAAACTGGGCGGGCCTGGCTCTGATGGCGCTGGCCTTCGTCTTGCTCATCCTGGATGTGCGTCTGACCACGCATGGAGTGCTAACGGTTGGAGCCGTTATCTCGCTTGTAGTGGGCGCGTTGCTCTTCTTCAACAGCGGTGGACCCTACCAGGGAGCGCAGGTCAATCCGCTAGTTGTCTACGCGATGGGCGCATTGATCGGCTGCCTGGGCTTCTATGTCCTGACGATGGTCATCCGCACGCGGCGCGCGCGCGTCTCCACCGGCATCGAGGGTATGCTTGGGACGCCGGTCACGGCCATCACGCCGCTGCTACCAGAGGGGCGCGTCAGTTATGGCGGCGAGGATTGGCAGGCCGTACTCGACCCGCCCGCGCTGTCTGTTGATGCTGGCTCCGAACTGCGCATTGTGAGCGTGGATGGTTTACGCCTGCACGTGCAGCTCGCCGCCAATACACTTCCACCCATCGACCAGACCAAATCGGTCGAAGGCGTTTAAAGGAGGACTCATATGGGATCTGCGATTCTCTTTCTGATAGTTGGTGCAGTCATCGTTATCATCATACTTATGCTGTTCTTCGCGTCAGTACGCGTTGTGCAGCAATATGAGCGTGGTGTAATCTTTGTGCTGGGCAGATTGACCGGTGCGAAAGGGCCGGGCATCTTCTTCGTGCCGCCTTTCATCTCGCGCATCATCAAGGTCGATCTGCGTATCGTCACCCTGACTGTACCGCCGCAAGAAGTAATCACGCGCGATAACGTCACGATCAAAGTCACTGCGGTGATCTACTTCAAAGTCATCGATCCTGCGATAGCGGTGGTCAACGTCATGAACTTTATCCAGGCCACCACGCAGATTGGCCAGACCACCCTGCGTAACGTCCTGGGTCAGTCCGAACTGGACGAGTTGCTCTCACAGCGCAAAGAGATCAATGGGAAACTGCAAATCATTATCGACGAGCATACCGAGAACTGGGGCGTGAAAGTCACCGCCGTGGAGATCAAGGATGTGGAACTGCCGGTGACCATGCAGCGCGCGATGGCGAAACAGGCCGAGGCCGAACGCGAGAAACGCGCCAAGATTATTCATGCTGCAGGTGAGTTGGAGGCTTCGGCTAAACTGGCTGAGGCCGCCAGTGTCATCGGTTCGCAGCCCGCCACGCTGCAGTTGCGCTACCTGCAAACGCTGACCGAGATCGCGGTTGAGAAAAACTCCACGATCATCTTCCCGCTTCCCATTGATCTGATTGAGCCGCTGCTGGGCATTGCCAGAGGCATGGCCACCCGCAGTTCCGTCAATGGATACGAGAAGCCGTCTGAGAAACCATCCGAGGTGCTGTCTGAGCTGCCATCAACACAGCAGCTTGCACCGCGCCAATAAGCAATCAGGAGCGCGCCCACCCTGGCGTTCAGCATGCAAAAGCAGCCCCCAGAGCACCATTGTTCTGCTCCGGGAGCTGCTTTCTCTGTGTCAGATGCCCTATACAGTGGCGGAAGGTGGGTTGGTCTCTGCCGAACCCTGTTTGGCGCGCAGATACTCGGCGCAGGTCGAGTAGGTCTCCTCAGAAATCAGACCACGCGACATATAATGGTTGAGCATGATATCCAGCTTGAGGATGCTAATCAGATTGTAGCCCAGATGGCGTAAACGCTCAGTGGCGCCCTGCTCGCGGTCAATCAGCACGATCACGTCTTTGACCTTCAAACCGCTCTCCTCCAGCAGTTTGGCTGTCTCCAGCACGCTTCCGCCCCTGGTAATCAGATCATCGATGATTAATGCGGTATCGCCAGAAGCGTAGCGACCTTCGATGCCGCGTTTGCCCGTCCCTTCCGGGCGGCTGCGCGCATAGATCAGGGGAATGTTGGTCTCCAGCGAGTAGGCTGAGGCCAGCAGCAGACCTCCTACCGGCACGCCCGCCACGACGGCGAAGGGATGAACCCTGGGACGACGCAACGATTGGGCCAGGTCGATTTCTTGTTGCATCAATTTACTTGCGACACGCAAGGCGGTTGGGTTACTGATTAAGACTTTGGGATTGATGAAAACGGGAGAACTTACCGTCGATTCGCTGACCGTAAAATTCCCGAATTTCACCCCCTCCAGGTCGAACAGTGTTTGCGCCAACCAGAGATTGTCTAGAGACTGCTCTTTAGCCACCTCTCAGCATCCTTTCTCTAACAGCAATGTAGGTTTGTGTGTGCTTTTTCAAGTATACCATATTGCCCCGCTCAACAGGCAATCGGGCTGGACCTTTTGCCTGCGTGCTGCTCTCTTCACGGGCACATGCTCCCTTTCTTTCACTATACCAGGCAAGCATACACAAAAATTGGCAATGTTCAATAGAGTTGATCTTTTTGTTGTAACATTGTACGCATTTTTTCTGGCGTGAACATACTGTCATAGTTACATTTGTATTCATCGTCATATACCCCTGTTCTCTGACAATTTCTTCATGGATATGCCATAGCCTTCATGCATGCTTCACGTAGTATCAGTATAATTAAGCATGTAAGAGAGATCGAAAGAAATGACGAGACGTGGATGGTAGGGAAATAATTGGTGGACACGTGGAGAGGGATGCGCGATCTGGTGGTTGGCAAGGGATGCTTCTTCTTGATCTGGCAGAGCAAGCCCAACCTGGCGGCTTGCCAGGGAAGAAGAAGAAATGGTGGCGGAGTATTTACAGGTGGGGAAGATGGTAGGGCGGCAATCTCTCTGAACGTGTGGCGGTTGGCAAGGGTGGGTCTCGTGAGGCGGAAGATGGTAGGGTAGCGCTGGTAAGTGGCAGGGAGGCCTGGGGGTGGTAGACGCGGATTGAAGGGTATTGTAAAAGTAGCGTGGAAGTGATGTGGGCTGTAGCACAGAGCAATATATATGATGGGAGAAGAGGGGATTTGTGCTACATATGTGCCGATTAACAGGAAAATATCGCTCGTGGTAAGGGACGGGAAAAGGATAGATCGACGGGGACAGGTGGTCAGGGATACATACATCGCCTCGATATGTGCGCCCAGAGTGGTGGGTGTGGGAGAGGCCCCCACCTGGCTCCCGGTGGCGCCGGTGCTCTCACCCACCACTTTTTTTGGAAAAATCGCGATTGACTTTTTTGTAAGTGGCTGGTATGCTTAGATCACAAAAGAAAAAGCCCGCGTTGAGCGAACAGAGTACGGGATGCGGCAGCCGACAGCGATCCGAAACAGAGTGGAAGTTCGGAATGGCCTCGCCCTCCCAGAACGCCTTCGTGAGCGGCCCGCCGAAGAAAATCTTCCCCAACCTGACAAGGTTGCTTGCCAGGCTGAGCGAGGGTAAGTAGGTGTGGATGGGTGGTTCCCATGCAGCACAACAACCAGCACAAAAAGTGGTCACATACCAGAATCCATCACAATGAGGCGATGGAACAGCAATTGCAGTGCAGCGAGTAGTGACAATCGGGGTGGCACCACGGGTGTACACGATACTTCTCGCGCGCGCGCCATTGAGCGCGTGAATAACAAGAGAAGCAATCCTGCACTCTCGTCCCTTCAATGTCGTACAGGAAGGGGCGGGATTTTTTTATGCTCTGCTCCTTCCTCAGAACCATGTTGTTGAAGGAGTTTTTCACGATGGCAACCAATTTTTCGAGCAGCACCACAGCGACCGCACCCGTGACGGGCGACAGCGCCACTGATCTCGCGTTGCACAAAATCGCCTCCGTCGAGGTACCTCAGGGCAAGCATATCGCGCTGGCCTATTCGGGCGGCCTGGACTCAACCCTCTGCGTCAAACTCGCGGAACTCAAGTATCACGCGCGCCAGTTGACCGCCATTAACGTCGATGTTGGCCAGGGCACGGGCGAGATTGAGATGAGCATCACACGCGCCCGACAACTGGGCATGACGCCGGTGACTATCGATGTGAAGCAGGAGTTCACCGAACAGTGGCTCACCAAAGCGATCCAGGCCAATTCGGACTACAACGGCTATCCCGTCTCGACCTCCATGACACGCCAGTTGATCGCCTCGCGTGTGGCTGAGAAGGCGCTGGAACTGGGCTGTGACGCTTTGATGGAAGGATCGAGCGGCAAGGGCAACGACCAGTACCGCATGCACAATGTCTTCAGCCTCTGCGCGCCTGGCCTGCCCATCTTTGTGCCGGTGCGCGACTTCGATCTGACCCGCAATGAGGAGCAACTGGTGCTGGAGCACCACGGCGTCCACGTCGAGGAGTTGATCGTGGGTGGGGACGACAAAACGATGTGGTGCCGCTCGATTGCCAGTGGGGGCATCGATCTGAGCACCGAACTGCCCGACGACATCTGGCTGTGGCTGGTGCCCCCACATAAAGCACCGAGCACCCCGACACGCCTGACCCTGACCTGGCAGAACGGCCTGCCCATTGCACTGAACAGCGAGAAACTGCCGCTTGACCAGTTGATCGAGCAACTGAACGTGCTCGCGGGCGCCAACGGCATCGGCAAGATCGACATCTTCGAAGACGGCATCATGGGCTTCAAGTCGCGCGAGATCTACGAGGCACCCGCGGCAACCCTGCTTCTCAAAGTACATCGCGATCTAGAACAGTTCTGCCTGACCAAAGAGGAGATCCCGCTCAAACGCCAGTTGGAGGCGCAGTGGGCGAAGATGGTCTACCACGGCGAATGGTTCCACCCGCTCAAGGACGCGCTCGATGCCTTTATCGCTTCGACTCAGCAGGCAGTGAATGGCGAGTATGTCATCGAACTCTACAAAGGGAACGTCGAGATCATCGCGCGCAACTCACAAAGCGGCCTCTTCTTCCCCGATGTACGCTCGATCAAGAGTGCCAGCTTCAACCAGAAAGAGTGCGCGCCAGCCGCGCATCTGCGCGGCCTGCCCTACGAGCTAATCGCGCGCCGCAATCAACTGGCTGGGATATAGTGGCAGAGCCGCCTGGGGCGCCGGAGGCCAGCTCCGGCACTACACGCAAGGGAAATGGTGGCAAGCACACACGATCCGTTTGCGTGTGCTTAACCAAATGGAGCTTGCCTCCCCAACCCCTTGCGTGTAGCGCCAGCCCTCGCGTCTGGCGCACAGGATGGGCAGAACAACCATAGCGAGATAAATGAGGTACAATTCATGACCAAACTCTGGCAGAAAGGCTACCGCCTGCATGAGCAGGTGGAACGCTTCGAGGCAGCGCAGAACAGCCTGCTCGACAATCGCCTGGTCCGCCACGATGTCTGGGGGTCGCTGGCTCATGCCGCGATGCTCAAGAAAATCGGCATCTTGAGCGCTGAGGATGGGGGAATGTTGCACACGCATCTATGCAACATCCTGCATCTCGCGGACGAGGGCAGTTTTACCGTGACCCAGGCAGATGAGGATGTACATACCCGCGTCGAGAACTACCTGACCGAGCAAGCAGGCGAGGCAGGCAAGAATATCCACACGGCGCGCTCACGTAACGACCAGGTGCTGCTCGACCTGCGTCTGTACGGCAAAGAGCAACTGCACAACATCGCCGCGTTATTAAGCAACCTGTGTAGAGCACTGCTGGATCTGGCAGACGCGCACGCCGACACACCCATGCCGGGCTATACGCACATGCAACGCGCCATGCTCTCCTCGGTGGGACTCTGGGCCGCTAGCTTCGCCGAGTCCCTGCTCGACGACGAGCAACTGCTGAGCGCCGCTTACCAGCTCAACGACCAGTCACCGCTCGGTTCAGCAGCGGGCTATGGCGTGGCGCTGGCCATTGATCGGCAGTATGTTGCCGATCTGCTGGGCTTCGCGCGTGTACAGAATAACGTGATTTACGCGCAGAACAGTCGTGGTAAGATCGAAGCCGCGCTTGTCCAGGTACTCGCGCAGATCATGCTTGACCTGAGCAAATTTGCCCAGGATGTGCTGCTTTTCACCACGCTCGAATACGGCTTCTTCCAGTTGCCACAGGAATTGTGCACCGGCAGCAGCATTATGCCGCAGAAACGCAACCTGGGCGTGATGGAACTGGTGCGAGCGCGCACAGCAACGATGCTGGCTCTGCAACAACAGATCCTGGGCATCGTCAGCGGCCTGCCTTCGGGCTATAATATGGATTATCAAGAGACCAAACGGCCCTTTATGGAAGCGCTGGACATTGCGCAGGAGAGCCTGGAGATCTGCACGCTGGTCGCCAGCAACATTCAGGTCAACACATCCAATCTGGTCGCGGCCTGCACCTTCGAGCTGTTCGCGGCTGATCGCGCCTACGAGATGGCTGCAAGCGAAAAGATTTCGTTCAGAGACGCCTACCGTATCGTTGGCAAAGAAGTCACGGCGAAAATCGACGAAGCACGAGCAGCAGGTCAGGCGCTTCCCACCGAGAGCGTGGCCGAACTGGTAGAGCGTTTGCACGCGCGCAAACATCTGGGTGGCGCGGGCAATCTGGGCCTTGAGCAAGCACAGGAACGTCTGACACAGGTTGAGCAGACCTGGCAGGAGCGCTCGGACACGTTCACTAACGCGATTGAACAACTCGTCGGGCTATAGCGGCAAGGTAACGAGCGGCAAGCAGCAGAGCGCGCCAGAGGCACCCATGCTATGGACTTAATCGCAAGATACACATTCTCTAGCGCGATGAGCAGGGTGGGCACAGGGGCCACCCGTACTATGGACGGGGCATTTATCTAGAGAGCAAGAGAATCGTGGGCGCGCTCCAGGAGCACCCGTCCTATTCGTCGCGCCTGCCCTGGTGGAGTCGAGCGAGATTGCTCTGCCTGTATCATACGCATTATCATCATTGACTGTTAGGAAGGATAGTATTATTATGTCAACCGTTGTACTGGCTTATTCGGGGGGACTGGACACCTCGGTCTCGATTCGCTGGATCAAAGAGCACTATGACCTGGATGTGATTACGCTGACCATCGACGTGGGCAACGAACGCGACCTGCCAGCCATCGCCAGGCGCGCTGAGCAGATCGGCGCGGTCAAGTCCCTGGTAGTAGATGGACGCGCGGATTTTGTGCGTTATTTTGTCTGGCCAGCCCTGCAAGCGGGCGCGATCTACGAGGGGCAGTACCCCCTGGCCACGGCTCTGGCACGGCCCCTGATCGCGCGTCTGCTGGTCGAGGTTGCGCGGGCCGAGGGTGCGGTGGCTGTGGCGCACGGCTGTACGGGCAAGGGTAACGACCAGGTGCGCTTTGATGTCTCGGTACAAACGCTCGCACCCGATCTCAAGATCATCGCTCCGGTGCGCGAGTGGAGCATGACGCGTGATAACGAGATCGCCTACGCCGCCGAGCACGGTATCCCCATTTCTGTAACCAACGCCAGCCCCTATTCCGTAGACCAGAACCTATGGGGACGCAGCACCGAATGCGGCATTCTCGAAGACCCCTGGGCTGAACCACCCAACGATGTCTACGCCTGGACCTCCAGCACGCCATCTCACGAACCAACCTACGTTGAGATCACCTTCGAGCATGGCGTACCTATAGCTATGAACGGCGAAGAGATCGATGGTGTGGCACTGATCGAGCAGCTCAACGCCCTGGCCGGTTCGTATGGCATCGGACGTATCGATCACGTCGAAAACCGTCTGGTCGGCATCAAATCGCGTGAGATCTACGAGGCCCCGGCAGCTGTCGTCCTGCTCACCGCCCACGCGGCCCTGGAAAGTCTCACGCTCAGCCGCGACCAGGCGCGCTTCAAAGAGATCGTCACGGGCGAATACGCAAGGCTGATCTACAACGGCCAGTGGTACAGCGCCCTGCATCAAGACCTGGCCACCTATGTCCAGAGCACCCAGCGCTTTGTCAGCGGCACCGTGCGCCTCAAGCTCGCGCCCTGGCACTGTTCAGTCGTCGGGCGCAGATCTGAGCACTCGCTCTACAACCACGCCCTGGCCACCTACGACACTGGTGACCAGTTCGACCATAACGCTGCTCTGGGCTTTATCAAACTCTGGGGTCTGCCCCTCACTACACAAGCGCAAGCGCAACTGTTGCCCTCGCTCGGCGTCGAGGGCAACCTGCTAACGGGCGTGGAAGGCAATTTATTGGGAATGAGGAAGCAGGAAGAGGGACAGAGATCGCAGAATAAATAAGTTCCATAAAATTTCAGGAAGAGCATGCAGCATTACATGCCCTTCCTGACCCATCTGATTAGTTTATTGCTTACTACGGATGGAAGAAGAAAAGTGAGGCGTGCAAGTTAATGTCCAGCAGGATGCAGGCTCTGAGCCAGCACACCGAACGCGATAAGCGCCAGGCAGATCGCGATAATCACAAGCGTGAGCAGGATCGCAGTGCGCCCGCTGTGGTTGACGCGCGGCTCGTCCGGCTGGTAGAGTACTGGCTGGACCGCCGCCAGGTTGCGCAGGTCGGCCAGCAGGTCGTGTATAGAGTGGTAGCGCTTCTGCGGGTCGCGGCGAATGGCACGCATGATCACGGTAGCCAGGGCCGGCGAGAGGGATGAATTATAGTTGAGGATTGAGGGCGGATCTTGCGAAATGTGCTGATTCATGATTGCAAAGACGTTCTCACCATCAAATGGGGTGCGGCCACACAGCAGCTCGTAGAGGATCACACCGACCGCGTAAATGTCAGAACTGGCCAGGCCACGTTCACCGCGCAGTTGCTCAGGCGACATATAATCGGGCGTGCCTACCGTCTCGGAGAGGCCGTGCCAGGTCACACGGCGCGCGCCCTCCAGCAGAGCCACGCCAAAATCGATGATCTTGACGCTACCATCCGCCTGGAGCATGATATTCTCCGGCTTGATATCGCGGTGAAAGACGCCGTGCTCGTGGCAATAGAGCAGGGCGTCGCAAACCTGATCGACGATGCGCAGCGCCTCCTCAACGGCCAGCGGACCGCCATCCTGCTCCTCCAGCACCTGGCGTAGCGTTCGTCCCTCGATATATTCCATCACTAGATACTGCTCGCAGCGCTTCTCTTCAGTGTTCAGCAGGTGTTGCACATGGGGGTGGTTGAGGCGGCTGCCAATTTCCGCCTCGCGTCGATAGCGTTCAAACACGGCAATATTACCGATCAGCTCATCGTTGGGAAATTTGAGCACAACGGTACGCTGGTCCCGCAGGTCGCGAGCCAGATAGACGCGATTCATCCCACCCTGACCAAGCATGTGGACGATTTCGTAATGATCGATCTGAGCACCAGCTGCATAGACGAGCGTCATGTTCTCAACTCAAGCGGCAAAAAGCGCGGGCACTGGTCCACGCTGATAAAGCACAATGCCCTCACGCGCGACATTGGCCACAAATTCTGGGTCCCACTCCTGCAATGTGCGCGACGCAAACAGCACGTTCACTTCGCGTGGCGCGTCTAAATGACGATTTTCGGCCAGGCCCTGTGAATGAGTGAGCGCCATCCCCTGAGATCGAACGGCGTGGCGATCACCATCAACAACCGCGAGCAGATCAACGTCGCTAGGATCAGGAGCATCAAGCGGGCGCTCGTCACGGCGCGCCACAGACCCATAGAGAATGACAGCCAGAATATCGGGGTGGCGTGAGATAAGCATCTCGATTTTATGCTGGACCAGAGCACGGGTCTCGCCATCCAGCCACGCAGGAATATCTTGTGGAACGACCCCGCTCCTTTTCTCGAAGATATAGGACACAGACGCTTCTCGCATAGCAGAACCCCTATGAGCATCTGCATCAGGTAATTGGTTAGCCCACAGATGCACCTGTTCCAGTAGAACCAACGCCTCCTGCACCTTCTCTGGCTCTGGCTCACCGCCATACCAGACGCATTGCCTGAGAGTATCGACGCGTTCCCACCAGTCAGCAACGGCTGCTTCTCCAAGATCACGGAGATAATGTCCTAAACGCGTATGGTTATTTCTGTGCTGCTGATATTTCGTTGCGCAACCAAAAGCAATCCACTGGAACGACGCGCCCCAGGCCGCTTCAATTGCCACACGAGCTACAGTTAGATCGATATCCGGCTGGAGCTTTATAATACCCTTTTCAATACTTTCTGCTGCTTTTCGGTGTCCCTCTGCTAACATATTCCACCTGCCTTGTCCTCAAAAAAACGCCTTCTTAACCGAGTAGATCCATGCCTGAACTTCCCTGCAATCATACCAAATTTCCATTTGTCTTGCAAAGGTTCAGCACAAATGCGGTCGACCGGCTCTAGCCAGCTAACCGCATTCTGAAGGGAGAGAAAACATAATCAAGGTCAACATTCTATCGTCAGTCACCTCTTACTAGCGCGGCGTTGGGAAACTCTAAGGTGCCATTGCTCGCCTCGCGCACCTTCTCCTTGTGATCGGGTGCGTGCAAGATGGGGATGCCTCTAGTGAGCTTGCGCAGGTAGAGGTAGCTAAAGCCAATGACCAGCCAACCAACGCTAAAGGTGATGGCGACCAGCGTATTGATCTGCGAGGCGCCACCAGTTGTTACCGCGTAGTAGATTACGCCGATCAGCATTGCGACGTTCAGCAACCCTCCCAGCGCGGGCGCGATGACTGTCGAAAAGAGGTTGCGCCCGGCCATACCGAGAAAGGCGACGATACAGATGATGCAGGTCATACCGTAAAGTAGGAAGGTGCCGATGTTGGAGATCAACGTTACCTGGGTCAAATTGTTCACATTCAGCACGCCATACGCGCCAATTACCGCTGAGATCACACTGAGCACGATCACGCCGACGTGCGGAGTGCGAAAACGACCATGCAGAAAACCGAAAACCAGTGGCAGTTCGGTGTCTTTGCCCATTGCGTAGGTCACACGCACGCCTGTATTCAGACACGAGAGAGAGGTGCCGACCAGCGCGATCACAACGCTCATGGCCAGAATGATGGCGAAGGCCAGCCCATTGCCGTGTAGCAGTGCGTTGCCGATCTGCTGCGCCATATCGCCGATGGGCGCACCGGTGGATGTACCGGCAGCCGCTGCAAAGCCCGTGCCGGCGGCGTTTTTATAGTCCGTGTTGATGACAAAGTTGGCCGCGAAGTACTCGAAGAAGTAGAAGATCACAGCCTGAATGACCAGCGAGAGCAGCACACCGCGTGGAATATCGCGTCCGGGATGTTTTGTCTCCGCTGCCAGAGCTGTGGCGGACTCGAAACCGACGACCAGCAGAATGGCGATGGTGGACTGAAAGATCAACCCGCCCAGGTCGTGCGGCAGAAGCACGCTCAGCGCGTTGGGGTGCAGATAGTGAACGGCGGGATGTTGCACGCGATAGACGATGGCCAGGATCGAGAAGGCGAGCAGGGCCAGGATCTGGATCGCGTTAATCACAATATTGGTGAGTGTTGCACCCGACACGCCCATATAGGCGATCCCGCCCACAAGCGCGGCAAAGGCCACACAGACCAGCACCTCCTGCCAGGGCGCGCCAAAGCTCGGCACAAAGGTCTGGATGATGTAGGTGATCACCAGGCCCATAAAGGCGACCATCACGCCTGGATAGATCCAGTAATACAGGTGTGAGGCCCAACCAACGATAAATTTGGCTAAACGCGCGTACTTAAAGTGTTTGTGCTCCGCGCGCTGCAAAACGGCGGCCTCGGCGAAGTAGTAGGAGCTGCCAGCGCCCGCCTCTGGATAGCGCCGTGAGAGGGCTGCGTAGGCGATGGCAGTCAGCATCGCGATGGCGGTTGCGACAAAAACGGAGAACCACATATTAGGTGCGGAGCCAGGCACGGCCTGGATCTGATACGTAGTCCAGAGGAACGCGCCAGGTGCGATCAGCGCCATCGCGTTAATGGTGACACCGGTTAAACCCAGCGTAGGTTTCATACCCGTAACTACTGGCGTGGATGTAGATGCCATGAGAATAATCCCCTTTTTCATGATTGAGACACAATAAACATCGCAGGCATCGTTACCATGCACCTGGCTCTCGTAGCCTCGGGGGAGAAGAAATAACGCCGACGTCGCGCTATCTGGCTATCCATTGTCCTCAGTGTAGATTATCAAGGGGGGTGAAGCATACGGCCAATCCATCAAAAAAAAGAGCAATCCTTTTATGCAAGTTGCACAAAAAGTACGCTCTCTCACAAATATATGCCTGTGCTCGCTAGCGTTACGCCTATAAAACACGGAGGATTGTCAGTGGAGTTGGATAGTTTGCATAGAGGATCGCGCGGGATTAGTCTGCCTCATCCTCCATATCTTCTGGAGCGAGTTGAATTTTTGTGTATGCTGCCGCCACAGGGAAACGCAGATCAATGCTGACAAGCTCTAATTCGTCCTCAAACCCAAAAACGTAGTAGACCCATTTTTGCCCCTCCCTGCGGTACATCTCCACTCGATACGCTCTTGAGTCCACCAGTAGATATTCTTCAACCGTGGGCAGGGCGAGATAGTCACGCATTTTGCGGGTGCGATCTGTTCTCTCGCTGGATGGCGAAAGCACCAGCTCACTCCCAGGCTCACACAACGCTTGCCCGGAAGGATGCATCGTACAAAATGTGTCCCTACTCACCATTATGCCGATGCATCCAAATGTAATCGCGTTCAGAGTGAGGCAGCGCATAACAGCCCACTCAAACGTGGGACAACAGCAAAAATGTCTCTCTAAGCTTGACGTAGCGCAAAACGACTGCTATCCTAAGGGGGCAGATGTATGTTGCCACGACGAGGTGTGCTAGATGCAAGGGCGCAGGCAGTGATTGAGGACTTATGACAAAGCGCATTGAGCGGTTGCGCGGGATGCGCGACCTGCTCCCTGAAGCCTATCAGCAGCAACGCCAGATCAGTGGACGCCTGCACGACTTTCTCTCCCAGGCTGGCTACTCGGCTGTCGAGGTACCGGTCCTGGAACGCAACGATCTCTTTCTGTCGAGCTTCCGTCAGGAACTGTGGCAGAACCTCTATACGTTTCGCCTGCATAACCGCGAGCATTGCCTGCGCCCGGAATATACGGCCTCGATCTGTCGCCTCTACCTCGATCAGTATCAGCAACAGCCGCTACCCCAGCGTTTTCAGTACGCCGGGCCGGTCTTTCGCTACGAGACGCCGGGCCGGGGACGCTATCGCCAGCATACCCAGCTAGGCATCGAGCTCTTTGGCGGCCAGCCGGTCTGCGCCGACGCGGAGATCCTGCAACTGGCCTGCGATGTTCTGCGTGAACTGGGCATCGGCGCGTATCGCCTCGAACTGGGACATATCGGCGTGGCCAGCAACTTTATCAATCGCCTGCACCTGGATGATCACGCGGCCTACCTGCTGCTCAGCCTGATGGAGCAGATCAGTCGCTCTCCCGAAGGCGAACAACGCGCGCGCACACGTCTGGAGACGCTGTATCCCGATGGCGACGAGGATCGACCCTCCTCTCACGTTTCCCCGGCCAACGGCGAACAACGCTATCTGGCCTCGCTACTCAACGGCCTGAGCATTGCGTTCACCAACGATGGGGATCGCCAGGAGATCATTGAACGCTTCACCTGGAAAATGGGCCGGGGCGAACAACGACGGCTCATCCTGTATGCCCTGGATTTTCTGCGCGAACTGCACGCGGTTGCCGGCTCACCGCCAACGGTCTTTGCACATGTGCGCGATTTGCTGGCGCGTTACGAACTGGACGAGCAGCCGCTGCACGAACTGGAACAACTGGCGGAGATTATCGAGCAGTGCGGCGTTCCACGCGAGCAGATCCACCTGAACCTGGCTCTGGGCCGCGGCGTAAGCTACTATACCGGCCTGATCTTCGAGATCCACGCGCAAGAATCCGACGGCTTTGAGACACAGATCTGCGGTGGTGGACGCTACGATGCGCTAGTACGCGCTATTGGTGGCTCTCAGGACGTTCGCGCCTGTGGTTTTGCCTTCGGCCTGGAACGTCTGCAAGCTCTGCTCGCGCCTGAAGCGCCCTCTCACAAAGCCCGCGTGCTGGTCATTCCCGTCAGTCAACAAGACCTGCCCTACGCGCTGCACATCGCCCGCGAACTGCGCGCAGGAGGCCAGTCCGCCGAACTGGAGGTGACGGGGCATGGTGTGGGCGCAGCCCTCAAGCTGGCAGCTAAACAGCATGTTACGCTGGCCGCCATCGTGGGCGAGAACGAGCGACGCGCCGGAACTGTCACCCTACGCGATCTGCTCCACAGCGAAGAACGCCAGCTCGATTGCGCGGAGCTTGTACAGTATATACAAGCCCAACATGCATTATCGCGTGTTCTATGACAAATATCCTTTAGAAGTACATAGGATGAATATTTAGGAAGAGAGTAAGCATGTCGGCAGAACCTGAGATACGCCTGGCACTCTGTGGCAAGGGCGCGCTGGAGGCCGCGACCTCGGCTTTCCTGGCGGAATGCGGCATGAAGGTCAATCGCAAAAATCCCAGACAATATCTGGCGCGCATCAGCAGTATGCCGGAGCTAGAAGTAGTTTTCCAGCGTGCGACGGATATTCCGGCGCTGGTGCAGGATGGCGACGCGACATTCGGCATTACCGGCTACGATATTCTAGCCGAACATCGTGGCTACGGGCATGACGAGCAGGAAGAGGAGCGTGAGCACGAGGGTTTGATCGTGCTCAAACGCGACCTGGAGTATGGGCATTGTCGGTTGGTCGTGGCGGTGCCTGAAACATGGATCGATGTCAGCAACATGGCCGACCTCTGGCACCTGGCCGGCTACTACCAGGCGCACAAACGCCGGAGCTTGCGCATCGCCACCAAATATCCCATCCTGACCGGACATTTTCTGCGTCAGCACGGGATCACTTCCTGCAAGCTGGTCTCACCTCATGGCGCGCTGGAGGCCGCACCGCTCACAGATACCGCCGATTTGATCGTCGATCTGACCGAGACGGGTACGACTTTGCGCGAGAACCATCTGAAACTTCTCAGCGACGGCACTGTCTTACAGTCGCAGGCCTGCTTGATTGCGAATGCTGGCCTCTTGCGTGAGAACACGCGAGCGCTACGTCAGGCCGAGATGATGCTTGAGTTGATCGAGGCTCGCATGCAGGCGCGCAACCGTTCGCTGCTCACCGCCTCACTGGTCAGCGCGCACCCTGAGACGCTCGCGCAAGAGGTGCAGCAGCTCAACCAGCGTTTGCAAAATCTGCAAATTGACGTGGAACTACGAGTCACCAGCGTTGAGTCGGACAGCCGTGAGCCAGACACACGCGGCTGGTACACGCTCTCAGGCGTGATCGGTCTCAAAGGCGAGGAGGCCTCCAGGCTGCTGGAAATCGTCGCGCTTCTGCGTAAAGCCGGGGCCACAGATGTGAATATCACCCCGCTGACGTTGCGCTTCAAAGAAGAGTCCCTCACAGTGCGCGCGTTACGCGAACGCTTAGAGAGATTGAGTTAAAACATGAGAGTACAGAAAATGCCCTGCACTCTTTTTATGAGAAGAAGTACATCATGGCAAATAGCAGGAATGACAGAAATAAACGATGCTGAATGATACACGCGAATCTCCCGCAAAACTGAAAAGTCTGCTTATTTTTGACCTGGATGGCGTGGTCACCAGCGAAGAGGCCTATTGGGACTGTGCCGGGCTGACCCTGCACGAGCTGCTCTTTAGTCCGCACTACTGGCGTATGTCTGGTGCTGTCACCTATCAGCCAGCCCCCAATGCCGAGGAGAGCCGTGTCTTCAGCCGGGCGACCTTCCCTGAATGGCTGATCCTGAGCTTCAAGGCACGCGCGCTCAATTCCAACTGGGATACGTGCTACGCCGTCGTCTGCCTGCACCTGATCGCGCTACTATCCCGCCTGCCAGATCAGGGCGCGGCGCTACAGCCATTTGAGCCGTGGGACGCATCCTGGCTGGCCTCTCTGCGCACATACATCGCGGCTAGCGACCTGGCACTGCACTGGAATCTTCCACAATTGCACGCTGAGTGGCACCGGCAGCATCCCTTCGACCTGCCCGTCTTTCATGGCTCAACCGGCCTGGCACTCTTTGAGTGTGTGGACGCCTATGCCAGTGAGATGCTTGGCTATCCCATCGCGGGCGTTTTTTCGCGCCACAAACCCTTCTGGCGCTTCTGTCGCGACCTTTTTCAAGAATGGCTGCTGGGCGACGCGCTCTACAACGAGGAGTATGGACACGCACCCGCGCAAAGCGGCAAACCAGGTTGTATCTTCTTCGAGGAACCACTGCTGCCTGTGGCACAGACCCGCGCAACCCTTGAGAAGCTGCGGGAGGCTGGTTACACGCTCGGTATCGCCAGTGGACGCGTGAAGCAGGAGGCCGCGCAACCGCTGGCAAAGTCCGACCTGTTGCGCTATTTCGATGACGAGCATCTCGCAACCTACGATGTGGTGGTCTGGGGCGAGGCTGCCTTGCGCAAAACGGGCGTGCAGACGACGCTTGGTAAGCCACATCCCTTCCAGTTCCAGGCAGCCGTAGACCGCGCACGAGCGCTGGACATCACACTCAGCACGATCCAGCAGCCGCTGGGTATCCCCTTCATCGCGGTGGGCGACTCAACCAGCGATATCCTGAGTGCTCAAGCTGCTGGCGGCCTGACCGTGGCTGTGCTAACCGGCGCGCGTTCGCCCGAAGCCCGCGCGCTCCTGCTCAAAAGCCAGCCAGACTTTGTGATCGAGGATATGACCTGCCTGCCTGCGCTGCTGGAGCAGATCGAGAACCTGACGAGCATCCAGAAGCTGCAATTTGAGCGGCGCGAGGTCGCGGAGAAACTGCTGCACTTCTGGTTCGCGCACCACATGGACCTCGCCGTCACCAATGTGCGCCTGACCCCCAGAGCCGTCTCACTCAATTCGTTCAATGGTTTTTTTACCAGCGAGCAGACAGAATATTTCTTTAAAACTCACGTCGAAGAACATGGCGTGCTCAACGAGTATTACCACGCGCAACTGCTCGACCAGGCGGGCTACCATGTCGTGCGCCCGCTACGTCTGCTCCACGAGAAAGAGCGCCAGATGGTGATCTACCCTCTCGTGCAATGGCCGACGATGTTCGACCTGATGCGCGCCGCCGAGACACAGCAGCCGCTCCCCACAAACATCAGCGCCGCCACGCTCATCGAGGCCGAACGCGCAGAGTGCCAACGTCTCTTGCAGATCTACGCGCACACCTTCCAAACAGCGCAGGATACAAACGCCGCGCCCATTCACCAGCTTTTCTGGCACCGTCTGCACGCGCGCTTTCACGAATTTTATGTCAACCAGGCGATCCCGCTACCTGAGCCGGAAACGACGGGAACGCTCGCGTTTGAGCAGATCTTGCAGGCACCCTGGATCATTAACGGCGTGGAGCAGACGCGCACGCTGGGCGAGTTGGTGCAGCAGGCCAAACGCGTCCTCGATCCCGCGCGGGCTGCTGCGACCATCATTGGGCATGGCGATGCCCATTTCGGGAACGTGTTTCTCGAAATGATAGGAAATGCTCAAGATGAGGCTGCTAGCCAACGTTCGGTAGATAAAGATGCACAAGAACACGCTGATAGACGACATCTGGTAGTGGGGAATGCCCAAGAGCATACCATTGTGCATTACCTGTATTTCGATCCGGCATTCGCAGGTCGGCACGCTCCGCTGCTGGACATTGTGAAGCCACTCTACCACAATGTTTTCGCGATGTGGATGTACTTCCCGCAGGAGATCGCGCGCGACTTGCGGCTCTCGGTGAAGCGCGAGGGCGAGCGCATCATCGTTGAGCACAACTACCGCCTGACACCCATCCGGCAGGCCTTGCTTCAGGTGAAACGAGAGGCGCTGCTCAAGCCGCTGCTGGCCTGGTTGAAAGAGCAAGGGGCGTTACCAGAGGACTGGCAGGAAAGCTTGAATCTGGCCCTGATGTGCTGTCCGTTATTGACGGTGAACCTGTTCGATACGCAGAAGAGGGCACCAGCAATTGGCTGGCTGGGACTCGCTCAGGCGGTACAATTGGGTAACGCAGGGCCGGCAGCCTGGGAGGATATGTTATGATCGTGATTGTAGATTATGGCGCGGGCAATATGCAGAGCATCGCGCGCGCCCTGGAACACGTGGGAGCACGTGTCCGTGTGAGCGACGACCCAACGCTACTGACCGAGGCGCAGGCTATCGTGCTGCCAGGCGTTGGCTCAGCAGGAGCGGCGATGGCACAGATGAGCGCGAAAGGTCTGGACGAAGCGATTCGCCGGGCAACTGACGCGGGCAAGCCGTTTCTGGGCATCTGCCTGGGCATGCAATTGCTGGCCGATCATCACGCCGAGGGCGAAGTGGACGGGCTGCGGCTCTTTCGCGGCGAGGTGCGGCGCATTCCACACGGTCCCAAAATCCCGCATATGGGCTGGAATCAGGTCACACCTCACGTGGAGGATCTGCCCATCTTCGCCCAGATCCCGGAGCAGAGCTACTTCTATTTCGCGCACTCGTATTATGTCGAGCCGCGCGAGCAGACCGGCGTGGCCGCAACCACCGATTACGGCTCGCCCTATTGCAGCGTGATCGTCACCGAACGCGTCTGGGGCACGCAGTTTCACCCGGAGAAAAGCGGCCAGGCAGGTCTGCAACTCCTTACAAATTTCGTCAAGTGGGTAAAGCAATGATTATTCTTCCGGCAATTGATATCAAAGACGGGCAATGCGTCCGCCTCTACCAGGGCGATTACAGCCAGGCAACAACCTATAGCGCCGACCCACTGGAGGTCGCGCGCCGCTGGCTGGAGGCGCGAGCGTGCTGGCTGCACATCGTCGATCTGGACGGCGCAGCGGCTGGCCATCCAGTTAACGATAACCTGATCGCGCGCATCGCCAGTGAAACGCAGATGCTCATCCAGACCGGCGGCGGCATTCGCACGTTAGAACAGATCGAACACCTGGTGAATATAGGCGTAAAACATGTGGTACTGGGGACAACGGCGCTGACTGATCGTGAGTTGCTCACGCAGGCGCTGCAACGCTGGGACCGGCAGATTACCGTTGGGCTGGACGCGCGCGACGGTTTTGTCGCTATCAAGGGCTGGCAGGAAACGTCGCGTGTGAAGGCCATCGACCTGGCACTGGAACTGAGTGAGCTGGGCGCGCGGCGCTTTGTGTACACAGATATTGCCCGCGATGGCACACTGCGCGGCCCCAATTTCGCGGCCCTGGGCGAGTTGCTCACCACCTTGCTACGCGCACGTACCGAGGTCGGGGTGATCGCGTCGGGCGGCATTCGCTCGCTGGACGACCTGCAACGGCTGGATAGAATGGGCTGCGAAGGCGCGATTATCGGCAAAGCGCTCTACACCGGCGAGATCGACCTGCGCACCGCGATCATTCTCATAGAACTGGGATACAAAGATCTGGCTACGTATGAAGCAGCCAGACACGCATTTGAGCACGATAAGACAGATACCCTCCTCACAAGTAGAGACGGCAACGTATCAGAGGACGTGAGCAGTACTGAGGAGCAGATTGCCAGGATTGAGCGTGAAGTGGCGGAAGCAGCGAGGAGTGCCAACGCATGTTAACACGCCGCATCATTCCCTGCCTGGATGTAAAAGCCGGGCGCGTGGTCAAGGGGATCAGCTTTGTGAACCTGCGCGACGCGGGCGATCCCGTGGAACTGGCCGCGCACTATAACGCGGAGGGCGCCGACGAACTAGTCTTCCTGGACATCACTGCTTCATACGAGCAGCGCCGCACCATGCTCGACGTGGTGAGGCGCACGGCTGAGCAGGTCTTTATCCCCGTGACCGTGGGCGGTGGTCTGCGCAGCATCGAGGACATCCGGGCCACATTGGGCGCGGGAGCCGACAAGACTTCGCTGAACACGGCGGCGGTGCAGCGTCCCGATCTGCTACGCATGGGGGCCGAGCAGTTCGGCGCGCAATGCATCGTGCTGGCCATCGACGCGCGGCACAATCCCGCCATGCCCAGCGGCTACGAGGTCTACATCCACGGCGGGCGCACCCCCACAAAGCTGGATGTGCGCGATTGGGCTGTGCGCGGCGTGGAACTGGGCGCGGGCGAGATCCTGCTGACCAGCATGGACAACGACGGCACGCAACAGGGCTACGACTTGCGTCTCACGCGTATGATCGCCGACGCAGTAACCGTGCCGGTCATCGCCTCTGGTGGCGTGGGGACATTGGAGGATATCTACGCGGGTGTGACTGAAGGTGGTGCAGATGCAGTGCTGGCTGCCTCGATCTTCCACTTCGGACAATTGCGGATTCGGGATGTCAAAGAGTATCTACAACGTAAAGGAGTGACTGTGCGACCATGCTAAGTTTCGATCAGCAGGGACTCATTCCCGCCGTCATTCAGGACGAGCAGAGCGGACAGGTCTTGATGGTGGCCTTTATGAACGAGGAGGCACTGCGCCTGACCCGTTCGACGGGCTATACCCACTTCTTCAGCCGCTCGCGCCAGACCATCTGGCGCAAGGGCGAGCAGTCCGGCAATGGGCAGGAAGTGCGCGGCATCTACGTCAATTGCGAAGAGAACAGTCTGCTCCTGAAAGTCACGCAACACGGCGCGGGCGCCTGCCACACCGGTCATCGCACCTGCTATTATCGGCAATTGCTGGAGGACGGGACTTACCAAACGGTCGAGGAACGCGCCTTCGATCCAGCGCAAGTCTACGTTGAAGCAGCTGGCACACCTGTTTCAGAGCAGGAACGAGCCAGCCTGGAGATGGATATGCGCCAGTTGTACGCGGCCTACACATATCTACGCGACCACGATTTGAGCGAAGAGTCCAACACCTCGCGTTTGCTGCAAGAGCGGAGTAACGAGTATCTGGTCGCGCGCCTCGCTGACGAGCTACAAGAACTGGCGGATGTGCAGGCTGGCACGCACGTGCATAGCGGACGACAAGCTGATACCATCCTGGAGGCCAGCCAGGTCGGCTACTGGTTGATGCTGCTGGCTACCACGCTACTCGTTCCCTATAACGAGATCATGCCGCACGAGGCCATCCTGCGCGGTCACGCCACACCGGACCACCAGACGCTCGAACAGGCGCAAGAATGCCTGCACCTGCTGGTCTCCCCACAACGAGCAGAGCAGGTCGCGGGCCTGATGATGGGCTTTACCACGATGGGACACGCCTGTGCCGAAGCGGGTGTCAGTCCACTGAGGCCTGTTGAGTACGATATGAATCAGATGAAGAAGAAGGGGCTGGTATCATAAAATGATCCATTTCTACAAACTTGCAACGTTAGACGCGATCCAGCGCCGACGTTTGCTGCGCCGCGCCGAGGTGCAGATCGACGAGCTGATTGAGTATGTACGCCCGCTGGTGGCGGCTGTACGCGAGCGTGGCGACGAGGCGTTGCTAGACTTCACCGCCAGATTTGACCGCGTGCAGCTTGATCCTGCCAGACTACGTGTGAGCCGAGCAGAGATCGAGGAGGCGCACACCAAACTTGATCCGCGTGTACGAGCCGCGTTAGAATACGCCATCGCCAACGTGCGCGCCTTCCACCAGCATCAGATGCCGCACGAGCAGTGGTTCACCGAGGTCGCGCCCGGCGTTGTCGCAGGTGAAAAGGTCACGCCCATCACCTCGGTGGGACTCTACGTGCCGCGCAGCAAAGGCGCGTTCCCCTCGGTCATGTACATGCTGGCAGCACCCGCCAGTATCGCAGGTGTGCCGCGTATCGTCGTCTGCACACCGCCCGCGCCCGATGGCTCGGTGGATGCCGCCTCGCTGGTCGCGGCTGACCTGTGCGGTGTACATGAGATCTATCGCGTGGGGGGCGCGCAAGCCCTCGCGGCCCTGGCCTATGGCACCACCAGCATCGCGCGCGTCCATAAAATCACCGGACCCGGCAGCGGCTACGTCGCGGCAGCCAAACGCATCCTCCACGGCACCATCGACGTAGGTCTGCCAGCTGGACCAAGCGAATCGATCATCCTGGCCGACGAAAGCGCCGACCCTGAACTGCTGGCCCGCGACCTGCTCATCGAGCAAGAGCACGGCCCCGATTCTTCGGCCCTGCTGGTCACGCCCAGTCGCGCGATTGCCGAGGCCGTCCTGCAACTCCTGCCCGCTAAAATCGACGCGCTGCCCGACCTGCCCTACCCGCGCCAGACCTTTGTGCGCGCCGGTCTGGAGGGGTCTAGCGGTACAGGCGGCATTGTACTCACCGCGAGCATGGACGAGGCCATCGCCTTCACTAACGAATACGCGCCGGAACATCTGGAGGTCCAGACACGCGAGCCATTCGCCATCCTGCCGCGCCTCAAAAACGCCGGCGAGGTCCTCATCGGGCCCTACACGCCGTTTAGCGCGGGCAACTACGCCGTCGGCACCAATGCCATCCTGCCCACCGGCGGCTTCGCCCACACCTTCTCCTGCACCTCCGTCCACGATTTCCTCAAACGCACTGGCATCGCTTACGTCAGCGCCGAGGGCTACCCCGCCATCAGCGCAGCCGTGCAAACGCTGGCCGAGTTCGAGGGGTTTCCCGCGCACGCCAGCGCGGTGAAAGAGCGACCGGTGTCATGATTTCGTGAGGGGATTTCCATATTTATGGACCCGGCCAGACTATGCACCTGGCGAGCCTGGCCATCGAGATCAAGATTTCCCAGACCTACCTGCGCACCTCGGTTCCAATCAGGGTGAAGGAAGAAAGCGCGGAATATTTCATATAAACGGATGAGCAGCTCTATAAGGGCTTGTAAAATCTCTAAACCCTGATATAATGCGGATTCATCAATACATTTTGGAGGTGTCCCTTTGATCATCATGGGTTACCGGTCCCGCAACAAAGTCATGGGCAAAATGGATTATGCTTGCCCCAAATGTCAGCGTATAACCCCGCACACCATTGTACGGGCACGCCGCTGGTTCACGGCCTTCTTCATTCCCATTATCCCCGTCACCAAGAAATCGATTGCGCGCTGTAACGTCTGTGGGCAACAGAGCAACGTTGATAACGCTCAGGCTGATGCTTGGTTCGCTACACCGGCTCCCCAGGCCCAGTAAACACGCTTGATCGAGATCTATCTCTACCATCGCGTTTGCACCATCCGCACCCATCGCCTCGTGCGTTGCGATGGATGTGTTAGCTGAGTCGCTGGTTAGGAATGAGTTTTGTGACAGGACTTGGGTAAGTCCGTTGACCCCAGCCAAAAACCTAAACACCACCACCCCTCTGCTCCTCTCCTGGTGGGGCTTCCCTCAGCTCTCAAACTGGCCATCCCTGCACGCCCTCTTCAACGCAGATCATCCTGGACGCATGTGTGGCGAAACTTTTTCGATGCAAAACCGTCTTATATATATGATATCTGATTTTATATCTATATTGCACTGTGCAAGGAAGACAAAAAGCTATGCCACGACCTTCAAAACGAGTCGCCCCTGATACGCTTGGTGGGAGGCTGCGAGCTGCACGACAGGATCTCCATCTCTCACTCGCCGATGTGGCCGGCACGACATACAGTACGAGCCTGATTTCACAAATCGAGCGCAATCGTGTTGATCCATCGCGAGAGAGCCTGCACTACCTGGCGCAACGGTTACAGTTGCCGCTGGATGAGCTGTTGGCCCTGGCGCGCCAGCATCGCGAGTCCGAGACTGAGGCGAATCTCTATCGCGACTACGAAGAAAAATATGCTGAGATCCAACGTCTGCTGGCCCGCAACCAGTTAGAACAGGCGCTGGACTACTTTCAGGAGCTCAACCCGGCGCAATTACCAATGTTTCTGCGCTGGCGGACCTTAGCGTTGCGCGGGCAGGTCTGTTTTGAGCAGCGCAAGTTTTCAAGCGCGCAACGCGATTTTCACGCGGCTCTAGCGATCCTGCCTGCTTCGATTGCCCCAGAGTATCAGCTAGAAGTGGTACGCCTGCGCCTGCACCTGGCGGCGGCCACCCACGAACTCAGCCAGTTTGATGCAGCCCGCGAGTATTATCAGGAAGCGCTGGCGACGATGGATGTCTCGACGCAGTTGCGCTATATAGCCGAGGCCCATTGGGGTCTGGCCCTGGTCTACTATCGCAAGAGCCAGCGCGCTTTTACACAGGTTGATAACGAGGCAGAGGGTCAGCAGACAACCCGGCACTGGTTGCATAAAGCCTGGCGACACGCTGAAGATGCCCACACGCTCTACAATTCTATCGCGGATACCCTGAACGCGGCCCTGCTGGAGTGCCAGATGGCGCAGATCCAACAGGCGCAGGGTGAGACCGAACAGGCCCAAGCGCGGCTGCGCGCGCTGCTGGAAACATGGCAACCTATGATTGAGGAAGCTTTTCAGCCTACGCCTGGGCAGCGCACACACCATCTCCCGGAGCGCGCGAATGTTGTTTCCGCCGCCGCCTGTTACCTGGCAAACCTGGAGAACCAGGCACGCAATTCTGCCGCGGCCCTGGAACATATCCACCTGGCTATGCACGCGGGCAAGCTCAGTTATAAAGTGCGCCAGGCAGAAGCGTTTATCAAGCTGGGAGAGATTCTAGAGACACAAAATCCAGGTGATCCGGCCATAGAGCAGGCTTTCCGTCAAGCGGTGGAGACGCTCCAGCACACTGACCGCCGCGTGACCAGGGCGCAGGCTCACTATCAACTGGCTCGCTATCTGCTCAGCAATGGGCGAGCGTCAGAGGGTCAGCACGAGATGGAGAAGGCGCGTGAACTGACCGGCATTCCGAGGGATTTTAGCACCAGCCTGCCCGCTGAAGAATACTCCTCCAACCATGTATAATGTATGATAGAAATAACTACTCCGATCAAGCGTGTTCAAAAAAGGGAAGCTGTGATGAAATCATTAACTGGTCAATATGAATGCATGCAGCGGTCAGGGCTTGGGCTGGACTACTTTACCGCCAAACTGCATCGCCTGATCATCTACGCCAATGGACGCTTCGCGCTGATTACGCAGGAGAAGAGCCGCATCATGCACGCAGCCAGGTCGCTGGCATCAGGCGAACAGACCACGATGGAGGCACCAGAGACACGCCGCGAGGGCCGCTATAGCTCGCAGGACGATGTGGTGCTGCTCCATTTTGACGACGGGGAAGAAGAACGCGGGCAGGTGCAGGCCTCTGGCGTGCAGATCGGCAGGGACTACTACGAGAAGGTCGCGGAATCCACGTTTATGCCACCTCCACAGCGCGTGAAAAGCAATATGGAAGATATCGCCAAAGGGCTGAAGATTGCCGGAGCAATTGGGGGCACCGTGCTCAAAGCCGCGCGCACCATCCAGGATACCCTGCAAACGCAGCCACCAGCGCAAAATCAGCCAGGCGCATCTGGATCGAGCGGCGCGCCCAATGCGTCCCCGTCGTCCGCGCAGGCACCATCATCTTCGCAAGGCTGGCAGTCCTCATCGCCACCGCCAGCGTCGCAAGGTTGGCAAGCTTCATCGCCGCCATCAACAACCTCAAGTTACGCACCGCCGCAGAAAGACGAGACGTTTTTCTGCGACCAGTGCGGCACGCCAGTTCGCCCAGGCAAACGCTTTTGTAGCAAATGTGGGGCCAGCCTGCCATAAATGCATTGGGGGAAGCCAAGTAAGATTGATTACGGGCTAGGGATTTTTCATCAAAAACTCATAGGCGGCGACAAGACGCTGCATCTGTTGCGGATCGCCACCCATGTCGGGGTGATGCTTCTTCGCCAGTCGGCGGTAGCGCTGCTTAATCTGCTGGGGAGTCGCGGTGGGTGGCAGACCGAGCACAGCCAGAGCCTGCTGGCGCTGGAGCATAGGGCGCACAGGGTTGGTCGTGCTTTTCCAGAATAAACGCACGCTCAGGCGCAACGTGTCCCAGAGCAAACTGGCCAGGCTTGGTTTTGGCGGCTGGTGCGTACTCACTGCGTATACTCACTTTGAATGATTGGTTCTTATCTCTATTCTAACACAGCCTTCTATAGTCCTGCTCAGCCATTTCAATAGGTACCTGGTGCCACGCGTTCAAATAGCCCGGTAGCCTCGACTGCGGTTGGCACATGCGCTAACTCACGGGAAACTCATCTTCGCGCAAAATTCTGCTCATGAGAACATGTGGACCTATAGGTGGTACCTCAAAGACATCCCCTTCGCGCTGAAAACCAAAACGCTCGTAAAAGCCCTGCACACCAGCGCGACCATTGCACCAGACTTCAGCGGGCACGCTTTGCGACGCCGCATACGCCAGCAGAGCACGCAGCACCTGGCCGCCAATACCCTGGCCCTGCGCCTCTTTTGAAACCGCCATGCCGCGAATACGCCAGATCGTCGGCAACGTGGATGCAGGACGAGCTTCACGAAAAATTGTTCCGATACCGAGCAATTGCTGATCGCGATAATAACCGGCATGATAAGTGTGCTCAGCGTGATCTTCTGGATACGCGCACTCAGCGAGCGACTGGGTAGGGCGCAGAATACGATGGCGCAAAGTGTAGGTCTCTTCAGAAGCAATAGAGCGAACATTTTCAAGAGCAGTGGACACGATAACAAGCCTTTCAGAAAACACGACAATATTGATACACCCGCATCATACCACTCTCGAACACCTTACAACAAGCGCAAGCTCGCTGGCAGATCCCGCTTCAGGCACATCGGGGCATCCTTCCAGCGAAAAAGTCCGCCTATTTCGCATCCGACCAGGCGCGTATCGCCGGTATATGATCGCGGTAATGCTCAAACGCGCAGCCCGCAATAACTTGCCAGGGCAACCAGTCAAGCGGCATCTCGCGAAAACGCCGGGGATCGTTGAAGTCCTCATCAGACAGCGTTTGCAGAGCGGCCAGCAGATGGGTATAAATCCGACGCTCCTCGGCCAGCACGTCCTGCACAGGGGTTTCGCGATACCAGGAGACCATGATCGGATTGCGCTCATCGTCGGTCATCTCCCAGAGATCCGAACCGACCAGCGCGTGGGCTTCACACACGCCGATCATCTCGCGCTCACCCCACATCACATGCGCGATCACATCTTTAACCGACCATGCGCCGGTCGCGCCCGCTTCGAGCATACGCAACTCACCAACTTCGGCCAACAGCGCCTCCCATTCTGAGCGCGCTGTATGCAATGTCTCAAGAAAAGTAGCTTTATCCATGTATGTTTTCCTTTACATGTCATTTGATAGTGATCCAAGTTTAACATGCAAAGCGGACAATGTGCGCCCTGATTAGTACCTACGCAGTACCCCAACACCCCAAGCACAGGCCAGGGGGGGGCGGGCCCCCACCCCGTAAGGTGGAGAAGAGAGGACAGGAAGTGGAACCA
>CAXUEY010000067.1:0-31512 GCA_964250225.1 uncultured Ktedonobacteraceae bacterium | reverse complement strand
GATGGAGTCGCGGGCAGGCCATAGTTCTCCGCTGCTGGCGGCGTCAAGGTTGGTGGTTCCGTCGTGGAGGCTAAATTCTTCATCCAGGCCGGTAGCGCATCCTGCTGGATCAGGCTGTTGGCGGAAAAGCCCTGACCCGCCGGTGTTGACTGGCCGTTTTCCTGGGACTCGCGCATCCATTCTGGCAGCGACTGCTTATCGATGAGCGAACTGGCCTCTAAATTGGTGCCGGGCATCTGATTGGCGGCGGAAGGAACGGCGGGAAACGCGTCTGAGCTGCCGGTTTCGGCCAGCTTCGACTGGTCCTGACGCATCCAGTTCGGCATCGAGTTCTCATCTACCAGCTCGTCCATTGTGAAAGGCTGCGCTTCTGATTTACTGGCAACGGGCCGCTCATGTCCTCGCAGCGATTCAAGCCACGCTGGTAACTCCTGCTGTTCGGTCTGTCCCGTACCCACCATGCCCGCGCCACCACTCGCGGCGGTCAGCGGCATTCCACAGCTCTGGCAACTTGTCGCGCCCGCCGGGACTAATTTGCCACAGTGACTACATCTGATCACGTTGACTCCTCACTTTCACCCCTCTTTTTTTCGTGGAAACTCTGCTTGCATAGCAGTTTCTATCCCCTGGCTGCTTGCCGGGGATATATAGTGTTTTTCCTACCTGGCAACGATTGAGACCCGCGGGGTGAAACATACTAGTATGATACAATACATCAATGCCAACTCCAAATGCATCACCCATATCTCCCCCTTGATCTCTGATGCGTTCGCATGCGATAATTTATCTATGCAATACGCTATCCCAGCAACCGCCGCGTAAGCCTGGCGCAGAGCTTACCGGCAGATGCAGTGAGGCCACCAGGGGACGCAGGCGGCGCAACAATTGCAGATCCGTCAAACCCTCTTCCGGTAGCGCCTCCAGGATCTCGGCCACTTTGCGGCGAAAAGCCACGGGTCCACCGATGGCTGAATAAGGGTCGGGATGCGCCTCGACTAGCAATTGAGCCAGTTGCAGAACATCTGCACGGAGTTCTTGTTTGGATAGGTGCATGGGGTACCTCCTTGTATAGTTGCTATTGTTCAAAGTACCGACGTGCCGTTGCTGCAATCTCGTCAGCTATGCTATAACGCGTCCACCACCAGCGGGAGAATTCAGCAGGCTCGTGCCGTGCGATAGCCTCCGCAAAGTTACAGGCTCCAAAGACCAGCGAGCGAAAACGTATGGCGTGTGGCAGGTAATCAAGTTCGCGCGTGCTCAGTTGATGGTATTGGGCATATCCCTCAACCACAGATCGCAGGCGCTCTTCATCTGGATGAAAGGGGGCGCGTGCTAGTGGCTCCCAGGGCGCTTTTCTGTCGCAGTTGGCTAGCAGGAAACCGATATCAAGGACGGCGGGGCCCATGCCAGCTCCTTCCCAATCAAAAAGAGTTACCTTGTCAGGCGCAGTCAGAAGAGCGTTCCAGGGATGGCAATCGTTGTGGATCAGGGTGGTTGGCAAGTCTGTACCGTGAACGATAGATGATAAAGCCGTTTCCAGATACTCGTATTGCTGCCTATATTGGCCTGGTACAAGAGGAGCAATGGCTATCAATTGTCGTTGCGCGAAGGCGAGTTCCCCTGCTGGTAGCATACCTGCCTGCGGAGGCGTGGAGGTGAGTAGCGGCTTGAGCGCGTGAAGTTGCCCCAGGCTTGCTCCAAGCAGCCTCAGAGCTGCAGGGGATGCGTCCAGGGGTGTGCCAGCGAGAAAGGTGGTCATGCAGAAATGCCAGTTGCCAGCGCTACTCAGTGCCTCTTGCTCGCTTGTTACAATAATTCGTTCGGCGGCATAGTTGTTCTGCTCGAAGAACATGAGCAGGCGACCCAACTCAACCAACGTGTCCTTGCTGGCATCTTCTACCACGCGCAGTATCCAACGCGCCCCTGTCGCTAGATCCACCTGATAGATATACTTTCCTGTACCGCTGGGTAGCTGCTGGAGGGCAAGGGCCTGGGCATGATAGCGCTCTCTAATAACTTCGACTAAAAAAGCATCATCGAGCGCAGATTGAGACTGCTCTGCATCCATGTTAAGCGATCACTTTCCCATAAAATTGTGTATCGATATGTTACGAAGGTCGCCCGGCCATCGCGTATACTTATAGCAACGATCCACAAAAATCCAGCATAAAGGACATACATGTATGCCAAATATCTTACAACACCTGCTCGCCAGAAATTGGCGACCTGGACGCGCCGCAGCCGCTAGCCTGGCCGCAACCGCAGCGTATAGCGTGGCGATGGAGACCGACAAATATATCACCGATAACCACTTCAACGACGTGACCTTTATTGAGGGGATACTCAACGGTACTGGCAAGGCGTCGGGCAAGGTTACCGCGCTGGCCTGGGGGTTGCACTTCCTGAATGGGGTCATGCTGGCTGAGGTCTACGCGGCTCTTGTCAAACGCTTTCTGCCGGGTCCGAACTGGTTGAAAGGGACGATCTTTGGTGGGGTATTTATCGCCGCCGTCTGGCCGCTCACGCCCATCGCGGACCGCTATCATCCCATGATTAAAAGCGGCCAGCTTCCCCCACTGGCGAACTGGACCGCGTTCTGGCAGAATGTGCTTCGTCACCTGGTCTTTGGCCTGACCCTGGGTTTACTCTACCGTGGGCGGACAAAGTGATCTCGCTTGAAAAAAACGAGGGGGGTTTCTCTCTGATCTGACAAACGCTGTCCTGAAGGCTTGTCAGATCAGAATTAAGAACGTCTTATCGTGCAGAATAGGCACCCATATGAAGATCTGCGCTGTATTGTTAGCGAATCCAGTTACTGATAAAGGGCAGGCGATAATTCGGCTTGAGCCACGCCATCAGCATTAGCCAGATGGCCAGCACAACGATAATCCAGAAGAGAATGAAGTGCAGGAAGCTAAAGACGATGCCAAACAAGAAGCCGATGACGAAGATCCCCTTCAGCAAACCTCCGAGGATACCTACAATCCACCAGAGGAGAGTCAGGGGGATAAAAACCGCCATCGATTGCTTGGCATGCCATTGGACATTCTGGTTGCGACGCTCTACCAGGAAAAAAAACAGGCCGGTTACCCAGAGCAATGGGTAGGTCAGTACCCGTTCCAGGCGCTCACTCAGCCCCAGCGTGGTGGGTCCGTTGCCCGTCATACGGCTGCTGCTCCGTGTCATACGCTCCCTATTCATCATATTGATCCTCGCGCTTTCTGTGACGCGTCGGCGCTGGTCTTCCTCACGCAGAGTTCCTCTATCCCACACCGGTGCGTCGTCTAAACTTGTCTCTGCAATCTATACGAAACTGCTCCCCACATGTTGCATCTTTCTACCGATTACCCAGATTACCCCACCCCGTAAACCTTTGAACCTTTTGCCATTAAGTCGGCTCTACAGGCTGCGCGACGGAAAGGTTCAGAGGATTTCTGGCGTTTCTCCGGTTGCAACCTGAGCGCTCTCCTCGTTTCCGTAAATTCCGCGATACGACTCTGGCAACATTTCAGCGATGCGACGCATGACGGTTTCGGTGGCGTCTTTGATATCTTCTTTGGTGATTTTCGCGCCTCTGGCCTGCAAAATGATTGGTTCGCCACAGACGATGGTGACACGCGGGCGGAACCTCTTGAGCGCGTGTTCGCTGCCGTAGATGGCCACGGGGACCACAGGGACGCCTGCGCGTAGAGCAATCATTCCCATGCCGGCGTGGGCATGGTTCATGCTTCGGGTTCTGCTGCGTGTGCCTTCGGGAAAGATAGCCAGGATTTTGCCGTTTTTGAGCAGCTCATCACAGGCGCGCAGGAGCTGGCGGTCGGCCTCGCCACGTTTGACAGGGATGCCACCCAGAAAACGCACCAGCCAGCCAAATTTCCCGAAGAACAGCTGCTCTTTGGCAATATACACAACCTGAGACGAGAAATAGGCGGGTACCAGGGGGACATCAGTCCAGGAGAGATGATTGGCGGCGATGATAAACGGGCCTTTTTTTGGCATGTTCTGGCGTCCGACAAGTTGTGTATTCAAAGCCAGGGAAAAGATGCCGCGCACGATGGCGCAGAGGGTCAGCCAGAACCAGCGCGGCGCGGCGTAGGGTATGTAGAGGTTTTTCTTTGGCTTACGCGCCTGTGTCGGCTGAGGAGACGCGGCTGCCGGGGCCTGGACGCTGGTAGTAGATGGGGCCTGGTGTTCCTGCATCAGACTGGTTCCTCCAGATAGCTAGCAATCAGTTCCAGAACCTGAGGGACGCTCAGGTTGTCGGTCATAATCACAATGGCGTCGTGGGCCGGGCGCATGCGATCATGGTCCAGATCGTCTCTGCGCCGAATATCCTGGATGACGGCCTCCAGCGAGGGTAGACTATGCTCGGATTGCTGGCGCGCGGCCAGTTCGCTATAGCGGCGTTGCGCGCGTTCCTCCAGGCTGGCGTTCAGGTAGATCTTGAGTTCGGCATCCGGCAGGACCACCGAGCCGATGTCGCGCCCCACCATGACCACGCCCTGCTCTTGAGCGGCCATCTCGCGCTGCTGAGCGCGCATCAGCGCGCGCACCTGGGGATGCGCGGAGACAGCTGAGACGATGAGCGTGACCTCCGCGCTGCGCAGCTCCCAGGTGGCGTCCTGGCCGCGCACCGTGACGGTATACTGGCGCCCATCGTCCACCGAGGGCCGACAGACAACGATCTCGGCCTGCCTGGTGAGTTGCGCGAGCGCCTCCCCATTGGTAATGTCGGTCTGTTCGCGCAGAGCCAGCCACGCCAGAGCGCGGTACATCGCGCCTGTATCAACATAGAGATACCCTAATGTATGTGCCAGTTGCTCTCCAACTGTGCTTTTGCCCGATCCGGCTGGTCCGTCGATTGCGATCCGCCCTGGCCGTCGCATGTGCCCTCCCAAAAACATAGAAGTCCAAAAATGTAGCAAACTGATAAATTCCTGAGTGGATTATAGCCATATTCAGCGGCTCTTTTCAAGTCTCTCTTGCGAACCGCAAGATCCCCGTGTGGCTATGCATCGGCTCTGGCGCGTTTTCTGGGCATGCGTGAAAAGTGAGCTGGACTCCTATGCTTGCCCTGCCTTCAACATAGCGATCTCCTCATCCTCTAAATACCGCCATTCGCCCTCTGGCAGCGTGCCAAGCATCAGTGCGCCGATCCCCACGCGCTTGAGGACGAGGACGCTCAGGCCAACCACAGCCAGCATGCGCCTGACCTGGCGTTTGCGACCTTCGTGGATGCTCAGCTTGAGCCAGGTGTTCTCGCCCACGTGCTTCAGCGGACTGATCCTGGCTGGCGCGGTTTTGTGCTTGCGTCCATTGTCCTCGGTGATGATGACGCCCTGGCGCAGCGCGTGCAGGGCTGTGTTACCGGGCTTCCCCTGCACCAGCGCCTCGTAATGCTTCTCCAACGCGTAGCGTGGGTGGGTCAGGTGCAGCGCGAAGTCGCCGTCATTGGTGAGCAACAGCAGGCCGCTAGTATCGTTATCCAGGCGCCCCACGGGATAGACGTGCAGGTGACGTAGTTCCGGCGGCAGCAGATCAAGCACGGTGGACCGTCCGTGGGGATCACTGACAGTGGAGAGATAGCCCGTGGGCTTGTGGAGCACAATGTAGACCTGCTGGCTCACCATCTGGACGAGCCTGCCATCGACGCGCACGATATCGCGGTCAGGCTCGATGCGCGACCCCTGCTCGCGAATGGTCACGCCATTGACCTGGACGCGTCCGGCTGCGATGAGGTCTTCCGCGTGGCGGCGCGAGGCCACTCCGGCATGGGCCAGAAAACGCGCCAGGCGCTCTGCTGGTGACTCGCTCATAAACGTTTTCCTCCGCACACGCACATCTGGCAGCGTTTGGCCTGGCAGGTGTGGGCGTAAATATAGTGCAGGCCTTGCTGAAGGCTGGCCTGGGCTGGTTCTGCTGGTAATTGGAGCTGCTCGCTCATCATACGGGTAATCCTGTTCGAGACGAGGCCGGGATAGGCCAGGTAGTATTGATAGGCCCGCGTTGCCAGAGGGATATTCTTTTCTCTATCCGCCACAGCAGCCGCGAACGGCAAGACGACATTACACAGTAGTATATCAGCCCGCGCTCGACTGAGTGGGCGTAAGGCCGCGCGCAGAGCCATGAGTGTCTCCTTGACATCCTGCTCCGCCTGGAAAAGAGGCTGCAAGGTGCGCCAGGCCCCCGTGCGTCGCCAGCGCGCGCTCAGGGCGTAGAGTATGCGCAGACGGCGGGCGTCGAGTGGCGCGGGCGTCTGGGTATGACCCAGCGGTTCCGGGATGCGCGTCGGCAGCCCCACCAGGCGCAGACCGACGGCGTGAAAAAAGTCCCTGTCGCGTCCGTAGCCCAGCCCTTCGGCCAGCGCGGGCAGCAGGCAGCTATCATACGCGTCAAAGGGCGCGCTGGGTCGAGATGGCATCGCCGCCAGACTTTGGCGCAGGGCATGGCTTTTCTCGTGGAAACGCAGCAGGCCAGCATGCACAAGTGTCGCGGTCAGTTGATCCGCTGGCAACGGGCGTTGCTGGCAGGGCCACGCCGCGACCTGCTCTGGGAGCTGCGGCAGGTCGTGCAGCGAGCAGGTGGGGACAATTGTCCCATCCTGACGGCGCGTGGGCAGCCGACTATCGAGCACCAGCACCACATGCAGGATCACACGGTTGTAGCGCGGATCGCTCTGATGATGGTGCGCGAACCAGTCGCTGGCATACGTGTGAAACTCCACATCTCCGACAAACTGTTGTTCTGTTTCGATAAAGTCGCTGCTATCACCTTCCCATTCTGCCTGGTTATTAGGAGCCTGTTCTGCTTCATCTGAACGCGGTGCGGCAGAGGTGCGTTCACAGTTGCTGGCCAGAAGCGGCGCGGCACGCTCAGTTTGCTGCTCGGTTGGTGGAAGGAAGCGCAGGACCGCGTCGCGCACATCGGGGCCGCTGGACCCTCCGGGCTGGCCGTGGTAGAGCAGCAGGCAGCGCTGGCCATTCTCCAGGGACAACAGCGTATGGGGAGGTAGTTGCCACCAACTGCGCGCGATATCACTCTCCCACTCGCCCCGTTCGCGCAGCGTGAACAACGTCACGGCTGCTCCTCAGCCTGGTGGGTCAGCTCTTTGTCGGGGACAGCCTCGGCTGCGCCTATCTCGTGTGGTCCCGCGGTATGCGCCTGCGCGCCTGGTGTGTGCGGTGGTGCAGGGACGAAAGGCCGGCTTGACGTGCCGTTGATGGGTGGTTCGGGGGATTGCACGGGAGCGAGGCGCTGGGTCGGTTCGCCGTCGATTGATGGTTCGGGCGTAAAGCCGCTCAGCAATTCGAGTTCTCCGTTCTCAGGGAGGAAGGCCGGGTGCTGGTTGGCGGCATCGGCCTCGGATGTCTGGTCGGGCAAAGGCGTTGCTATCGGCTCAGGAAAAGGTGTGGACGGGGGCAGAGGCGCCTGATCGGGATCTGGCATAGTCGAGGCATGTGCTTGCGCGCTTAGAGCCTGCTGACGCGCCTCAAGCTGCGCGAGACGTTCTTGCGCGCGCGCGAAGCGTTGCAGGGCGTGTGCCTGTGCCTGGCGAGCCTGCGTCAGTTTTGCAAGGATTTCCTGATGTTGCACCTGCTATTCCTCCTTCCGCTATTTTTTATTTTTGATCTTTTTCGCTTTGGGACGTTCGTCGGCAGGTTTCTCCACCGGATCTGCGGGGGTCAGGCGCGTGGCCGACGTACTGAACGTTTGTTGACGGGCGCGGAGCATATTGCCAAAGTTCTGGCGATAGTAGAGCACCTCGCTGACGGGGCCGAAGAGCGAGCGTTTAGTGATGCGCAGGTTGTGCTCGATCTCGATCTCCAGGTAGCCATTGTCCTTTTTGCCCGACGTATCGAGCAGTGAACCCGCGTTACAGCAGAGCAGGCGGTGGCCCCCGTCGGAGAGATCCCAGACGTGGCTGCGATGGATATGCCCGCAGCAGAGCAGGTCCACATTCAACTCGATCAAGTTTTGCAGGATATCCGCCGCGCGTGGCACAATATCGCCCGGCTTTAACTTTTTCGTCGGGACCGGCAGAAAACTATGATGCGCGCAGAAGATGCGGAACTCGCCCGGATTCCCATTGAGAAAATGTTGCGCCGTCACCTCCATCTGTTGCGTGGTGATCTCAGGCGCGCTATTTAAGCCGGTGGCCGCGATGCGGGAGTCGCGATAGAAAAATTCCGCATTATCGAAATGCTCGAAAAACGTACCCACGCGTTTGCTTTTGCCTATCTCCTCCTGCCCATCCATTTCATCGAGCAGGGAGACCGGGTTCGGGTGAGTCAGCAGGTCGTATTCCAGATTTTTATACTCTGCTGCCGAGGCCATTAAGGGGCGCGCCGCGTCTCGATTGCCCGGAATGGTCAGCACCTGACAAAAGTCCAGGCTATCGATAAAATGCCTGACATGTGCGAATTGTTCGTCGCGACCATCTCTGCTCAGATCGCCGGTAATCAGAATATAATCGGGATGGAGCCGCTTAAACTGCCGGGCAGCGTTCCTGAGCAGCGAGGCGTTTTCAGTCGAATCGCGGTAATGGATGTCAGAAACGTGTAAAATTTTCAAGCTCTTACCTCCCATATTTGGGCTGGTTCTCCCTATTTCCACTCTGGTGAACGCCTGCGCGCTTTCCCACACCTTTCAAGAGCGGAAGGAGAGATTTAGAGGCCACGACTGCGCAGCTCGTTATTCAGGGCGAAAGGCCAGCGCCAGAGCAGGAGCAGGCCCAGATTAAAGGCCAACGCGATAAACGCGAAGGACAGGAAATTGCTAAATGGTATGGTGTGACCGCCTGCATAGTCCACCAGCCAGCGGATCAGCATAGCAACGGGCCAGGCGATGAGCCAGGTGAGCGCGGTACGCGCCAGCATCTTTCTGGGTTTGGTCGCAAGCTCGGCCCTGAACGCGCCCATCCAGGGCGAGACAAGAAACCAGCCGAGCATAAACGGGAGAGCCACCCAGACATAATAGAGTAGATTCAGGCTTGTGTTGGTGGCGTGCTGGGTGCTGCCCAGCCAGGCAAACAGCACGAAGCAGCAGATATCGCCGATCACCAGATAGACGACGCGCTTGCGAGGCGATAGTTCCTTGCTCTTGTAGAGCGGCTTGCCTGACTTGAGAGCCGTTTGGACTGGCTGATCAGTGTTCTCTGCATTGCTGGCTTCTGACATAATTTATGATCCTTTGGATAATGACGAATAAAATCAGGTATTAACCCCTTAAACAGATCGAGCAAACACCTAGAGCGTTGTTTTTAGCGCTCGATCTGAAAGGAGCTGGTCCCTTAACCAGATCGAGCAAACACCTAGAGCGTTGTTTTTAGCGCTCGATCTGAAAGGAGCTTTCTACTGTATCTTGCTGTTCGCGCACCAATTCTTCAATGGCGGCCAGTTCGGTGCGCACGCCGCGCATGCGTAGCGCGATAGCGCCCAGATACAGCAGCAGGCCCACCCAGACGACAATATAAGCGGCGACGAGATAGGTTGCTCCTTGCATGGAAGTTTCTCCTCTTTGCATAGTATATCCCAGATTGATGATCCTGGTTGCTCTCCAGTATTATTCCAGATTGGCGCGCAGGCGTTGGGCCAGGGTTTGCGCGCGCTGCAACTGGTAGGCCGAGATCATCAACACGGCGTACAGAACGGTGAAGGCTGTCAGCGAGACCAGCAGAGTGAGCACTACCGATGGTGGCAGCGCGCCCGCCACGCCGACTTCGGCCACGGGATGCAGCGTGCGCCACCAGTTGACCGATTCGTAGATGATCGGCACGTCGATCACGCAGATAATGGCCATCACCGCCCCAGAGAGCGCGCTGGCTGGAGTGCGGCCCATATAGCTGCGCAACATCAGGTAGCCAATGTAGATAAACCACAGGATCAGCGTCGTGGTCAGGCGCGCATCCCAGGTCCACCACGTTCCCCAGGTGGTGCGTCCCCAGATCGAGCCAGTAATCAGAGCCAGGCTGATAAAGACCACACCAATTTCAGCGGAAGCGCGTGCCAGCCAGTCCCAGCGCTCATCTTTTTTCCAGAGATAGGCCACGCCAGCGCCAGCCATGACTACAAAGGCCAGCATCCCGATCCAGGCCACAGGCACGTGGAAGTAGAAGATGCGCTGTGGCGGCCCCTGCACTGCGTCGGTTGGCGCGTAGAGAAAGGCCATCCAGATAGTGACAACCATGCCCAGAAGGGTAGCGCCCCATAAGATGAGCGAGACAATGGGCAGGCGTTCGGTGGTAGACCTGCTCGCGCTCCGCGCCTCGTTTGGTGCGAGCGCTGTTTCTTTATTCACTAAGGCCATCGGCTGACCTCCTCTATTTTTCTTGCTATCGATGCATCCAGCTACCGCTTATAAGCGATTTCTCGCGCTCGGATAGAAAGGAGAGCAATCAATCACTCTTCGATAACGTGTTCAAATAAAACGGTGGACAGGCTCAAAAAAATCGCGTCAAAGGCTGCGATCAGGCCCAACCAGGGCGGCTCATTGGTCGTCACCACCATCAGAGTGCCTGTAGCGCGCACGGAGGCGATGACGATGGGCACGATCAAGGGAAAGACCAGGATCGGCAATAATAGTTCACGCGCAGAGGTCGCCGCGGCCATCGCCGAGAAGAGCGTCCCCACGCTGGCAATACCCACGGTTCCCAGCAGGACAACCAGGATCAGGCCGCCTGCTGCAAACGGTACATTGAAGAGAATCGCAAAAACTGGTAGCGCAACGATTTCTACTACACCGATAAATAGCACATTGCCCAGCAACTTTGCAAGGTAGATAGCCTTCCGGTCTACCGGGCAGAGCAACAGACGATCAAGCGAGCCGTGTTCGCGTTCGGCGGCGATAGTGCGGCCAAGTCCGAGAAAGCTGGCGAAGACAAAGGCCACCCACAGCGCACCCGGCGCGACTGCGGCCTTGTTGTCCACGCGTAAATCAAAGGCGAAGTTAAAGATCACCAGCACCAGCAGGGCGAACAGACCCATACCGGCCCACATCTGTTTACTGCGCAGTTCACAGCGAATATCTTTCAGGAGAATCGTCCAGACCTGACTGAGCAGCCTCATCGCGTCACCACCTCCTGATAGGTCTGGCGCATACTCTCCGGCTCCAGACTGCACGTCTCCTCCTGATAGGCCACGCGCCCCCTGCTCAGCATTGCCACGCGATCACTGCGCTGCATAGCTGTGCTCAGGTCATGTGTGGTGAAGAGCAGCGTGCCGCCGCGCCCGTGATGTTCGTGCAGCAATTCGGTCAGCAGGCTCAGTCCCTCCTGGTCCAGGCCAGTATCGGGTTCATCGAGTAGTAAAAGTTGGGGCGAGTGCAGGAGCGCGCGCGCCAGAGCCAGCCGCTGCACCTGACCGCGTGAGAGCGCCCGTGTGCGTTCGCGGGCTTTCTTCTCCAGCCCGAAACGTTGCAGAAGCAGCGTAGCGCGCATTTGGGGCTGCTCCACTTCATACATGCGCGCGAAGAAAATCAGGTTTTCCAGGGCGGTCAGTTCTTCATAGAGATAGGGCTGATGGGCCACAAACCCGATGGTATGCTGAGCCTGGCGCGCCTGCCGGGTCAGATCCAGCCCGGCGAGGGTGATCGTGCCGCTGCCAGGACGTGCCAGACCTGCCAGGATGCGCAGGAGCGTCGTTTTGCCCGCGCCATTCGCGCCAAGCAAGGCCATGCGCTGGCCCGTGTTGAGACTCAGATCGACGCCACGCAGCACCGGCTTCAGCCCAAAGCTCTTCTTGACGCCGCGTATCTCCAGATAGGACGCGCTCACTTTGCCCCCTTGCCGCTACTCTGCGTCGTCTTGTCCGCGCGTGCTGTAGCCTTTGCCTCCTTGTTGCTCTGCGTCGTCTTGCTCACCTGCTCCGTGGCCTTCGCCTCGTTGCCATTACTTTGCACCGTTTTACCCACACGCTCTGTGGCTTTCACCTGGTTGTCATTTTTACTTCCACTCTCCCCTTGCTCGCTCATGAGCGTGCGCAGGCGGTGCTTGAGCCGGGCGCGCTGGTCCTGGTAGGCGGCTTTTTTGAGTTTGCCCGCTTCATAAGCTTTATCCAGGTCCAGCAGTTCTTGCAGCAGGGTTTCCCTGCTCGTCGGGGCCGCGCTCTTTTTGCTGGTAGCAGGCGTGTTGCGCTTGTGGGCGCTCATTTTGTATGTGGTGCGCGCGGCTTGATGACGACGCGCGTTATAGAGATAGCCGCCGACGCCAGCCAGGGCAAGCAGCAGGATCAGCAGCGCGACGAGCCAGAGAGTGGCGGAATTGACCGGCGCCTGCGTTTGTTGAGGTGCCGCGGTTTTAGCGGGCGTGGGCAGGCCTGTCAGGTCAGCCTGGACGTTCTGATTGCCGCGGATCGTTTGGGCTGTAAAGAGCTGATACGTGCCGGACTGCGTATTTTTCGGTCCCTGCGCGCTCAATCCTCGCGGCGTCGTCAGAAGATCCAGCGGCGTCAGCAGCGAGAACGTGACGGTGGGATAGACCGGCGTGTAGGAGAAATGATAACTGGTATCGCTGTAAGGCACCTGGAACGAGAATGAGAAGCGTGTGGTGCCAGGCGGGACCGCCGCATTACTGGCGAAACCCGTATTCACCTGAATGCCGCGATAGCCGTCAAAGCCTGTGTTCAGGGTCAGGAAGCGGGCATTGCCGGGCAGCGAGAAGAGGAGCGCGTTGGGCTTGCCCTGCGTAGCGTCCAGCGAACCAACATACGTCGTATTGCTGAGGTTCTCAAAGAAAAAGTCTTCGGAGACCGAGAGCAAGCCCGTCTGTGGGTTGGGCTTGTTGAGCAGGACCGTGGCCTGCACCACCGCGAGATTGGCCGGGTTTGTCGTGGCATCGTAGACCGTCAGATTGACCTGCTGATCGGCGTTTTTGCTTAAATCGATCAGATCACTAACATACTGTGCCCCCTGATAGAGCGTGTAGATCGCGTACTGCGCGCTGGAATCGCTTTGTAGAGCGTTGAACGAGTAGTGGCCCTGCGCATCCGTGGTGAGGGTGATGAAGTCGCGCGAGGTGTTGCCCTGCGCGAGCTGGAGCGTCACGCTCTGGTTGGGCACCGGCGCGTTATTTCGGCTACCATTGAGCAATTGACCGGTAATCTGTCCCGTGCTACTGCTGGCTGCGTTAGCAATCGCGGGTACGTGGGGAAAGAGTAAGAAGATGCTTAGAGCGCAGATCAGGAAAATCAGCAGGCGAGGCGCGGTATTGTGCGCACAGCGATGCAGGCGCGTGCCTATCCGCGCAGATAGTGCGTTTTTATCCACTGCCAGTCCCGTCGCGCCGGGAGATGCAGGTATCTTCTGGCTGGTAGTACGCGTCAGGCTATCTCTGTCCCCATCCCTACAATACGTAAACTTATTCATGACTCTCCGCTTCTTTCAACATACGCAACTGTTCCTCAATTGCCGCGTCAATCTCCTGTTCGCGCTGCTGACGCTCTTTCATTTCAAGTACGGCGCGTCCCATATAGCGAGTGCGCAGGGCGCGATACTCGCTCTCGTCCAGGTTGCCTAACTGGAAATCGAACTCAACCTCCTGGAGAGCCTGGCGCGCATTCTGTTCGCGTTCGCTCAGGCGCGGCCCCATGCGTGGAATACCAGATACTGCCTGGGTCGCGGCATGGTGGTAAAGAGGGTAGAGTACATAGCTCAGAGCTGCGAGGCCCAGCGCGATGGCTACGATCAAGGGTATGGGTTGCATAGGCTCTACTGTATCTCCAGTCCGGGGCCGCTAAACAGCGGGTCGTCGTCCGCCAGTTCTTGTTCAAGCTGCGCCCGATACGCTTCAAGTTCGGGATCGTTCAGGGTGTCCTCGCGCGCCTGCTCACTTGTGTGTGGTTGTGGTGCGTGGGCCAGGGTGCGCCAGTCACGAGCCACGAGACTGAGCAGTCCCAGGCCGAGCAGCAGCATCGCCACAGGGACCAGCCAGGCCAACCAGTTAAAGCCCTGGCGCGGCGGCGTGAGCAAAATCTGGTTGCCATAGCGCGCCGCGAAATACTGCAAGACCTGCTGCTCCGATTGTCCCGCTTGCAACTGCCGACGGATCGCCAGGCGCATTTGTTGCGAGATCGAGGCCGACGAATCGGCCACGCTTTCGCCCTGGCAGACGGGGCACTTGAGTTGCAAGGCCACATCGTAGGCCTGCTGGTCCAGCGTGCGCTGTGGCGGGACCGCGATCAGCAGGTAAGCCCAGGCCGAGCCTATCAATGCGAGCATAGCCAGGATTATCAACAGGGAGCGGCGTTGCTTCATGGCGCGTGCTCCTTTGCCCCCACGCCTGCCACTTCAGCCCGCTCTGGGAGCGTCTCTTGCTCCGTAGAAGAGGGTGCTCGTGTGTATGAGCTTCTGCGTCGTCTTTCGGGCCACCAGCAAATAATACCACCGAAGAGCATCAGAAGGCCACCACACCAGATCAGAGGTACTAGTGGGTTCAGGAAGACGCGTAGTGAGGCCTGGCCAGCTCCCTGCCAGTCCGCCAGGAAGACATAGAGGTCGGTCAGGTTCTCATTGGTAATCGAGATCTGGCTGGCTGGCTCGTTCTGGAAATGCGGATAGAACTGGCGCGCGGGATAGATATATTCCTGCAATTGCCCGTTCTTCCAGACCTGCAACTGCGCCGCGATAATCTCTACATCGGGATAGGTCGTATCGGTATTGCCAAAGTAGACCAGTTTATAGTCGCCGAGCGTGATCGATTGGCCCGGCTTGAGGCTGGCGTCGTGCTCTTGCTGGAAGACGTGTGAGCCGATTACGCCAATGGCCACGCAGATCAGGCCGAGATGCACGATATAGCCGCCGTAGCGCCGCCGGTAGCGCTGAATCAGCAGTACCAGCGCGACGGGATAGGGTTCGCCGTGGCTGTGGCGCACACGCATCCCGCGCCAGAGTTCATAGAGAATTGCCATCGTCGTAAATGTGCAGACCGTGAAGCCGATGTTGGCCGCGATATCGCGAATGCCCACCAGCGGCAGGATCAGCGCGCAGGCCGCCGCCACGATAGCCGGGGTCAGCAGGTTACGCCAGAGCGTGTGCGAGGCCGTGTGTCGCCAGGCCAGCAGCGGACCCACGCCCATCGCCACAATCAGCACCGCGAAAATTGGCCCATTGACCTGGTTGTAGAAAGGCGCGCCCACCGTTTCGCTCTGGTGGCCGAACGAGCGCGAGATTAGCGGAAAAAGCGTTCCCCAGAGTGTGGCAAAGGTAATGCCCAGCAGCAGAAAATTGTTCAGCAGGAAACTCCCCTCGCGTGAGATCAGCGAATCAAACTCCTGTTCGGGCCGAAGCTTGGGCAGGCGGAAGACGAAGAGTCCCAGACTAAAGAGGATAATGACGCACAGGAAGACCAGGAAATAGCCGCCGATGGCTGAATAGGCAAACGAGTGGACCGAGCTAATCAGGCCGCTGCGCACCTCGAAGGTGCCAAAGATCGAGAGCGCAAAAGACGCCATGACCAGGCCCAGATTCCAGACCTTGAGCATCCCCCGGCGCTCCTGCACCATCGTCGAATGCAGAAAAGCCGTCGTGGTCAGCCAGGGCAGGAACGCCGCGTTCTCCACAGGGTCCCAGGCCCAATAGCCCCCCCAGCCCAGCACGTGATACGACCACCACGCGCCCAGCAACAGGCCCGCCGTTTGAATGCTCCACGCCGCCAGCGACCAGCGGCGAATCGAGCGCAGCCACTCGCTATCCAGCTTGCCCGTCACCAGCGCAGCCACCGCGAAGGCAAAGGGCAACGAGAAGCTCATAAAGCCCATCAGCAGTGTTGGTGGATGGATCAGCATGCCGGGGTCGCGCAGCAACGGGTTCAGCCCGACGCCGTCAGCAGGCGCGTGGGCTAAACGCACAAAGGGGCTGGAGACCGTCGTGAGCATCAGCACAAAGAAAATCTCAATGCCCATCAGCGTGGCTAACACATAGGGGACCAGGGCAGCAGGCGCGCGGCGCGACGTGAAGACAAAGATGGACGAGAAGATCGCCAGCATCATGGCCCAGTAGAGCAGCGACCCCTCCTGACCGCTATAGACTGCGGCGGTGACGAAATACCAGGGCATCGAGCGGCTGGACTGGCTGGCTACATAGGCCACGCCAAAATCGTGGCTGAGAAACGAGATCACCAGAGCAACCGAGGACAGCAGCATGAAGAACGCCACCGCCAGCACGCCGCGTTTGGCGCTGACGACCAGGCGGGGCAACTGGCGAACGCCGCCCAGAAGCGCCGCGAGCAGCGTATAGGCGGCGAAACCGAGCGCCAGCGCCAGCGAAATCACACCAAGATCAGAAAAATACACGCTGTTGCCTCTCTATACCCGTTATGACGTGGGTGTCGCAGTTGTGAACTTCGAGGGACATTTGGTCAGCAAGGTCTGAGCCTGGAACGCACCCTGGCCGCGATAATGGCCCTCAAGCACCACCTGAATGCCGCCATTAAAGATATCCGGTACCACGCCAGTATAGACCACGGGAATGCTCTGCTGGCCGTCGGAGATCATAAAGGCCAGTTGCTGCGTCGTCTCATTGCGCTGAATCGAACCTTTCTGCACCGTTCCCTCCACACGCACCGCCTGATCCTGGCAGCTCGTACATTGTCTCAGTTGCGTGACCGTCATATCGTAAGCGGCATTGGCCGAGGTATTCGCGTAAATCAGATAGCCCACCGCTGCTAGAATAACCAGCCCGGCCAGCAGAAAGCTCACAGGCAGCCGCCGACGCCGATGGGGTTGCACGACTGGCTCCAGCTCGTTCGTCCGCGTCTCATCTCTACTTATTGACATAAAAATAGCTCCTTCTTATTTCGACGCAATTGCCATCTCGAAGAGCAGATTGAGCAGTGCGCCGAGGGCAAAGACCAGCACTCCCAGAGCCACCATCAGTTGTGGCGCGGCTTGCGAGAAGCGTGTTGTGCGTCTGGCCAGTTTGCGCACCCGGCTCTCACCCATATAGAAGGCCAGCGCGAACATCAGCAGCGCGGCCAGGATTTTCAGGATCAGGACCAGCAGATAGGGCCAGCCGAGCGTCGTCGTCGTGAGCCGGTCAAAGACCAGGAAGCCACCGCTCAGCAAGAGCACGCCAATGCACAGATTGGTCAGGCGCTTAAAATGCCCCGCGATAGCCGCGCTCACCTGCGGAGTCGCCCCAGCCACGCGCAGAGCCGGGATCACCACCACCAGGTACATAATGCTCCCCCCGACCCAGGCCGTGCCCGCCAGGATATGAGCGGCGCGCATCAACCAGTCTATCGCGAACATTACGGGGGCGTCTCCTGCGTCTAAACAAACGAAAATATCATGCATAGTATCGGTCTGCCACCTGATAGCGAGCTTGCATATGTCCTGGCGGACCTTACAAATTCCTGAATGCCTGCTTCTGCGACGCCAATAAATATGCAACACAAAAATTGGTTGAGCGCTCATGCCAAGCTGCTTGATTAGGTATAGAAGCAGATGTACATGCTCGCTTGCTTTCCGCTTTTTGAGAAATGACGCGTATTTAGACAGTGAGGGCAATAAATATGCCCATGAAAATAGTCTGTGGTAGAGGAGAATATCGTGAACATGAATGTGCGAACGGCCAGTTCTGGGGGAGGGGCACCTTTTCCTTTTGCTCCGTTTCTGATATTTTCTTGTTGTACAAATCGCCACCCAATTGGAGGAGATACAATGGCCTTAGCAATCAACCAGATTCACCAGGGAGATGCGCGCAATTTACTTCCTCAGATAGAAGCAAATTCTGTCGCGTGTAGTATTTGGTCACCGCCATATCACGTTGGTAAAGATTACGAAAAAGACGTGACATATGAAGAATGGACGCAATTATTAAAAGACGTTATTTGTCTTCATTATCCAATATTGAAACCAGGCGGTTTTTTAGTGATCAATATTGCAGACATCCTGGTTTTTCCAGATCAAACGATGCCTCGATTTCAAGCTATGAACCCTCAAAAACAGAAATCTAGTGTGACACGAGAAGACGTTCTTGCTGCGAAAGAAACGTATCCCCATTATAATCGTTACCAACTGGCAGATCTTCTCAAATGTAGCGAACAAACCATAGATAGGAGGCTGAATGGGAATAATATTCGTGGTGGAAAATACAATACCCAAACACGCGTGCATTTAGTGGGAGGATTGATTGAAGAGGCTGCTTCGCTTGCTCAATTGTATCTTTATGATCGGCGAGTGTGGGTGAAAGACCCCGCATGGGAGAATTCACGATGGCACACACTCTCCTATCGGTTTGTTGATGAGTTTGAGTATCTCTATTTCTTTTGGAAACCAGGTGAAACCGTCGTAGATCGTAATCGGCTTACCTCTGAAGAGTGGGGGGCATGGGGATCAAGGGCAGTCTGGAATATGCCTTCAGTACGCGCTAACGATGATCATGAAGCAAAATTTCCTCTAGAGCTGCCGCGGCGAGTGATTAAAATGCTGACCAAAGCGGGAGATACGGTCCTTGATTGTTTTATGGGGAGCGGAACCACGGCAATAGCAGCAATTCGAGAAAAGAGAAACTACATAGGTATCGAGCTTGAGCCTCGGTATGCCGATTTAGCACGTATATTATGTGCGAAGGAAACAGTTATAGATGCATTTTTAGATCAAAATCATTATATAAAAGAAAAGCAGCTTGATACCGTTCAACTCACATTACTAGAGTAATTACAATTGAATGGCTTTCCCTGGCATGTCGCGGGGCATAGACTGCCAACCTGCTTCTCCTAATACGAATTGAATACTTCGCCAGTTATCAATCTTCGCTAAGGGGTCCAGTCTCACACGCGTTTCTTAAAATGGCCTTGTATATCTTTGCCAGGGATAAATAAACCTTGCACTTGGAAATAATTTGGCCCATCAAATAGTAATAACCCATTAGGAACGCAGGCGAGTTCTAAATAGTGGAGTGGTTGGTCACCTATATTTTGAACTGTATAAACAGCTTTAAGAAAATAAGTCAGGCATAAAAGTATCCGACCATCGAGAACATAAAAAGGTGGAAGTTCGGGTTGAAAAGACATTTCTGCGCGTGCCCCTTTGACTGTAACGGGGGAGTTATTAACTCCCCCGTTACAGCTACGGCCATCTCCGGCGATCTGATGGGGACTTGCAACAATTTCATGTGCATTATCATTAGGACCTGTTAATTTGAGGTCGAAATGTATATATGCGTCATCCGTCGCAAAACGAATATCCCCTCCCAAAGGAAGACCAGGATATGTTATAGAAGGATCTTCCAGAGCAATTGCCCGTATTAATCTCGCACTAATTGTCTTTTCTCCTACTTCGCCCCAGGGAATTGATGTGCCGCTTGGTGCTCTTCCTCGTTGGAGAGGGGGATAATTTACCCAAAATGGCAGTAACTCTGTAGCCTGGCAGAAATCTCTATATGTACCTGCAATAGTGCTCAAGATGATATTGACGAGAAAATCTGTATATTTATGTTTCAGATCTATAATAGCGGATTGATATTCAGTAACCAGTTTTGCTCGGATTGCAAAATAATCTGCTTCAGCTATGGTCATGGTTGCTTTCCTGCTCTGCTTCTAATTGAAGAAAAATGTGGGATAGAGGTACATCAAGCGCATTAGCTAGTTTCGAGGCAGTTTCGATAGTAACGGTTTTTTCTCCCCGCTCTATCGAGCCAATATATGTTCGATGGAGGCCGCAAAGATCAGCAAAATCTTCCTGAGATAATCCTTTTTCTTTTCTAAAGCGCCGAATTATAGTGCCGAACTGCCTTGTTATCGGTGTGCCTTTCATGAGGAGAAGAATATGATAATTCATACCAAAGATCTACAGACTAAAGGTAGCACAAGCAAGAAGAATCTGTAATGTTGGCGTATGATAATATCAGTTACGCAAGATTGAGTGGAGGTATTCAACGGTGAACGAGTATCTATGGGACAATTCCTTGACCTATCGCGAATGGACCAACGGTCGTGCGTAGCTCGGTTGAAGAGAACTGCTGCCCCAATTCCAGCTAAATCGTCACCGGTTGAAGTGAAGGACTCCGGAAACGAAGCGAGCGAACATTCCTGGATGTGGCATGAGCCATTTGGCGATGTCGGCAACCACGGCTGCATCGACGTGTTGCGCCGGATCGTATTCTGCCGGGGTGGATGGGCCTGTGCCGGGGAAGAAGAAATGATTGTCCGCGTCATAGACTCGAATTGTGACCTCAGGCCGGTGCTCCAGGGCCGCCTTCCATCGCGAGAGATCGTCCTCGACTGTCACTTGATAGTCACGGCCCCCCTGGAGAATGAACATCGGTTTGTCAAGTGTCGTCGCAGTCGAGACCGGATCGTAGCCTCGCAGGTCTAACCAGTACGAACCTGAGAGGCCGAATGGTAACTCCCTTGCTGGCGTCGATGGGGATAGATCAGGACTATCGACCAGCGCGGCTTGCTGGATCATCGTCTCCACGGCTGTCTCCGAAGCTGGACCAGGATAAATTTGGGCGAGATAGCGGGCAACGCGGATGGCGGATCGCTGCATCGGTTGGGTATCACCGGCCATGATCACCAGACCGGCGATGGACGGCTCGGCGGCTGCGACACGCGGGGCAACCTTGCCACCCATGCTATGGCCGAGGACGAAGATCCGTGCAGAGTCCACCGTCGGCTGTTGCTGCAGCAGGTGGACAGCGGCGACTGCATATGGCACATACTCGTCAGTCATAGTGAAATCGCGCATATTTGCCACTTGCTGGCTGTGGGTGTAGGCCACCTGGTCGAAGCGCAAGACCGCCACGCCGCGGCTAGCTAAGCCCCACGCGAGATCCTTGAGCGGCTTGTTCAGCCCGCTGGTCTCGTCGCGGTCGAATGATCCCATTGGGGGCAGCAGCACCACACCAGGCCGGGGGCCGTGCCCGTGGGGTAGGCTCAACGTTCCTGGAACTGTCAGTGGGCCGGAGCCAACCGTCACGTCGTGCTCATTAAACTTCTTCGGGTTCGCGTAGGACGGCGGCGTCCACAACGCGGCTCCCTCAGGGGCTGCAAGCCGAAACCCCTGAAGTGTGCCCTTGCTATCAACCGCCATGATCACCATGAGTCCCCCGTGTTCACAGGTAACTGGGACACGCACGCGGACCAGTCCCTCTCCCATTTGCTCGCTCGCCGGCTCCCCGATTGTGGAAACCTGGCCACGCTTGCTTATCTCCGCTCGCCAGGCATTTTGCACCGTCGAAGCCGATACTATTGCCCGCAGCGGTGGAGCAAACAGCTGCTCCATCTCTGCGAAACGCCCGTCGCGTGCCATCCCAACAATGGTTGTGGCGATTGCTGCCGTATCAATGGTCATCATGTCAGTCATCTCTTCTCTCCTTTTTGCGAACGAGAGCTCATCATGAGGTCGTCCGTCACTCGCTATCAATATATCATTCTCACTAGTGAGAATGATACCATATATTCTCACTATTGACAATAGTCTCACCTGTGAGATAATAGGATCATGGATACGATTGAACTCCTCTTACATCCCGTGAGGCTTCGCATCATGCACGCTCTATCTGGTGAGCGAACCCTCACCACGACCCACTTGCTTGCTCGGATGCCTGAGGTTTCGAAGGCCACTATGTACCGGCAGGTCAGCCTGCTCGTGGAGGGAGGTCTGCTTGAGGTAGAGAGTGAGCAGAGGGTGGGTGGCACTATCGAGCGCTCATATAGGCTACGTGGGCCGAGTGCAGCGATTAGCGCTGACATGGCCTCATCGGCGTCATTGGAAGACTATCGCCGCGCGTTTGTTACGGCGATGACTGCCTTACTCGGCGAGTTCAACGCCTACCTGGACCGGGGCCACGCTGATCCGACCGCCGATGCGGTTGGATTCCGGCAACACGCGCTTTGGCTCAGCCCGAACGAGCGCGACGAACTGATCAGTGAGATGCGCCAGGCCATCGTCCCACGGTTGAGCAACGAACCCGCGCCGGGCCGCAGACAACACCTGCTCAGCCCGATCCTGTTCCCGATTGAGGACGAATCCCCACAGGCTCCCAAGCAGTAGATCTCTCCCTGGCCGCCGGACGCCAGGGTTGCCTGGAATGGCCTTTATTGTTTAGCTATAATTCTCGTTGTGCATCCCGTGGGACATTCCGCCCTACCATCCCCCTCCGACACATCTGGAGTGCTTGACCGATGTCCTAGCGCATAATCTGCTGCAAGCCGTCCTGTAACTGTTGCGAGGTGATCTCCATGCGCACCGCGCTGACCACTTTGCCCGCGCGATTGATGAAGATGGTCTCCGGGGTATAGGTCACGCCATAGTTCACCAACGTGTCGCCGGCGGTATCAATGACGTTGCGGTAAGTCATGCCGTGTTGCTGGAGAAAGTTCAGGCCATCGTGCTGGGTATCCTCAACGTCGATACCCAGGAAGACCACGCCCTGGCTTTTCACGCGTAACCACTGTGTTTCCAGCAGCGGCGCTTCATCTTTGCAGGGAGCACAGGTCGAACTCCAGAAATTGATGATCACTGGCTGACCCTTGAAATCCGCCAGCGAGATCTTCGTCCCATTCGGACTCGTGAGCGCGGGCAGCGTGAAAGCGGGGGCCGCCGCGCCGATCAGCACGTCGTTGGTTGCGGGCGTGCCGTGTGTTGTGCTGGTTGAGGCCGGGGTGAGCAGTTGCGTCCAGAGCAGCGCCAGCAGACCAACATTTAGCAAGCTGACCACGATAAAGATCGTGATGCTGCGTTTGCGCGTATTTTTACGCGCAGGCGGGCGCACAAGCGCCTCGTCATTCTCGGATAATTGCTCTTTCGGTTCGTCCATATCGCTCATATACTTTCGCACTAATCACAGGAAGTCACAATAGAGTATGCTCCATCTGCCTGATGTTGACCTTGCAAGTTGGGCAATAGACCTTACAAGGTCCTGAAAATGTGTGGATCAACACAGATACGTTACTGGCGCCGAAACATCAGGCACACACACGCTACCTCTGTGCGCAACTCCACCAGGCGCGCTATAGCCTGGTGCGTCTCTTCGCTGGCATGCCATGCATTAGGGGTCATCATCACAAGCTGGGCTATTTCGTCCCCTTGCAGGGTCAGTTCGTAGCTGAGTGCGGTTGTATTCTCCAACCGGAACTGACCCTGCTCGGTAAATTGCGCGCTGACATGCTGCTGCTTGTTCTCCTCGATCTGCAATAAATGCAGGGTGTCGCGCAACTGTTGCAGGTGGGTGGGCGCGGGAATGACTACCAGCAGCAGGCCGCCGGGTGCGAGCACACGAGCAAATTCGCCGGGGTTGCGCGGCGCGAAGACGTTGAGGAGCACATGCAGCGAGGCGTCGGCGAGGGGCAGGTGTTCTTTGAGATTGGCCACGACGAAGAAGGCATCCCGACACTGTTTCGCCGCCATGCGCGCGGCCTCTTTCGAGATATCCAGGCCGAGGCACGTCGCTGCTATCTGCTTCTCGGTCAGGGCGGTGTGCAGGCGGTTGAGGTAGTAGCCTTCACCACAGCCCGCATCACATATGACGGAGGGTATCGCGGACGTTTGTTGCTGCTCGATCAGATAGGCGCGGATACGCTCGTTGATAGCATCTGAGATGGGGAGATAGTGGCCGCGCGCGAAAAAGTCTCGGCGCGCTTTGAGCATTTCTCTGGTATCGCCGGGCAGCGGTTTGCGCAAGAAGTTGACATAACCTTCTCTAGCCAGATCGAAGCTGTGCCTGTTGGCGCAGGTGAGCGCGCGAGCAGCGGCGAGCAGTGGCATTGCGCAGATGGGGCAGACGAATGGCTGGTAATACGACACTGGCACACACTTCTCCTTGAGCATGGGTGATGATGGATGATGCAGCCTACGTGGGGAAAGGCTGCATCGTTCCAACAAGAGCGTTTATGGCAAGGAGGGCGCGTAAGGTTGGCCCGCTTCTCCCAGCAGAACTTTGTGCTCAGGACGTTTGCCGAGCGTCCACCAGAGCAGTGCAACCAGCATGACCAGCAGACCGGCGCCCGCGATCAGCATTTGCAGCATCATCAGGCCAACCACGGTCAGCAGAAGCCCGGCGGCGGTGATGAGCGGGCTGAGGCTGGCGGTGGGGGCAGACGCGGCTGTCGCCATAATCTGGCGCGCTGGTACCCTGGCGATGGACGTGCTGGTGATAAGCACATTCTCGATGGTTGCGTGCAGGGTGCGCGCATCGAAAGGCTTGGCCACGCTCTCGCGCAGGGGTAGCGTCGCGGTGGATATGCTGGCGGGTGGCTCCCAGGCCAGGATCACGGTGGGCAGCGCCGCGAGATAGGGATACGTCGAGATGGTTTGTAATGAGGAGTCGCGACCGCCAGTATCGAGATCCAGAACCAGCAGATCGGGGTCCGCTACAGGCTGTTCGGCCAGCGCCGCCAGCGAGCTGGCCTCGACGACCTGCATACCTCGCTGGAGCAGGCCCAGGGCAATCAGGCGGCGCAGGGATGTATCCGGTTCGATGAGTAGAACGGTGTATCGTGCGACATCTCTCACCTCCGTGTGCGCTGGCCGTTCCATCCCTCTCTGTGAGGAACGCCGCGCTGCTAAGTTCTCGCGTGTGTCGATGACAGTCTACACGTTCAACATTACGAAGACTTTGCGACGAGGATGCTTGTCCTTACAGTGACCTGAATAGTTACTTACAGTTTTGCCAGTTTATACCCGACATCTGGCACAGTGAGAATATAGCGGGGATGGCGCGAATCCACCTCGATTTTGCGGCGCAGACGGCTGATATAGACCCAGATAAAATCGACTTCGCGGTTATATTCCGCGCCCCATACGCGTTCTAACAACAGTTCGTGGGTGAGGACGCGTCCGGCGTTCTGGGCCAGGGTGCTGAGCAGCTTGTACTCGGTGCGGCTGAGCTGAACGGGACGACCTTGCAGCGAAACCTGGTGCTGAGCAAAGTCGAGCGCCAGGTCGCCGCTGGTGAAGATCGAGGCGGCTGGTTCGCTCTCGCTCCGCGTTTGCTGGCGGCGCAGGAGCACGCGCAGACGAGCTAGCAACTCTTTGATCCCAAAGGGCTTATTGACCAGATCATCAGCGCCCAGGTCGAGCAGATGGACGCGCGTATCTTCGTCGTCCTCCTCACACAGCATCATTACCGGCACACGCGAGAATTCGCGCAGACGTTGCAACAACTCGATCCCCTGCATATCGGGTAATGTTGTGGCTAGCAGCACCAGATCCGGCTCTTCCAGATCAAACTCGCGCAGGAATGGTGTACCCGCTTGCAACACCTGTACGCGATAATGCTGCTCCTCCAGGTTGGCGCGCAGATAGCGGGCGATGCGTGTATCGCTCTCAACGATGGCGATGCGCGCGCGCTGGTTGTGGCGCGTGGCAGCGAGCAATGTCTGCGCAGTTGGCCGAGAACTGCTCGCCGGTTGGGTAGACGCGTATGTGTGCGCGTTGGGCGGTGTCCAGGGTAGCGTGCAGTAGAAGGTCGTGCCGGAGCCGGGACCAGGCGAATCGGCCCAGATGCGTCCGCCGTGCGCCTCAATGGTCGCGCGCGCCACGGCCAGGCCCAGACCGCTGCCCTGAACAGCCTCATCACCGTCCGCCACGCGATAGAAACGCTCAAAAATATGCTCCAGGTGCTCAGGCGCGATGCCCCGGCCCTGGTCATTTATGCTCAGGCGCAGCTCATCCTCGTCGCTTTCCACACGCAGGCGAATGGTGCCACCGTTGGGCGCGTAGGTGACGGCGTTGTGGAAGAGATGCTGAAAAGCCTGCTCTAGACGCGCGGGGTCGCAGAGGATCGGGGGCAGTTCACCTGGAATTTCGCAGACAAAGCGATGGCGTGGCGCGTTCTGACGCCAGCGTTCGAGCAGCAGGTGCAGCAGTTCAGGCAGGCGCACCTGGCTGAAACGCAGGTTTTGCGCGCCCGCGTCGAGGCGCCAGACCTCCAAGAGCGTATTGAGAATCTCGTGCAGACGGTCGGTCTGGGTGTCGATCATCTGCAACATCTCGCGCTGCATCGCCGGTTCCCAGCGCATCGAGTTGCTTAGTAGCGTAGTGGCCGAGCCTTTGATGATGGCTAGCGGCGTTTTCAGGCCGTGGGCGGCCATCGCCAGCGTCTCATTGCGCGTCTGGGTGGCCGAGCGCTCAAGAGTGATATCATCGAGCAGCAGGCCGCGCCCCAGCAGATGACCCGGTTGGGAGTGGATCGGAAAGCTCTGCACGCGCAGCCAGCGGATTGCGGCATCGGTCAGAGCAAGGTCGGTACTGCTCTCCTGTTCTGGATGCTCCCAGAGCCGGTCCAGCTCAGTCTGCGTGCCAGCGGGATCGACGGCCATCTTCACCAGTTGAGCGCGTACATCGAACAGGGCGCTGGCGGGATTGAGCTTGAGCAAGCGCTGGGCGATGGGATTAGCGTAGGCGATAGTTTCGGCCTGATTTAAAAGAATAAAGCCGCTGCGCAGGTTGGAGGCGATATTGGCTAGAATAGCGTGTTCCTCTGCCAGGTCTACGATTAGAGAGCGCGAAGGGCGCGCTGCAATCTGCTCTCTGGACATGCTGGATTGTTCCTGGCCTGCGATAGTATGTGGTTCTCTATTGTCTCTTGCAGTGAGACCCATGCGCAATCCCCTTCCCGTTTGCTCAGTCTATCAGTGTGTCAATGATATTCTAGCAAAAAAGGTCAAGGATTAGCACGGAGATAGGACCATTTAGGCTCTGGATGAGTCGAGCATGAGTAGTGGAATCAAGCCTGTCTATGGTAAAACCGAGGATTGAGATCAGCGTGATAGCGATGGGGATCAGAGCGCCTATCAAATTATAGGCCAGACCCCCAGCCGAACTCATCATCCAATCGTTGCTCAATTTTTTGCGAAACTCCTGGAGCGGTTGTGCCATTTCCTGGATTTTTGTGAGCATACTTAATAACCTGGTGTTGGCTCTACAGAAGGAATAGCCACGTTCCTCTGACGTAAAGCCGCGACGATGGCCAGGGCACCGCCAACAATTGCAAAGATGCCTATCATCAGAATGAGGGTGAACGCGGAGAGCAAGGGCGAACTCAGCAGAATGATCCCAAAGGCGATGTTTAAAATGCCCAGTATGATGGCCCAGATGCCGCCTCCCAGAAAGGCGTACGCAATTTTCACGCCCCCTTGAATCAAGGCATCTACCCCCAATATAGTCACCAGGAAGATGGGGAGAAAAACAGCGCTCCAGAGGGGATTGCGTATGACCACCAGTCCTGCCAGTACGCCGAGAATGCCTGCACACAATTTCCATCCCCACAATGAAGAGTCACGAAAGAGGTCCATCAGCGAGAGCATCCCGCTGATTACCCAGAAGAACCCTAAGAACTGGACCAGCGTCAGTATCGTCATGCCCGGCGAGATGACCAGGAATATCCCAATAATCACGGCGGCTATGCCTTCAAGCAAGCCGATCCACCAGGGGAAACTCGATGTGGATGTCTGAGATAAGAGCGATCTGTTCACGATTTTTCTCCCTTCTGCAAAGGACAATATTCCTCATACTCTCTCCTAACAACTATCGGCAAAATAGCAGCCATCGATACCTCTTAAGCGGACAGATCGCGTCGTTACCTCTTCCTATCACAAACAAATGGACGCTCTCCAGGAGAGAAGTGCGAGCACACGCGAGCCAGTATTAGAGACTGAGATAGGGGCGCGAGGAGGTTTTCTCCATGGCTTCATCGACACTCAGACACGCGTGGATGAGCGCCAGGTGGGTAAAGGCTTGCGGGAAATTCCCCCAGGCCTCGCCGGTGGGCGCGATCTCCTCGGAATATAAGCCCAGGTGGTTGGCATAGGTCAACAACTGCTCCAGGGAGAGCCGAGCCTCTTCCAGACGCCCAGCCTTCGCCAGCGCTTCGACCAGCCAGAAGCTACAGATGCTAAAGGTTCCCTCGTGACCCGCCAGGCCATCATCCGCGCCGGTTTCAGTATCGTAGCGATACACATGGGGGGCATGGGTCAGTTCGCGCTGAATACGCTCAATCGTGGCCAGCATGCGTGGATCGCGGGCATCGATGAAGCCGGTCAGCGAGAGCAGGAGGGCGCTGGCATCTATGGCTTCTCCGCTATAATATTGCACAAAACTGTGTTGCTGCTCGTGCCAGCCTTTGTCCATAATCTCGCGGTAGATCTGCGCGCTAATCTGTTGCCACTCTTCAAGCGGGGCGGGTAAGTTGCGCTCGCGGGCGATGCGCAAGGCCCGATCAAAGGCTACCCAACTCATCAGGCGTGAATGCAGAAAATGTTTGGCTCCCCCGCGCACTTCCCAGATCCCTTCGTCCGTCTCCTGCCAGTGTTGAGCCAGCCAGTCGAGTTGCTGGCAGAGGCGCAACCAGCCGTCATAGGACACACTACGATGATGCGTATAGAGGTAAATCACATCCATGAGTTCGCCATAGATATCCAATTGGCGTTGCGTGGCGGCCCCGTTGCCAATGCGCACCGGGCGACTCTGCCGATATCCATCCAGGTGGTCCAGGTGAATTTCAGGCATCTCATGGCCGCCGTGAATGGTGTACATGGGCTGGAGTTCGCCGCCTTCCTGCAATTCGTCTACGCGCGCGTTCAGCCAGAGCATAAAGGCTTCGGCTTCCTGCGTAAAACCCAGGGCTAGCAGGCTATCCAGAGTGAAGGCGGCGTCGCGAAACCAGGTGAAGCGATAATCCCAGTTGCGTTCGCCTCCGATCCCTTCGGGCAGGCTAGTCGTCGGCGCAGCCACAATCGCCCCCGTGGGTGCGTAAGTGAGCAGTTTCAAGACCAGCGCGGAACGATGGACCTGTTCGCGCCAGCGTCCCTGATAGTGGCATTGGCTCAGCCAGCGCTGCCAGTAGCGCTGTGTTTCCGCAAACTGCCTCTCATAACTCTGCTGCGAAACAGCGTGTGGAAGCATGTTGCGGTCCTGTGAACTGTCCAGGAAAAAGAAGGCGGACTGGTCTGCGGAGAGCGTAAAGGTCGCCTGCGCTCCACCCTGCCCATCGTCGGCCAGGGGAATAGACGAGGAGAGCGCCAGGGTCAAGTCTGTGCTACGAAAGACGGCTCCGTTCTCGGACAGATGCAGTGTATGGGCATCTCGCGCATAATTAAAGGCGGGACGACAGGCGACCTGAAATGTGAGTGATCCATGTACCATATGTACCGCGCGCACCAGATGATGTTCGTGATGTTCGCTGCCTTGCTGTTTGATGGGCATAAAGTCAGTGATTTCACCGATGCCAGCCTGCGTTAGAAAGCGGGTGATCAGGATATTGGTCTCTGGAAAATACATTTGTTTGGTTTCGAGATGCTCCTGCTTGCTGGGCGCAAGGCGAAAAGATCCACCTTTGTCCACGTCCAGCACCGCGCCAAAGACACTCGGCGAGTCAAAATCGGGCAAACAACACCAATCAATCGAGCCATTCTTGCCGATAAGCGCGACTGTATAGAGATCCCCGATGACTCCATGCGCTTCAATGGGCAGATAACGCACCTCTGTAGAGGGTTGGGCCTGTTTTGGTCGTGTTTTGAGCATGATTTTTCCCTTTTATAATGTGACGCGTTCCACTGCGACGCGTGAAAGTCAATCCCTGGGGTACGTCGGCCCTCGCGTTCGGCGTACCCCAGGGGGTTTTTGGGCGGCGAGCTAGATGGCTCTCACGCCCCAGATATCCACCAGGTAGCGTTTCTGTTTCGCCAGCTCATCGAGCCACGCTCCGGCCTCTGGCTCGCTCTTGCGCATCTTCTCCTGAGCGAGAGTAACGAAACTTTTGCGCACATCGGGAACCATCGTATCTGCATCTTGCATCCTGGTTGCGGGATGAATCTCCTTGATATTGCCGACAGGAATGTCCGCTGCTTTGAGCACGTGCGCCATGTGAGGGCCTCTTTTCAGTGAAATAGGGCAGGTCAAGACGTTTCCCTTGCGGGGTTTGTCCCACCATCACTATAGAGAAGCGAGCCAGGCAGAAGATTGCCCCCTATGCATCGCTCTCTACACGGGGAGCGATCTCGATAAAAACGCGAGGTGTTTTGCGCCTGTTTTCTACGAACATGAAGATGCGCCACGTCAGGCCATATTTCTGGATGAGCAGGTCGCGAACCACTTGTGCTTCATCGCCAGCGAGTACGCGAGCCTGACCCGCCAGTTCTGTGCCATCACCCAATACTCTACCAAAGCGGCCACACGGCGTACACTGCACGCGCCCATTGTTACGCATACGCTTCATTTTGCCCGTGCTGCTGGCTGTATTTATATACAGCTTGCCATCGTGGAACGCAAACCACATCACAGTTGCGACTCCAAGGCCGCTCTTGCGAAACGTTTTGAGCCGAATAAATTGGTGCGGCGCCAGCGTTTCAAACCCCGTCTCCGTCTGAGGTTTATTCACAGTCATGCTGTCTCTTTTCTGACGATTCTTATAACACATGGGGCAGGCGTTGCAAGCAAAGAGATCACTTCGCGATAGTTGTGGCCAGTGCGACAATGATGGCCAGGTGCAGAAGCATGGCGATGAAGAGGAAGACGGCAATGCCAATGATGCGGCGCTGGTCGCGCACGTGTGTGCTCGTACTGTAGGCGACGGGCGAACGTTCGGCGGCGACGAGCCCCAGCGCGATACGCAAGCGCAGGGGAGTGCGTATGGGTGAGCGGCGCATCTCTATTAATAGCCCCTCGTGGCAACTTTTGCATAGCACCCAGGAGCGGCGTGGTTCGGGGGCGCCCAGCGGCTCTTTTAGCTCGATAGGCGCGAACCAGATACTACTTGTGCAGATAGAACAGCGTGCCGACCTGTACCAGCGCGTTTTGTGCGTGGTTTCTCGTTTAGGAGCGACTGCTACATCGTTGCCTGGTATCATATTCTTCATCGTTCGCGCGCCGTCCTTTCCGCTCACCACCATCGGTGAGAGGAGTTTTGATCCGCTTGTTTGCTCTGTGGTTTACCTGACATACCTATTGTATCATACAAGCCAGGGAAAAGCTTTGCTCAATGCAAGGGAAGCAGGGCTATTTACTTCTCGGCCAGAGGTCCTAAAACCGCGCCAAAAAGGATCAGTTCCTGTTAGAGTGATGGTAACAAACTGTCACGAAACGAGGACTGATCCAAGATGAACTATAACATGATCAAAGAAGCGAGAGAACTGGCAGAGTGGAGTGCGGAAAGTGAAGCGTTGTCGGTCTATCAAGCGCTGGAGAAACTGCTGGACAAACGACGAGCACAAGGCAAAAGATATTCGTTGGCGCTGCTGCTGACGTGTGTGCTGCTGGCAAAAATGGCAGGGGAAACCACCTTGCAAGCGATCACTGAGTGGGTCCGTTTGCGCAGCGCCTGGTTGCAACAGGTGCTGCCGGAAACACGAGAAACATTTCCCTGCGCAGCCACCTACAGCAAGGTGTTACGCAGAATCGATCCTGATCAGATCAATCAGCTGCTCATGGAGTTATTGACGCGAGTCCGGGCCGCCAAGCGAGCTGAAGGAGAGCAAACCCACGTGGTTTTGGATGGGAAAACGTTACGAGGAACCCAGGGGCATCTGGCCGAGGACCAAAGGAAAATGCACCACATGAATCTCTATGAGGCCAAGAC
>CAXUEY010000066.1:0-31973 GCA_964250225.1 uncultured Ktedonobacteraceae bacterium | reverse complement strand
TTGATTGCGTCTGGCGTTTTCATAGAGGAACGGGGCAAGATTTTTACGAGAAAAGGAAAATTGACATCCTCAATTGCTTAGGCAGCGAGCAGTTTTACAACGAGCTTTTTGGCAATATGAAAGAAGACAACGCAGGATCGTAAATCTCACCACAGCGCAAGATATGATTTGTTAGCCTCGCTACGTGGATATATACTCTCCAGGACGAGGTTTCGTACAAGAGAACCATATTTATTGCAAGAGATACTTTCAATACTCCCGATTATTCTCTGGTTGAGCAGGATTTACGAGTAAAAAATACCAGGCGCGGAATGTTGTTCTGCACCTGGTACTCGCACCCAACCCGCACATCACCCCTTAATCACAATCACCGGCTTCAGCCGCACAATGAGCTTTGCCAGGCCCGCGTTATGCACGACATTGACGACCTGCTGGGCGTCTTTGTAGGCCTGGGGAGCCTCTTCGGTCAGCAGATTCTTGCTATGTACACGGATGGTGACGCCGCGCGCCTCTAGCTGGTCGAGCAGATCGCGTGGGCTTATGGATTTCTTGGCCGCGGTACGACTCTGGCGTCGTCCGGCTCCGTGGCAGCAGGAGCCGAAACTCTGCTCCATAGAGCCGGGAGCACCGACGAGCACAAATGAGTAACGACCCATGTCTCCTGGGATAAGCACGGGCTGCCCCACTGCCCGGTACTTTTCAGGTAGTGCTGGATGCTGCGGAGGGAACGCGCGCGTGGCACCCTTACGATGTACACATACTCGGCGTTTCTGTCCATCAATCTCATACTCCTCCATCTTGGCTATATTGTGACATACGTCGTAGACCAGCGGCATCTCTTTGGCGCGCGTCTTGCGTCCGAAGACGCTGCTAAAGGCCTGGCGTACACCATGCATGAGCAACTGACGATTGGCCCAGGCAAAGTTGGCCCCACACGCCATTGCCGCGAGGTACGCCTTGCCTTCATCCGACTGCAAGGGCAGGCAGGCCAGTTGACGATCCACCAGGTGGAAGCCGTACTCGGCCTGTTTGGACTCGGCCAGTTTGATGTAGTCCTCGGCGATCTGATGCCCAAATCCCCGACTGCCACAATGGATCGTGACGACGATTTGCCCCACCTGACCAATGCCCAGCACCTCCGCTGCCTCTGCGTCGTAGATATGTTCAACTGCCTGCACCTCGGCGAAATGGTTGCCCGACCCCAGGCTGCCCAGTTGCTTCATGCCACGCTGCAAGGCAGTCTGGGAAACTTTAGCGGGGTCGGCCCCGGCAAGACAGCCGTTCTCTTCGGTAACTTCCAGGTCTTCCTCGCGCCCATACCCCTCTTCGACAGCCCAGGCGGAGCCGCGCACCATGACCTCGCGCATCTCGCTGGCGCTCAGGTCGCGCATGCCCGCGCCTCCCACACCAGAGGGCAACGCCTGGAACAGCGCGTCGGCCAGCTTATCGACCTGCCCACGCACATGATCGCGTACCAGTTCGGTTGCGAGCAAACGCACGCCACAGTTGATATCAAAGCCGATGCCGCCAGGCGAGACCACGCCACCATCCGCGTCGGTGGCCGCGACCCCTCCAACGGGGAAACCGTAGCCCCAGTGTATGTCAGGCATGGCCAGCGAGTGGCCGACGATACCGGGCAGGGTAGCGACATTGGCCACCTGGTGCAGGGCGTTGTCGTCGATGATATGTTGAAGCAGCTCGTCGTCGGCGTAGACCATGCCGGGCACACGCATCTCAGCATTGTAGCTGATCGGGATGCTCCAACGAAATGGATCGACACGCTGTAATGGGATCTTGTCTTTGGAATTGCCCATGTTTCTACTCCCCTACGTAGACGCTGTTTGCGCCACGTTTTGCTACTCTCGATTGTTTTTGTTCGGGCTACGAGAACTGGCCAGTTAATCTGCGCCAGTTCTCGCTGCCTGTTTATTCCTTGCCGATTGCCTATAAAAAACGCGCGCGGGCGTTTCGCCAGTTCGGAGCAAGGCGCTCAACTACACGTCTGTGTAATCACTTTTTTCACCGAAAAGGTAACTATCGCTGACATACTTCAAGATCACGCGACCCACCCGCGGATCGTGCCGCTCGCTCACAGGCCGCACGACAACGCCCTCGCGGATATGCGCGTCGGTGTCCATCAGCTGTGTCTTCCCCTCGCTGTAACGCTTGACCGCGGCGAGATCGAAGGGGATCGTGGCCAGCGCCGGGACGGTCTCGACATTGTACTGCGCGCATATCTCCAGGAAGTCCGGCCAGTCCATGTAATGCCCATCGAGCAAGAGGTCGAAGGCGCGGAAACCCAGCACGCCGCGCAAGCCATAGTGGAAGGACTGAATCTTGCTGCCATAGACCTCACCGAACAGGATTACCTGGCGGTGCTTGCGAGCCAGATGCTCGATCAGCCTGCGCACTGGCTCCAGGGTGAACGGGAACCAGTAGGTGCTGCTGGCGAACCGATCCTCCACCGGGCGTTTGCGCCGCACCTGCTTGGAACCGGCCATCAACTCGCCCTCGATACAGCCAATTCTCGCGCAAGTGCCGTGAATCTTTTCGCTCAATATGACACTTTCGCCCGCATCGAATATATCCGGGAAATTGCGCATATTCTCAATCTCAGTATAGGCCACGAAAAGTGGGTGGGCCACCTCAGCATCGCCTGCCGTCACACGCACTGGCGGCTCATATTTTCTGGCCTGGTAAAACTCCGCCACATTCTCGCCCAGCGGCCAATCCTGGTCCGGGCGCACTGCCAGTCCAAAGGATGGCTCGCCGCGCAATTTGGCACAACGAATACGCTGCTTGGACAAGTATTTTGTGACATTGAGTCTATCAGATAGCTCTAATGGCAAAAGCGTATCGATGGGAAAGTAGACGATCTTCTCTCCAACCTGATATTCGCCTTTCCGCACCACAAGCTGCCAACCCAACACCTGAGCCAGTTCGAGGCTATCGGCATTGGTATGTGGGCTGAGGGCCTCAATCGTGGTCACTGGTACAATCAAACTGCTCATCAGGATTCCCTCCTTCCTGTACGGGTAAACTCCGCATGGCCGCATCACTGCTCAGCACATACAGCGTACCCTACTGAATAGTATCTACGGCTATAAGAAATTTTTTAAAGGATGTGTTCGCAAATGGCGGCTCACAACGGTGGGGCCGATCTCAAGCTGGGGGAGCAACTGGGAGAAATGTGTTTATTCTCGGATGCACCCCTGGAGGCGAGGCGCACCCGATATATCTAGATATCGAAGATGATGCGCGCCTTGTAACCCTCAGATGTGGGCTGTACGTATGCCTCGTGCCAGGTCACGGCTTTGATCGCGCTACTCAGGTCGTGCCGCTCAGAATTATACGGCTCGCCAGAGACTCGTGCTTGCAAACGCGTTCCTGTAAAATCGGTAATGTCAAAGTGAGACAACAGCAGATATTCAGTATCGAACAGAAAAATCAGCTCGTTCAGCCAGGAGATCAGCAGCGACACCAGGTCGTGACCTTCCACATGCACTTCGCGGCTGACCTTCGTCTCGATCTGCGCTGGCGCGACCAGCAGGCTCTCCATACCGGCGGCGGCGTTGGTGAAGAGATCTGGCAGTGTCTGCCCATAGGCGTGCAGGCCTACATCGGCTGTGTGCTCAAAGACTTCATAGGGGCGCGATAGCATTTATGCCCTGCCTCTCAGGTACGGCCTCGCTGTGTACATATGAGGGTGGAGATCGGATCGAGATCGCACGGTCGTACCTTCCTTTCTGTCCTATAACATCTTGCGGATGCGGTTTTACTTGCTACGTTGACATAGTACCATGCAGTTTGCGAGCAGTCAAGTAGTTTTGGTGCGATTTTGGGTAGTTTCTTTGGCGGCATCAACTCCACGCAAATTGAGCAGCGCGAAAATGCCGACGCCGAGCATGAGCAGGGCCGATAGTGACATGGGTGTGTCATAGGAGCCAAGTTCCAGTCCGAGAAAGTGCGCGTGGAAGTTTTGCAATACGGTGCTGACCAGGTAGCCGGTGAGCGCAGTCGAAATCAACGTAGCGGTATTCATGGCAGGCAGGATCAGCGCCCAGACGCGTCCAAGAAACTCTCTGGGGACGAGTTTGAGGACCAGCGGGGCAAAGGCCACGTTCATCGCCGCGTTGGGCAGACCCTGCACCACCAGGATCAGGCAAGCAAGCCAGAATATACTCTGCCGAGCATAGAGCAACTCCAGTGCGCCGACCAGGACTACGCCTAATCCGAAGAGACGCGCCAGGCCGATACGCTGCCCAAACCAGCCCAACAGAGCCACGCCAACCATCAGGCCCACGCCGTTGGCAGCACCGAGCAGACCATACAAGCGTGCATCGATATGCAGATTGCGAGTGGCAAAGAAAATGCCCAGTGGGGCCGATATCCCTGCGCTGAACAGGACCAGGCACATGGTGATGAGCAATGTCATCAAAGTTCGGTTGTGCAGCAGGAAATGGCCGCCCGCCCTAAACTCGCGCCAGAAATGTGGCGTGTCTTCGGTGGGGCGCGCTTTGTCGAGAATGCTCTGCGGCAAGCGTATCTGAAACAGCATGCTAAACGAGAAGAGGAATGAGAACGCGTTAAAGAGCAGCAACCAGGGTAAGCCAATCAGGAAAAAGAGTGGCGCGGCCAGGGCGGGAGCCAGGATGCGTGCCAGGTTCGTGGAAGACTGGGTAAAACCGGTGGCACGCGCGCGATAGGCTTCGGGCACAACGTCGCCACTGAGAGTAAAACGCGCCGGATTAAAAAATTGGGCACAGAGGCTGGCCAGAAAGACCACCAGGTAAATCGCGCCCAGTTGCCAGAATGGTGGCAAATGGCCGCCGGGGACGAATGGCAACGGCACGATACCCGTGAATAGGATCAGCAAACCAATCAACGCCGCGCGCGTCGCATCCATTGCCAGCAGCACGGGTCGTATCGCCCAACGATCCACAAAAACCCCCGCCAGAGGTCCCACCAGGAAGCCCGGCAGTGCTTCCGCCAGCAGCAAACCGCTCACCGCCAACGGCAGCCATGTCTGGCCAGGCGCGATACCAATAGCGACCCAGAGCAGCAGTGTTGTGTCAAAGGCAAAATCACCCAACATGGAAATAAACTGGCCAGCCCACGCCAGCACAAAGTTGCGGTTGATGTAGAACGGTACCTTCGCCTTTAACGGCATGGACGAGGAAGAAACATCTGCCTTCATAGGTACACTCCTTGCTGGTCTGCAACAACTGAAACATCATCCGGTCTTTTCGAATAAACCTATTTTTTGGATTGTACCATAATATCAGGATGTTTTGCAAATGTGGTAATATATTAAGAGAACATTGTAGCCAGGAAAACCCTGGAGCAGAGAAAAATCAAGAGGTGAAGGATACAAAGGTGCAGCCTGATTATGAGATCGCGGAAGTCCTGGAACTCACCGCGCCTGAGCAATTGAAGGCTCTCGGAGACGCGTTTCGCCAGAATATTCTAGCCTTGCTGCTGGATAAGGCCGCGACCACGCAGCAGCTTGCTGAAGCGTTGAATACGCCCACCAGCACGGTAGCGCACCATCTCCAGGTGCTGACCGAGGCGGGATTGACCAGAGTGGTACAGACGCGCCAGGTAAGGGCCTTAACACAGAAATACTTTGGCCGTACAGCACGCAGCTATATCAGTATTTCGCATACTCCAAACGAAAATTACAACAGTACAATCACTATGCTTTATACTGCTTTAAAGGAGATCGCCGCGCAATCGGAGCAGCAGCGCTTCCTCAATGGGAATTTTGGGTATGCGCGTATTCCTCGTTCCCAGGCAGAGGCTTTCACAGAACGCGTTGGTCAGCTAGTGCGGGAGTTTGAAGAACTCAGCCAGCCAGGGGAAGAGGCCTACAGGCTTATGACAGCGCTCTATCACACGAACTTGCCAGAGATCAGCTCTGAGTGATTTGCGCTGCCTTGAATGCTATACTTACGCTTTTTCCTTCGAGCAGATCATATCCTGCAAAGCATGTGCAGAGACCACACAAAAAGCCCCGGCAAGCCATTCGCCAGGGGCTTTTTGTGTGGTCTCAACGATGATGAATGTATCTATTTCGATTATCGGCCCATGATCACCGTGACATAGTGCTGACTTTCCGCGGGCAGGTAGTTGTACCAGTTGGCGCCGCCAGCGCTGATGGCATACTGCACCGCGCCAGGGCCAGCGTTATAGGCGGCCAGAGCCTGGGCGTAGTTGCCACCAAACTGGCTGTTCAGTTGCGCCATCAAGTGCGCTCCGCCAAATAATGCCGAGGTGGGGTCCCAGGGATTCACGCCCATCGTGGAGGCGGTACCCGGCATAAACTGGGCAATACCTTCAGCGCCGGCAGGTGAATAGGCCCACGGGTTGAAACCACTCTCCTGGGTGATCTGGCGCACAAAGAGGTCGGGACTGATGCCGTAGTAGGTCGCGGCCTGCCTGGCAATGTCCTGGTAGGAGCCACTGGCAACAGGGGGGGGTGCAGGGGCCGCGCTCGCTGCCGAGGATGCACTGGACGTGGACCCATTCGCTGTGGGCGCACTCGCCGTAGCCACATTCGTGCTCAATACAACTTCGCTTGTGTGGACGGCGTGGCTGCCTAGCGCTGTGCTGGCCTTCATAGCCTGGGCCGCAGCAACGGATGTGCCACTAAAGAGGCCCAGGATGCCGCTCAACAGTATTGAAACTGCGAAACCGCCGATGGCAAAGGTAATTCCCGCGCGTGATTTATCAAGTTTGCGGGCGTAAATAGAAACAGTTGACTGAATCTCCGTATATCTACGGACATACGTAGAAACAGTTGACCGAATCTCTATGTACCTACGGACATACGTAGAAACGGTTGGCTGTACGTTCGTAAGTTTACGAGTGTAAGGATAAATGGTTGGCTGTACGTCCGTAATCCTTTGCAAGGTGATTTTCTGCAATGGAGTTTTTTGCAACGGAGTCTTCTGCATAGTAAACCTTTCTGCAAAGCTGTGCTGTTGGAACTGGTAAACCACCCCTTCTTTCGCTCTGGCCAATCGCTGTGTCCCTTCTACTGATCGAGCGTACAGCTACAATTGTTGCTTTCTAGATAGCTCGCTCAAAGAAAGAGTATTGACGATTTTCTGTGCCATAGCAGAAAAGAATGACCTCTCAGGGCAGGTCAGCATTGGTAGGAAGAAATCACCGTCGTCAGGCTCGCGTGATGCGCTTCTCGCTGGGATGAGGTATGGAATGAAGACAACCATATGGGATGTGCATTCTTCCAGTCTACCTTGTTGCGTTTAACCAGATGAACTACCTATCGTTACGCTGCTAGTACAGGGGAGCTGCTTCAACTGTGCAGGACCAGAGTACTGACCGAACTTTAGAGTACCATCGTAGTACCGGAGCGTCTCCTGGGCGCTCTCAACGATCCTCAAACAAAGACTGTACTGCTTGTGTCGTTGAGCGCAGTATATATAGATGTGTCATTTTATGTCAACACGATAGTACTGAAGTCATGATTGTTCGGGCTGAGCCAGAGTAAACTGTAAATCCCAAATTCTGCGGGAAATTTCTGTATAATACAGAGCAGGCGTCGATTGATGGCGCGAAAATGGTCTGGAAAGAAGAGCAAAAGGACAACTCAAAGATCTCTCCCTGCGCTCTGTTCAGCGTCGTTTCGTGCACTCAACCGGAGTCACCCAAGGCGCGATTCGCCAAATTGAACGCGCTCGCTACGCCACGCTTCTCTTACAACAAGGTGTCTCGATTATCGAGACCATTCTCGAAGCGGGTTATTTTGATCAGGCGCATCTGACCCGGTCGATGAATTACTTTATAGGTCAAACCCCCGCTCAAATCCTTCAGCAAAGCCGACCTGAACAACTGTCGTTTTTGTACAAGACAAGGCTCTTCCGTTGATGCATACTACCAATAGCCGATGAACAGGCAAGTCTTAAATGGAGTAACTGATGGAGGAAAAACTACCATGAGAAAAGTAATTGTAGAAGCTGAAGTGTCTATCGATGGGGCTATGGGTGGGGAGAATCTAGAGTTTTGGAAGCAAAATTATCCATTGCACAGCGCAGATGTTCAGCAATACCTCAACGATCTCTTGTTTATGCCAGACGCGCTCTTGATGGGTCAGAAGACCTACGAGGGCTTCGCCCAGGTTTGGCCGACCAGGCAAGGAAAAGAGGCGGACAAGATCAACAGCATGCCCAAGTATGTCGCGTCCCGAACCCTCAAGGAGCCGCTTCAATGGAATGCTATGCTCATAAAGGGGGATGTTGTTGAGGAGATCAGGAAGCTCAAGGAAGAGCCGGGCGAGTGTTTGTTGCAGTATGGCGTGGGAGAACTGACGCGGACGATGCTTCAAGCTGGCCTAATCGATGAATTCCGTTTGCTCGTGTTTCCGTTTGCCTTTGGAGAAGGGCCGCGCATCTTCGACCAGATGGGCGTCACTACGCTGAAGCTCTTAAATACCAAGACTTTCAGTTCAGGGGTCGTTGCGCTTCATTATCAGCCTCAAAAGCCTGCGTGAGAGGAAGCAGTTTCCCGAAGAAGAAGAGGATTCTTCATGAAGGCTCTATGTACAAACGTGCGGGAGAACTCAAAGAAGTAGTTTACTGTCAAAGCTACTGTCATAGGCGTTCATTTCAGTAGCTTTGACAGCCGTGTATGGCTCAGAGAGCCGCATCATTAGAAACCTTATCAGCCGATGCGGTTATGTGCCCAGAAGTCCAACAAATCGCTTTTGGTGACGATACCTTCCAGCTGGTCGCCTTTGAGCACAGCGACGGCGGTGTGACCGGCGCTGAAGAGCGTGTAGGCTTCCTGGGCCGACGCGTCGGCTGCGATGGTGCTGAACGGCGGCCCTTGCAGGTCGCTGACAGTGGCCTGGGCGAGTGATTCACCGCTGGCCAGATAGCGCAGTAGCAGGTTCTCGTTGAGACTGCCGACCATGCGCCCATCATCCATGACGGGCATCTGGCTGATACCATAGCGGCGCAGCAGCTCCACAGCGTCGGACACGTGATCATCAGGCGCGACGCTGACGACGAGAGGCATGGTGCCCGCGTGGGTACGGCGATAGGTGAGCACGTCGCTCAGCGTGGGCTGCTCGCTCTCACTCACAACAAGCATATTATTCTCACGCATCCAGGTGTCGTTGAATTGCTTGGAGAGATAGCCGCGGCCCGTATCTGGCAGCAGCACGACCACCACATCCTTAGGAGTCAGGCCGCGCGCATATTGCAAGCCAGCGGCCAGGGCAGTACCAGCGGAGCCACCGGTCAGAATGCCTTCCTCGCGAGCCAGGCGGCGCGCAGTGCTGAACGAGGTGCGGTCATCAATCCTGATAAAGGCGTCCACCACTGTGGGATCGTAGTTCGGGGGGAGGAGTTCCATGCCAATACCCTCGACCTTGTAAGGGCCGGGAGTATCGCCGGAATAGACAGAGCCAGGCGGATCGGCGCCGATGATCTTGACGTTGGGGTTCTGCTCCTTCAAATAGCGTCCAATGCCAGAGATGGTGCCGCCGGTCCCGACGCCCGCGACAAAGGCGGTGATGCGTCCGGCGGTATCGCGCCAGATCTCCGGGCCCGTTGTGCGATAATGGGTCTCAGGGTTCGCCGGGTTCGCGTACTGATCGGGACAACACGCGCCCGGTATCTCGTCGGCGAGCCGATGCGCGACATTTTTGTAGTGCTCTGGAGACTCGTGAGTGACGCTGCTTGGGCAAATGACAACTTCAGCACCATACGCGCGCAAGAGGCTGCGTTTCTCCTCGCTCACCTTGTCGGTCATGACAAAAATACAATGATACCCTTTGAGCACGGCAGCCAGCGCCAAACCATGTCCGGTGTTGCCGCTGGTTGGCTCGACAATCGTGCCGCCGGGCCGCAGCAGGCCGAGCTTCTCGCAGCGTTCGATCAGCGCCGGACCGATGCGATCTTTGACACTGCCGCCGGGATTAAACATCTCCATTTTCGCCAGGACCAGCGCGGGCACGTCCCTGGCGATGTGGTTCAAGCGCACCAGCGGGGTATTGCCCATCAACTGGAGCACCGAATCATAATACCGCATGCCCTCATGCGTAGCTTCTGTTGGTTTGTCCATTAGACTTCCTATTATCCCTCTAACTTGCTAAGTGTCTTCACGGCGACGCTGCCGCTTGTTGCGTTGACGCGATCAGTATAACACACAGGGCGGATCTTGATTCTACCAATTTTTTGCATTCTCCTTCATAATGTCTGGTCTCGTTGGACCGCTTCTACCATGAGCGCGCACTACTGATGAGAAGGAAATGCCCGGCTCTTCCCACGAAAATGGAATAGACAGAAGCCGTTTTTCAGAAATTTCCGCAAAAACGCGCTATAATATGGGAGAGGAAATGGAGATCGAGGGCCATGTATGGTCTGGAAAGCGTCAGGAGAAGTATGGATTTGGTAGACACGACGCAATTACAACATATCCTGGAGCGTATGACCACGGGGGTGGCGATCCTCGATTGCGCGATGCTGCGCGTTCTGTATGCCAACGCCTACCTGATTTCGTTCTGCCCGGAACCGTGGCATAGCCAGGGAGCGGTAGGGAGCCGGGTTGATGAGATTCTACCCGCGGACATCTATCAACTGGCCGCACCACTCTTCCAGCAGGTCTGCGCCACTGGTGAAAAGATCAGCTTTTCTGAGATCCCCTACGAAGGCTTTCTGGAGACGCGCGGGCGCACCTACTGGCATATCTCGCTGGAAGCAGTGCCCGCCGATCCTGGCATTCAGGCCGAACGGGCGTTGCTGCTCGTTGAAGATGTGACCAACCGCGTGCGCTCACGTCTACAACTGGAAGCCATCCATCATATTTCGGCGGCTATCGCGGGCCAATCGCCTCTGCGTGATGTGCTGGATCGCGTCCTGCTTGCGATGAACGACCTGGTCGGTTCAAAACGCTGTGCTGTCCTCTTAATCGATGAGGAAGAGAAGAGTGAGAAGCCGACAGAGCGCGTTTCCTCAGATGTGGATGAGTCGGAGCAAACGAAGCCCATACCCACCGTGACAATTGTCGCGCAACAGGGCCTCTACGCTGGCGCAGAGGACTGGCATCCACGCGTGAACAACCGCTTGCTCCTGCACAAAGTACTGTACACGCGTCAGGCTCTGATCGTGCCAGATACCAGTACCATGCCAGAGATTGAATTTCCCATCCTCGATGATTATGGTCAGCCGCGCCGCCCTGGTTCGGTCGTATGCGTCCCCATTCTGGAGACGCTACCAGCGGGAGCTCCTGGCGCGGTGTTGGGAACCATCGAAATCTATCACCGGCGCGCCCGCGGCCTGCCTAAAGAGGAAGTGGAGTTGCTGGAACGCTTCGCGCCCCAGGTCGGTCTGGCCATGCAAAACGCGCGCCTCTTTCAGCGCATCAAACTGCTGGCGCGGGTGGCGAGCCAGCAGGCCCATCAGTTAGAGAATGTGATGCGGGCCATTCCCGACGGGGTGATTATCTATGACGCGGGCTGGCGTTTGTTGGAAATAAATCACGCCGCGCGCCGACTGCTGGGCTGGTCGGACAACGATATCGGCCTGCATATTCACCAGGCCATCGCGCGCAGCAAAGCCTATTTTCCTGAGACTTCGCCGCTGATTGCCGATATGATCGCGGATATGGGACAGCATGCGGACTATCAACAGGTGGATGAGTTCGAGATGGTTGGCGCGAACGGCCAGACCTACGCAATGCGCCGCGCGAAGGCCCCCATCCAGGACGAACTGGGGCAGACCTTTGCGTATGTCGTGGTCTATCACAATGTGACCGAACAGGTCGCGGCCCGCCGCCAGATTGAAGAGGAAGTGAGGGCGCGCACAGCCGAGCTTGCCCAACGCAATATGGACCTGCAGGAGACACAGACAGCCCTGCGCCTGTATAATGACCGCCTGCAACTATTACTGGAACGTTTGCCAGCCGGGGTGATGCTGATCTCGCTGGAGGACCAGCGGGTAGCACTGATGAACAACCAGGCCATCCAGCTTCTCCAGCGCATGGGCGTGCAGTTGGTGCTGCCGGGCATCAATGACATCATCGCCGATCAGCCGCTACCGGACGCGGTGGGCTTGAAAATCGAGGAGGTCTTGAGCGGCGTAACGATGTATGATGTCAACGGCGCGGCTGTGCCCGTCGAGAGGCAGCCGCTTCATCAGGCGCTCTATCGCGGCGAGGCCAGTGAAATGGAGCTACATACTGTGCAGACCGATGGGCAGATCCTCAACCTGCTCATCAATGCCGCGCCGCTGCTGGCCAGCAATGGCACAGCCACAAATATTGTACTGGTCTGGCAGGATATCACAGGGGTCAAAGCGCTTGAGCGCGCGCGCGAAGACTTCTTCACGATCATGGCGCATGAACTCAAGACGCCGCTGGCCAACATACGCGCCCATCTCAGTGCATTACAAGCCCGCGATATGAGCTGGTCGGCAGAAGAACAACTGCATTTCCTGCATACCGCGGATGAGCAGGTTGAACGGCTGGTGGGAATGATTAACCATTTCCTGGATGCTTCGCGCGTGGAAGCGGGGGCGTTGCGCCTGGAGCTGGAGCCGATTCTGTTGCCGGAGATGTTCGAGGATCTTCAGGATCGACTGGAGGCGCTGATCGCTTCGTCGCAACGGCGTCTGGACATCGTCACGCCCGCGAAACTGCCGGCGGTGCGCGCCGATTATGAACTGATTATGAGTGTACTCATTAATCTTCTGAGCAATGCTTTCCGCTATGCACCTGTGGGGGATCGCGTGCTCCTGGAGGCTGAGGTGACATTGCAAGACGGCCAGGAACAGGGAGTAACGTTGCGCGTGAGCGACCACGGCCCAGGGATGAGCCAGGAGCGCCAGGCCGAGTTGTTCACGCGCTTCAGCACCTTCGCGGCAGCGCGCCGACCGGACGCCGACCGGCCAGGGCAGATAGCAGGAGCGTCTGAGACGCACCGCGATGGGGGCCGCTGGAGTCCAGCCACCGGACTGGGTCTGTATATCAGCAAAGGCATTATCGAGGCGCATGGGAGTCGGCTTGAACTGCAAAGCAGCCCTGGCGCAGGCACAACGTTTGCATTTACGCTCGCCCTGGCCAATGCGGTCAGGTCAGAGCTGACATAGAGGAGCACCCATGATGGCCATGACCGAGAAAAAAGTGCGCATTCTCTGCGTCGAAGATGACGCGCAGATGCGGAATTTCCTGCAAGCCCAACTGCGCGCGCGCGGCTTTCTCGTTCAAACGGTGCGCGATGGTGCACAGGCTATCGATCAAGCCGCCTATTTTGAGCCACAGTTGATCCTGCTTGATCTCTCCCTGCCCACCCTGGATGGCCTGGCGTTCCTGCGTCGTCTGCGTGAATGGAGCAATGCCCCTGTGATTATTCTCTCGGCCCACGACGAGGAGCGCGTGAAGATCAAAGCACTCGACGAGGGGGCCGACGATTATCTCACCAAGCCCTTCAGCCTGAATGAGCTGCTGGCGCGAGTGCGTGTGGCGCTACGCCGGGCTGACGAAACCGCCCGCCTGCGCGGTGGACTCACTGGCAGCGAGACGCAGCGTCCCTTCTATCGCTGCGGCGGTGAAGATGGCCTGCTGATCGATTACGCCCATCGCATTGTACGCAGCGGCGGCAAAGAGGTCCATCTCACCCCCACCGAATACGATCTGCTCTGCGAATTGACGCGCAACGCCGGCAAAGTGCTCACGCACAAAGATCTCCTGCAACGTGTCTGGGGACCGGACTATAGCAGCGAAAACACCTATCTGCGCACATTTATCCGTCACCTGCGCCGCAAACTAGAGCCAGACCCCACCCAGCCGCGTTTTCTGCGCAACGAGCTGGGCGTCGGCTACTTTGTTCCTCCGCCAGATGACGAGTCGTGAGCGCTGGACGCCAGGGCCAGCGCTACACGCAAGGGGATTACAAGGCAAGCTCTCTTGTTACAGAAGAACGATCCTGTCCCTCTGTGTAGAATCTTCACACAGATTTCACAAAAATGACCGAATCTTCACGTTATCCTCACTCAATCTCTGCTACCATTACTCTTGAGACATCGTTCTCGCAGCGTCATCGAAATGAGAGCCGCAACACCCTCCCGAGTTGCGCGCGTGCAAGGGAGGGAAACCATTGAACGTTGAGGATGATATGAACGCAGCCAATTCGATACACGAGCGAATGCAGCCAGTTCAAGACGAGGTCCGGACTGCGCGCAGGCATATTCTCCTGGTGGAGGACGATGCCCTGCTGGCCCGGTTGGAGTCAGGCATCCTCACGGCTCACGGATACACCGTGACGCGTGTAGAAAGTGGCGAGCTGGCGCTCAATGCTCTGCGCGAGACGATTCCAGACCTGGTTCTGCTGGATCTGGATCTCCCTGGCACAGTCAACGGCTGGGATGTGTTAAAAGCCTTGCGCGCTTACGCTGGCACATCCACTACACCCGTTCTACTGACCAGTGCAGAAGCAACGGCGCAGAAGCATCTTCGCACTCGTGGCGAAAGCCGATCAACGTTAGATCACTTACCCAAACCCTATCCCATTCAAGCACTGCTGAAGCGTATTGAGCGCATGTTAAGCATGACACCCTAGTGGCGATAAAAGGAGGCACAGTTATGGACCGCAAGGATGATCGTGAAATGTTGCGTAAAAGTGGATTCGCGGAAGGGGAAATGCAGCGTCTGAGTAAACTCCGCCAGGATTATACCGAGCGGGAAAAACGTCAGGCCCTCGCTGATCACCGCCGTCTGGAATTCGTTCGCTGGCTGGTTACAAACGGTAGGCTTTCGGAGCAGATCGCTTCCTGAGACATCATGAGGGGTCGCGCCCTTCATTACGCACAATCAATCCCACGCCCTCTTCGCTACCAGCCAGTTCCGGCAGGAGCGGAGAGGGCGTGGAGAGTCCAGAAAGGCGTCCGATATGCGTGAGGATGCGCGCGACTAGCTCACCAGGCGGCTCAAGCTGTCCCAAACGATTGAAGAGTTTATCAACGTCATCTTCTGGCTGGAAAGCTACCTGGCCGCGGCTATAGAATCTGAACTGTTGCATGAGAAAATCCCTCTCGTTCTGTTGATATCACCCTGCTTAGTATAGAGTACGGGCAGGACAGGAGGGAAGTTTCATTTTCTGAGGTCTAACCCCAACCACCACACACAGTTAAGCGAGCCAACCACCAGGATTGGCTCGCTTAACTATATCTAACTACCCGCTTAACAAACGCTGGCAGTTGGTTGGAGTTGCTGCTTCAATGTAGTGCGCAACAACGGTTTGGCGCGTTGGAAGTACGTTTTTGCTGTGGCTTCGGGCATATGCAAGGTGCGCCCGATCTCTGAAAAACTGAGCTGCGCAGAATAGCGCAAAAGCACGACAGCGCGGAATTTGGGAGGCAGCTCGGCGATGGCCGCTTGCAGAATATGCTGCAAGTCATGATGTTCCGCCACATCTTCAGGTAATGGACTATTATCGGGAATGATTGCTAAGGGCGAAAGATCTTCGTCTTCATTGAACGATTGAAGTTCAGAAAAGTGGATGACACGCTTGCGACGCAGTTCATCCAGACAGCGGTTGCGCGCGACCTGGAAAAGCCAGGCTTTCAGCGGCTCGCCTGTGCGCAGGTTAGGCAGCGAGATATACAACTGGGTAAAGACCTGTTGCAGAATATCTGAGGCTGCATCGTAATCATTCAAAAAACGGGAAATGAAGTTGAACAGCGGATTGCTGTAACGCTGGACGAGTTTCTCAAAGGCTACCTGATCTCCTGCCAGGGTCTGCTGAGCCAGCACGCCATCCGTAACTTCTTTATGTTGGTCTTTGATACGTTCTCGTAATTGCATAATTTTTTTCTCTCCTCTTTCTTGTCCCTGCATTCAGATTAACCTGCTCAGGTGAGAATTACAACAGTTATAAGCTCTACTGTAGGTCACTCTAAGCAGAAACTAAAGAGGAGGCGTGCGAAGGGGGGAATTTCTCAGGGAACTCTTATCTTCTCAGCACGCCTTAACATGGTTTGCTCCCATCACACCAGCAAACATGGACACTTTTCAGCTTTGTACAACGCCGCTGTGTCGTTGCCCACCTGGGAAAATAGAGCCGTTCAACGCTACAGACAGCGTATTTGTGATGACTGGCACCTTTTGTCGTTATCCCACCAGCACAATGCCAACAGCAAGGTTCGTATGATACACTTGCTAGAGAAACGCGATAAAGAGGAGGATTGGTAGCGTCAGGAACCCCCGTTTTGAAAACGGAGGCTTGCGAAACGGCTAGCGCAACGCAAGTTTCTGACTAGTGGGCTTTCTTCCCTGGAGGAAAGCAGCAGCGAGGGGGGCTACAAGAACGTTTCCGCACCACCCGAACGGAAACCGCTTCTCGTCACGCCGAAACGGATGCCTGGATAGAATCAGAGCTATGCCTCTCTTGCAGTCACGACGGGTCATATTACCCCGGTTCTGACCGGGAGGAAGGAAATCCTTCACGTATGCGATTACCAGTCCTGGATACGAGAGGTATCCCACAGATGCCGTGTACGCCAGCAAAGGCCCGCCACTTATTCAAATGTGGCACGGCTAAACCGAAGTGGAACAAGCTCGGTCTGCTCACGGTTCAGTTGACCTACGAGCAAGACCCGACCAATCAACCTTTGGTCGTAGGCATTGATCCCGGCTCCAAATTCGAGGGCTTCAGCGTGGTTGGGAGCAAAGAAACCGTGCTCAACCTGATGGTGGAAGCCCCCGATCACGTGAAGAAAGCGGTAGAAGTCCGGCGCACTATGCGACGAGCGCGACGATTTCGCACGTGGCGCAGACCCACACGTTTCCAGAACCGCTTGAACCAGAAGAAGCGCATTCCCCCCTCGACTCGAAGTCGATGGGAAGCCAAAGCCCGTATTGTCGCTCAACTTAAAAAAGTGCTTCCCCTGACGGATGCCATTGTGGAGGATGTCCAGGCCGTGACACGACCAGGGAAGAAGCGCAAGTGGAATGCCTCCTTCAGTCCGGTCCAGGTCGGCAAAGAACATCTGTATGGCCTCCTGCGAGCTATGGGCTTGACGGTTCACTTACGAGAGGGCTGGCAAACCAAAGAACTGCGGGAGCAGCATGGCCTCAAGAAGACGAGCAGCAAGGCGAAGCAGTCGTTTGACTCGCATGCGGTGGATGCCTGGGTGCTGGCAGCATCGATCAGTGGCGCGGAGAAACCCACGTGTACCCGGCTCTGGTATGTCATCCCGGTACGGTTGCATCGCCGCCAGTTGCACCGCTTGCAAGCCTCCACAGGGGGAGAACGTAAGCCCTATGGAGGCACGCGCAGCCTGGGACGCAAACGGGGAACCCTCATTGTCCATCCTAAGTATGGCAGAACTACAGTGGGTAGCTTTGATCGTGCCAAGCACACGATCAGCTTGCATGCCTATCGAACCAACAAGCGCGTCACACAGGGAGCAAAGGTCAAGGAGTGTCGAGTCTTGACCTGGGTGGCATGGCGCTCCTGGCTCGTCAGCGATCAACCAAAGAAGCAAGGCAAGGGACTCACCCAACCCACACCCCAAAGAAAGGAAAACCTCTTCCATCCCCCGTTTGGAAAGACGGGGGTTTCCAGAGGTCGAGTTCTATGAGTGAACACACCGACAAAGCAGCCCAGACACCACCGGCGAATACACAGCCACATCACGCGCAGGAGAGCGCAGCCACAAGCACGCAGCCCGACGAGGAGATGACCATCAAACAGTCCATTAACAACATGCCGGCGCTGCCTCATCCCCAGGCAGATGAGAATACCGACGCTGCCCAGGCCAGGCAAGCCAGTCAGGACGACACACAACCCGCGCAGGCCAACCAGGGTGAACAGGCGCAAGACGTTAAGCTGGGCGAGGAGACGATGGCCGTCCCTGTTTCAGCCGAGACGATTCAGGTACCCGCGCTCCCCCCTGTCGATGCACAGCCAGCATCACCCACGACAAATGCAGAACCGACGCCCACTACTGCCAACAAAGATCCCGCCCTGATCGCATCTGCCGCACCAACACCAGTTGCTGCTCCCGCGGCTTCCTCGGCGTCAGCTCCTGCTCAGGCTCCCGCGCATCCAGCTGGCGCATCCGCACCGACCCAGGCTCCTGCCCAACAGCCAGCGACCAGGCCATTTCTTGGGGTGGAGGATCTCATTGAGCTGAACATAGCGGGAGAGCCGCAGGTGTCGCCGGATGGCTTGCTGATCGCGTATACGGTACTGAACAGTGCGACGACTCGCGCGAGCATCTGGCTGGTACCAACGGTTCCCTCACCCAATGGCAAAGGTCAACCGCCGCGCCAGGTGACCACAGAATCGTTCAACTCGCTGATGCCGCGCTGGTCCCCCGATGGACGCACGCTGGCCTTTGTAAGTGACCGTGCCGGTTCGCCACAAATCTATCTGCTCCCCCTCAAGGGCGGCGAGGCACACCAGGCTAGTTCGCTGGGCCAGCCCGTAGCGGACTTCTGCTGGCGGCCCGATGGCAAAGCGCTACTGGTGCAAAGTCCCTGGAAGATCACGGATGAGCAGGAGGACGCGCAAGACGAGGATGTGGTGCAGATATGGACGCGCCTGGATGAAACAGCGGACGGACTCGGCTATAAGCATGGCCGTCACCAGCAGCTCTGGCTGCTCGATCTGGAAAACGAGCAACCGGCGGCGCGCCTGACCTTCGAGCCAGTGGACCATACCCAGGCTTGCTGGTCGCCCGATGGCCAGGAAATCGCGCTCTGCGTCAATCGCCGCACCGCGCCCGACCTGAGTGCGAGCGCGGCCCTGTGGGTACTCACGCTCAACTCAGGCCGCATGCGTCGCCTGACTCCCAGCGAGGGATTGGCTCAGCAGCCAGCCTGGTCGCCCGATGGACGCACCCTGGCCTTCTACTATGCTGTCAACCAGACCGAGACGGTCAATCTCGTCCCCTGGATTGTCGGCGCGGACGGGAAGAGCGCGCCGCGCCCGGCCACCACGGGTTCACAAAACTCCACCAGTCTCGAATTTATCATCGATAACCTGCACGCGAACTCAGTCAGCCACCCCTGCTGGTATCCCGACAATACATCTCTGCTGGTGACAGCCCAGACGCGCGGCCAGGTCCATCTCAACCGTCTCTACATCAATACCAACCACGAGGAGCCACTGACCACCGGCAACGGCTGCTATCTCAGCCCGCATATGAGCGCGAATGGACGAACTATTGCCGCGTTGCGCACGGACTGGTTTACGCCCGGCGATATCTGGGCGATGGCCGGAAATGGCGCGAACCGCCGCCGCATGAGCGCCGTCAACGATGCCCTGTTGCGCAATCGCCAGCTCATTCGCCCTAAAAAGGTGAGTTGGCGCAGCTTCGATAACCTGGAGATCGAAGGCTGGCTCTACCTGCCACATCTACAGCCGGGCGAACGCGCGCCGCTGGTGCTGGATGTGCATGGCGGTCCCACCCTGGCCTGGGGCGAGAGCTACGTGCATGACTTCCAGGTACTGGCCGGCATGGGCTATGCTGTACTGGCCGCGAACCCACGTGGCAGTTCCGGCTATGGCGAGGAGTTCTGCCGCAAGATCATCAACGATTGGGGCGGCGACGATTTCCGCGACCTGATGGCGGGCGTGGACCATGTGATCGCCAGCGAACCAGTGGACGGGGGGCGCCTGGCCATCACCGGCATGAGTTACGGTGGCTATATGACCTGCTGGGCCATCACCCAGACCAACCGCTTCAAGGCGGCTGTAGCGCGCAATCCCATCACCTCTTTGCTCACCGGCGCCCTGCTCTCGGACCAGGCAATCTGGTTTGATCAGATCATCGGCACGAAAGATGCAAACCAGGACGCCGAGACACTGCGCCGCAGTTGCTCGCCTATGACCTTCACCGATGCTATCACCACGCCGCTGCTGCTGATCCATGCCGCAGAGGACATGCGCTGCCCGACCAACGAATCGAAACAACTCTTCAACACATTGCGTCAGCGCCAGCACACGGTCGAACTGGCCATCTATCCAGGCACTAGCCATCTGCTGGACTTCCCCGGCTATGGCTCACCTCAGCAACGCGTAGACCGGCTGCGCAGAACCGCGGCCTGGTTTAGCAAGTATGTATAGGCTGCTCAATGAGCAGCACGCTCGATGAGAGGAAACAACTCCACATTGAGTGTTGGATTGTGTAGGAGCTGCTCATTAAGAGCAGCGCGCCCAATGGGGACCACGCAAGCAGGTTCCTGTTGGGCATTGGATTATCGCACAAGGAGCAATCGCATGAAGCAACTCCGTTCTGGCTCAATCGCAGGCGTCGAGATCATCGTCCTGCCAATAGCGCTATTTGTCTCGCTGGCACTCTGGATTGTGCTGAGCGCTATCGCTATCGCGGCTCTGGGTATGTCGTTCGGCCTGGGCGTACTGCTCGGTCTGATTGTCATGCTCTTGCACTGGCTCTCTGAACTGATCCACCATATCGGGCACGCTCTGGCAGCGCGCCGCACGGGCTACCCCATGCAGGCCATCAAAATCGGCGGTATTTATGGCTTCCTCGCCCTCTCATCCTATCCGGCAGATGAAGCGGCCCTGCCCGACTCGATCCATATGCGTCGCGCGCTGGGCGGCCCCATTGCCAGCCTATTTCCGACGATTATCTTTGGCATTGGCGCCCTGCTCCTGCGTGGACCCCTCTGGTGGGCCGCCATTTTCCTCTTCGCCGAAAACCTGATCTTTACCATCCAGGTCTTGCTGCCAATGGGCAAGCTGCTGGATAACGACGGCAATACCCTGTGGCGCTGGTGGCGCGGACGCGGAAAAGTTGAGGTGAGCGCCGCGCCTGGAGAATAACAGAAAATGCCGCGCTTGATACACAAAGATCGCAACAGCGATGCAACACATACAGATAACCCATTTATTCCCGCTTTTATACTAAGAGTGAGGTGTATGTGAATAACATACGATCAAACGGTCGCAAGGTGACAGGTGCTTTATACGCCTGTCACCCGTTTTTTTCCTCATACATATCGACCTCGCTCGCAAAGACAGGGAAGCAGGCACTGTATCTTCTTAGCTTCCTGCACAGCTACAAGTAGTTTCCCTCGGAGCTATACTAGTAGGAGGGTGTGTCTCCGGCCTACATTATCGGCAATCTACACCACCAGAGACATTGTACCGTATGGATCAGAGTTCTTTTGCCAACAAAAGCACACTTCTCGAAGAGCAAGTGTTGACCACAAAATTGCATATGCCTCCTCTTTCGCCTTATCTGGTCCCACGCCCACGGCTCCTGACATCTCTTACTGAGGGCGTACAGCGCAAGCTCACACTCATCTCAGCGCCGGCGGGATCGGGCAAAACCATGCTACTTTCTTCCTGGCTGAACTCCCCAGCAGGACGGGAGATCCCCTTTGCCTGGCTCTCGCTGGATGAGGGAGATAATGATCCCATGCGTTTCTGGCGCTATGTCTGGACAGCCCTGAGGCAACTGCATGCCGACGCCGGGCTGGACCTGGCTAAATTCCAGAGCCAGCAATCCTTGCCGCTCACCTCGCTTCTCACGCAACTTATTAACGTACTCTCGGCCATTGAGAGACCTTTCGCGTTTATCCTGGACGATTACCATCTGATTACCACCCCGGCCATCCATCAGACTATGGCGTTCCTGTTGGACCACCAGCCCGAATCACTGCGCCTGATTATCTCTAGCCGCCAGGACCCTCCTCTACCCCTGGCGCGTCTGCGCGCGCATGGCCAGTTGTTAGAGATTCGCACTGCCGAACTGCGCTTTGCGCTTTCGGAGGCGGCCAGCTTCCTCACAGAGGTGATGGGGCTGCATTTGAAAGCTGATGATATTGCCTTGCTCGAAGCGCGCACAGAGGGTTGGATCACCGGCCTGCAACTGGCGGCGCTCTCTCTGCGTGAGCGTGATCCCACACAGACCGCTCGCTTCCTTGCCACCTTTGCGGGCAGCCATCGCTATATTCTCGACTATTTAGGCGAGGAAGTGCTGCAGCGCCAACCGGCACATGTGCAACAGTTTCTGCTCCAAACCTCGCTGCTGGATCGCTTGAGTGGTCCGCTCTGTGATGCTGTCACGGGCAGCGTGAACAGCCAGGAACTGCTTGAAGAATTGGAGCAGCATAATCTCTTTGTGATCCCCCTGGACGAGCAACGGAACTGGTACCGTTATCATCACCTGTTCGCTGAGGTATTACGCGACCACCTGGCGTTAGCACAGCGTCAGGGCAAGCTGCCAGTCTCGACCACAACGTTACACGAACGGGCCAGTGTATGGTACGAACAGCACCACTTGCTGGTGGACGCCATCCACCATGCATTGGCGGCGGAGGCATTTGAACGCGCGGCACATCTGTGTGAACGGGTCATCCAGATCACGCTGGCCCGTGGAGAGATACTCACTTTACTCCACTGGTTTGAACAACTGCCGCGAGAGGTGTTCTATGAGCATCCACATCTCTCGGCCCTTTATGTGCATGAACTGATTTTCTCTGGCCGACAAGAAAAGGCCAGAAGACGCGCAGAAGAGGCCAATCGCTATCTCTTGGAGAATGCTGAACGTTTACAGCCAGAGGAGCGATCCCTACTGACAGGCATCCTGGCTCTTATCCAGGCCTATTTCGCCAGTGAGCAAGAAGATCTCGCGCGCACCAGGGCCAGTTGTCAGGAGGCACAGCAATGCTTGCCTGACGAGCATCCACTGCGCGGCGACATCCCCTTGATACTTGGCATAGTATCCTGGCTCGATGGCGAAACTGAGCAGGCAAGTACCCTCCTGACTGAAGCGAACAGGAAGAGCCTGGAGAGAGGCAACCTCTATTCTGCCTCTATGGCAAACCTCTTCCTGGCACAGATGCAGATTATACAGGGCCACGTCCAAGAGGCTATGGCGCTCTTTCACGAGAGCTTTGCGACAACCCGGCACAGCAATCTTTCCCTGGAAGAACAGAAGCCCGCAGTGTGCATGATCGCGCCGCCCTGGCCCACACAGATAGGAGAAAACGACCTGCTTCCACACGAGGAAGAATTGTTAACCAGTATGGCTTCCCTGCTTTACGAGCAAAACGCTCTGGAGAAGGCAGAACGGTATCTACAACCCGTGATCCTTCTGGAGCAGAATGTGATCAATGCACGCAGCGCGATGGATGGGCAGATCCTGCTCGCCCGCATCAAACAGGCCAGAGGCGAGAGTGAGCAAGCGCGTGTCTTGATGGAGCAAGCTATCCAGCTTGCACAACAGCATCAGTTTATCTGGACCGCCGTGACCCCATCGATATACGCGACACAGGCGTGGCTGGCTCTAGCACAGGGCGACCTGGAGGCTGCCGCAAGCTGGGCCGAAGATATGTTACGCCGCAACGCATCTGCTGCTCGGCCTACCTATCCACGTGAAGTGGACCGCATTATGCTCGCTCGCATCCAAATCGCACAGGGCAAGCATACGGAGGCGCTTCGTCGGCTCTCTCAATGCTATCCAGCAGCCGCGGCTGGCGGACGTATGCGCAATGCATTAGAGATTCTGATCCTTCAGGCGTTGGGTCAACAGGCGCTGGGGAAATCCACCGAGGCACTATCTACGCTGGCCTCAGCACTGCAACTGGCGGAACCTGAGGGTTACACGCGCCTCTTTGTGAACGAGGGGAAACCGATGGCGACGCTGCTCTCCCGGTTTCGCACAGAGCGACTTGATATCTCTCATTTTGTTGAGACGCTGCTGGCGGCATTTACCCGGCCCAAATCCATTTCCCTATCAGAAGATCGACAGAACAGAGCAGAACAGTCGCTGGAAGTGTTGAGTGCGCGTGAATTTGAAGTGCTCCAATTAGTGGCGACCGGCGCATCCAACCAGGAGATCGCTGAACGACTGATAGTGGCAGAGAGCACGATCAAGAAGCACCTCCAGAATATTTTTGGCAAGCTCGGCGTGAGCAATCGTACCCAGGCAATTGCCCGCGCGCGAGACCTGGATCTGCTCTAAACAGCCATATACAGATTAGCCCGGATCTCCCCCTGGTGAACTGGCCGTTCTGCGCACTTCTCCTTTCGTACCATATCCTGGCCTTCTTATACTCTCCCCAGCAATCCTCCTTAAGAGCAATGACAATTCTCGCGCCACGATTTACACTCAAGCAAAGTGAAAAAAACACATCAGATGAGTTAAACGGATTGATACCAATGGCAGAGGATTGAGCCTGTTTATGAATGACTTTCTTCATATTGACGTTTAGACTAATGTGGCGAGATCGGCCTGAGAAGCGGCTTCGCGCCACATGGCAATTTATGTGTCTCGATCCTCTTCTGGAGCGGCTTTGTAGCGATTCTAATGCGATTTAGTCTAAACGCCAATTCATAGAAGGCCAATAAAAGGAAGATCTCTTCCATTGCGGAGGGAAAGGCAAAAGAAACAGATGAGCAAGTGCGTGTTAGTCGTCGATGATGATAGCGAGATGCGCCTCCTCTTGCAAACGTTACTGGAGGAAGAGGCATATGAGGTAGAAAACGCGAACAATGGGCTGGCAGCCCTGGATAAAATTATTCAGCACAAGAATGCTCATCAACCCTATGAGGCGATCTTGCTGGATTTGATCATGCCATGTATGAATGGACTCCAACTTATCCAGGTATTACGGCACTTCGACGCAGCGTGGTTACGCTCAGTCATCGTGCTCAGTGGAGACCAAAGCGCGATTCAACAGGCGCACAGGCTCGGAGTTTGCCAGAGTTTGACCAAGCCATTTAATCTGGAAACGCTCCTTGAACTTATCTCTAGTCGCGTTCACTACGTCTCCTAGTATTTTATGAGATTGGAGCTACAACCTATGGGCGAGTTATCCCCTCAAAGCATTCCTGTTGCGCTACCTCTATATATTCAAACGCTCCAGTTGCTCCTCGATGCGATTATCGAGCGAGACAGGGCGATAAGTACCGCCAGTCACGAGATCAAGACCCCACTGACGGTCCTGAAGTTGCAAACGCAACTGCTGCAAAAGCGCCTTGAAAAGCAAGGCCTCCACGATTTTCTCACGCCCTTTGCTAAAATAGAGGCGCAAATTCACAAGTTGGAGAGACTCACGCGGGAATTGCTCGATGATGCTCAAAGCCAGACAGATAGACTGGAGTATCATAATAAGTTTTTAGATCTCAATAAACTCCTCCGTGAGTGTGCAGAGGTCGTTCAGCACCTCTATCTGACCCATCAGGTGATTATCCACGGTACCGCAAAGGCGTGTCTGGTTGGGGATAAACATCGGCTTGAACAGGTCTTTACTAACCTCCTCAGCAATGCAATCAAATATTCGCCCGCCTCAGATACGGTCGAGCTTGAGGTCAGCTCTTCAAAGGAGACCATCACTGTTCGAGTGCGCGATCACGGGATCGGCATCCCGCGGGAGCACCAGGAGAAAATTTTTGAACGTTTCTATCGCATCGTTGATCCAGAGCGGAGAACGATTCCCGGCCTGGGGGTAGGATTATCCATCGTCGCGGACATTATAAAACAGTATGGCGGAAAGATTACCGTAGAGAGCGAGCAAGGAAAAGGCTCGACGTTTCACCTAGTCCTTCCCGCAGCCCAGAGTGATGTCCCATGTTGGGACAGGACGCTTGCAACATACGATGGGCGTTTCTAGCGTAGCTTGCCCAAATATGCCCATTATCAAATATATTGTACGTGGAACACAATGAAAATGTTTCTTCATCTTTCGGGTATTCTACATACAATATTCATAAAATTGGGGTGGACAGGACTTACATTTTCTGTGTATACTATGGGTGGTACCGCGTTAGCGCGAAAGTGGAAGACGCATCACTGTCACATGAAAATACTGTCACATTGTAGTGTACCGCTGTGTAAACATAGAAAGAGAAGGCTTTGATGAGCCCTAAAGGTGATAAGCCCCACTCATCCTCAATTGCTTCGACATCTGCTGCGAGCCAGCCTGCTGTGCTCCTGCCTGAGATTTTTAGTCTGCAAAGTTTGCTTCAGCAACAACTGGCTGAGCGCGATTGGGTGATTCCCGGTCTGTTGCCCACTGGCGTCTCCTTGCTGGCCAGTCCGCCACAGGTAGATAAGGCACTGCTGGCCAACCAGTTGGGGCTAAGCGTGGCCAGCGGGATGCCTTTCCTGGGACATTTCCCGGTCTGCCAGGGCCACGTGCTCTACCTGGCGCTGGGCGAGGGACTGCTCAACGTGCGCAGCAGAGCGGAGCGCCTGTTGCGCGAGCAGGAGCAGCCAGCGACCTTCGATCTGGCCATGCAGTGGTCGCCATTCCGTCAGAATGGACTGGCCGACCTGGAGGATACCGTCGCCCTGCTGGACAACCCGCGCCTGATTGTGATCGACCCGCTGGAGTTTGTGCTGCCATTGCAGAGCAACACACCCCAGAATTACCGGGTGCGCCAGGCACAGGTGCCGCTGCAAGACCTGCATTTCTTTATCCCCCTGCGCGAACTGGCCGCGCGCTATAACCTGGCGATCCTGCTCCTGCACAACCTGCCCGACGATTGGCCGACGAACCGCCGCGACCCCCTGGCCGGGATGAGTCCCAACGGCCTGACATCTGCCAGCACCTGCAACATGGTGCTCACGCCCGCGCGCGAGGTCGGCACCAGCACCCTGCACATCGCCGGCACTGATGTGGAAGAACAGCGCCTCTCACTGGCGTTTGATGCACACCTGGGTCAATGGAGATCAAAAGGGGAAGAGTAAAGCAATCAGATAGTGGTAGATGGGAGGGATATGCGCTATACATAATAAAGCAGATGTAACAGGTGAAAACATATATTGAGCATTTGTAGATCGTAGACTCACTTTACAGCATTCTTCAGGTAGAATTGATATTTGCCTGAAGAATGCCTTTTTATGGCGAGGCAACACATCCGTCTTTAGTGAACCGTAATTTATATCAAATCCGTTAAGAGGGTATCCGTTGCCTCTTCGATTAACACGATTTCAATAGATTTGATATTATGTCTACTAGACCAGTATGTTACAATGGATCAGCAAAGAGAAATTCTTTGTCCCTATTACACACGCTCTATTAACACTCTCAGGAGGAACCTGTTTTACAATGCAATGTCGAATATGCCACAATGAACTACCACCAAATGTCGCGTTTTGTCCTGAATGCGGCTCGCCAGTTGCATCATCTTCCGGTTCGCAGCCCTATCAGGGGATGACCCCTGGAGCAGGTAGCTCGCCATCGCAGCCAGGTATCGCGCCCACGATGCTCGCGTCATCGCCCGGACAAGGAGTACCCGCGTCGTATCCCACGCCGCCACCGCCTGGCGCGCTGCCCTATACCCCAGCCAGCTATGGTGAGGGTACACCACCACCGCCAGTCAATCCCTACGGCACACCGCTGCCATCAACCAACTATGGTGAGAGCGCTCCGCCTCCACCTGTCAATCCCTACACCGCGCCACCACAACCGTATGGCGCTCCCCAGCAACCGTATGGCGCTCCTCAACAGGGCCAGTATGGTGCGCCACCGGTGTATATGCCACCGCAGCAGCAGCCAAAGCGCAAAAATGGATGTATCATCGCACTGGTTATTGTACTGGTGATCTTTGTGCTCGCCGTTGGAGGAGTCATCGCCGCAGTCGCTTACGTTGGACATCAAGCTGGCAATGTGGTTGCTACAGCTAACGCGCAGGCTACCGCCGATCAGGCAACATCCACCAGTAGCAACGGCACAACCCCGACGGCAACCACTGGAAGCAGCAGCGGCGTACCGGATAGCAGTCAGATCGATGCCACCGCAGCCGCCAATATCACCGGCGCCCAGACCTCTGGATCGGTGGATTCAAATTATAAACCGACCGATCCGAAAACAAGCTTTAACAGCGGGGATACGGTCAATATTACTTTCACGCTAGCAGGCCACGCGGGCTATGCGATGACAAAGATCTACCGGGATGGTCAGTTCGATGTGCAGAGCGATTCGCCACTCGCCGTCAAATCTGGCGTTCCCAATGGGGTGTTCCCATTCACCCCCTCCCATACGGGTCAGTTTGTCGCCGGTCTTTACTGGTGTACCCAGTCCGATTGCAGCGACGCAGCCCTGGCCCAGGTGGTCAACTTTACCGTCTCGTAGCCGGGAGCTATCTGCATAGAAAAGCTGATGAGGTGTAGAATGTATGTTGCACTTCACCAGCTTTTTTATGCAAAAGAGCAAGATGCTCTGCATCAGCGAGCAGGCATCCTCCTCCACCCAGCCCTTGTGCTCGCTCTAGCGCTCGCACCTGACTCAGCATAGTTTCTGTGACATGTACCGCGAGTTGTGCCGGGCAGACGCGCTATGCCAGGATCATGTGTATACTGCTTGCCTGTTTACCGGGGGTATGAGATAATCTTCAGCGTTCACTCATACTTTATCTGAATATTTCTCTCTCAAGACTGTAATTGCGAGGTACACTATGCGACAAGGAGACGGCAGCGAGATCCTCGGGCCCGATGATCCGCGCACAATGGTCATTGGAATTATCCATGTCACGCCCGGCGATGACCGCCAGAGCGTGCTGATTGCGATCTCTACACAGGAGAAGCTGGGGCGCGATCAGATTGTCCTCGACCTCCCGGCACAGAATAAGGCGTTTAAAAACGCGGTGGATTTTGAAGGGCTGCACCAGATGGCCAGCGAGATCGAGGCGACGCTGGTGCTGGTGATACCGGAGCGTTCAAAAATTGCAAATTATGCCAGAAAAGAACGTTTCCAGGTCTATCCTTCCCTCGATGAATTAACCGCGGCTGAATTTCCCCCACTTGAGCCAGAAGAGGAAGCATTAGCCACGCCCGTGGAGGATGATCCGTCCGATCACGCGACCACCTTCCCGATAATTCCCCCAACGCCATCAGCAGCTTCTACCAGCACATCTCCCGCAACACCGAAGCTAGAATCGACGCCTGGGCAGCCCCCAACCAGTTCTCAGAATCAGCCCGCGCCCATTGTCTTCCCGGCTACTCCAGCGGACGAGGAGGGCACGCTTCCACTGGTCGAGGATGAGGGACACACTGCCCCGCTGGTGGACGAGGATGAGGCGCCAACCGATCCGAGCTTGAAAAGCGCACCCTCGCCGCTCGCTGGAACTGCGGCCACAGCAGCGGCAGCCAGCGCAACCGGTAGCGCTGCATCACAGAACGCGACGATTGACACGGCCCATACACCGGACAGCACCACACCGCAAGCCACGACAATAGATGCGGCAAACACGCCCCCAGCTACCACCATAGACGCGACTGGTGGCCTCCCGGCGGTAGCGGCTGGGAGTGCAGGCGCGCTGGTGCCCTCTGGTGCGCAGCCGCCGAACTTCTACTATGAGCCGTCAGAGCCGCCGCGCCACCGCTCTTGGCGCGGGCTGCTTCTCACTGCGCTGATTGTGGTTCTACTGATTGCGCTGCTCGCGGCCTTTAACCGTCCAATCCTCGATCTATTCTTCCCGCCCACGGCGACGGTGACGATCACGCCGGATAGTCAGCAGCTTCTACATACCTATCAGCTCACGGCGGTGCTGGGCGTGCCTGACCCCTCGAAGGACCAGGTGGACGCGCGCGCCGTCTATGCCATTTCGCAGCCACAAAGCTCGACAGTGAAGGCAACAGGCCAGGGGTCTATTCCAGGCCGTCAGGCGCAGGGCACATTGACCTTTTACAATCCGCTTCCATCTTCCCTGATGATCCAGGCAGGTACGGCGATCTTCGACCCTCATAATAGCAATATCGTCGTAGTCAACGATGACACTATTACACTCCCAGCCTTTGATCCCAGCCAGGGAAGCCAGGGACTCCAGGGCGTCCAGGATAACGCGCATACAGTGAATATCGGAAGTGACCAGAATATCCCACAGGACGAGTTGAAAGGACCTGTCGGGAGCAGCGGCGCGTATGTGAACAATACAGCGTTTCAAGGTGGGCAGGACGCACAAACGTACTCGTATGTTCAGCAGAGCGATATCGATAACGCGGCCCAGGCGCTGGAAAGCACGCTCAATGGACAGACCATGCAGCTTTTACAGACGCAGGCACGGCAGAACGAGCGGGCCGTGGGTCAGCCGCACTGCGCGCCACAGGTGCAGAGCAGCGGTGTGGCTGGTACGCAAGTCAGTACGGTGACAGTGACGGTGGCGATGAACTGTCTGGGCGAGGTCTATGATATGCAAGCGGTCCAGGCGCTAGCCACGCACAAGCTGATGCAGGCCGCCAGCGTCAATCCCGGCCCCACCTATGCACCAGTGGGCAATCTCGCGGCGCAGGTGACGCGAGCTACCCCCGCCAATCATGGCGATGTGCAACTGACGGTCAATGCGCTGGGCGTGTGGGCTTATCAGTTCAGCAACGCTCAACGCGCTTCCCTGGCGCGTCTTATCGTCGGGAAGAGCAGCCAGGACGCGCGCGCGCTACTCCTGCATCAACCGGGCGTACACAACGCCATCATTACCCTGACTGGTGTGGGTGTGACAACCGTGCCAGACGACGTGACGAGCATTACGCTGCATGTCGAGGGCATACAAGGTCTGCACGCCTGAGCCGCCTCTTTCACAAAACGTGTGTGCCTGCCTGAAAAATCTCCAGCTTCCCAGGCAGGCACACACCGTTCACACGCACCACACAAAATAAGCTCACGCAGCGTTAACTATGCATCCAGACACGACTGGTCTCATAGCCCACGCCATCCCAATCGAGGACATCGGCCAGGGTTTGCCGCAGCTCGGCCAGCGTCTTTTCGATCTGCTCCGAGTTTGGCATCACGGTTTGCCGCCACATAAAGAGGAAACGCACGCGGCGCAACTGACGCGAGTCGCTGAGCACGTAGCGCGCGATGGTTCCGGGAAAGAGATGCATGTCCGCGCGTTTGATATTCTCCAGAGCGCGCACAAACTCATCCTGCTCGACGCCATCGCGCAGGTCACCCTCAATGCTGGTGACGATCAACTGGTTTTCTTCCGGCGAAAAACGCCAGCGAGGCACGCTGGTGCGCGGACGACCGGCCATGCCTCGTCGATAACTGGCGACCTCTTCGCGCAAAAGGACGATGGTACTCCCTATCTTCTCGGCGTTGATGTTCCCTTCCCTGATATATTGATACAGGGTCGAAGGCGCCAGGCCAAGCGCCTCAGCAGCTTCGCCTACCGACAGATAGTTTTTAGCCTGTGGCAAATCAACTTTCTCATCCATTGCTTTAGAATAATATCTTATGTAATTTGTGACTAGACTAAAAAATTACAATTCTTTCATATTTCACTAGCAGGGTTGAAAATAGTATACCACCCATGCTATACTTGGACTGGTTAAAACATCCTGTTAACCCCCCGGCAGGCGCGGGCATGGGGTTCGCGCCTGCCTGGTCCCTTGAGTATGCAGGATGGACGTGGCGCGCTCCAGAGGCGCCCGTACTATGGACGGGGCTTTTCAGCAATGGAAACATTCATCTATAAAAATGAGTGATAGGGACTTCCCCATATTGCACGAACAAATGGTTCTCTTCGCGGCGGCCATCCATGGTATAGGCTCCCCTGGAGTGTGCTCTAGAGCCAGATTAGCAGATACGTTGTAGAGTGAAAGGCAGAGGAAGCATGCACGTAGAAAAGAGCAGTTCACCAGCAAATGAGCAGAATATGCCGCTGGAGGCGGTCCGGCAAATGGTCCTGGCAGAGGAGGAAGGTGGCTACGATGTGCCGTTCGCGACCTTCACCTGGCAACACTGGCAGGATTTACAGGCGCGTTTTGTGCAGAATATGGCGCGTTTCCAGCGCGCCATCGAACAACGTCGCATCGATGTGGCCCTTTTCGCCGGCCTGGAGGCGCAAGAAATGGCGACAGATCTGCTGAAAGAGGCGTGCTCGTGGATCGGGGTGACTCCGAAACCAGAAGCCGCCCTCATCGCGCCATCTCAATCCACGACTCCACCAGATAGATAGGCTCTACAGGATAAGTGATTGGAGGCGGGCGCAACACACGCACGGCCAAAAGTTTCAGGGCCCGGGTGTGTGC